>CAZDUD010000009.1:0-56669 GCA_964508485.1 uncultured Hyphomicrobium sp. | reverse complement strand
GGTCTCGGCGTTGCCAACTACGCCGGCATGGAAGGCGTCTACCTCACCGGCGACTGGTGCTCGGGCCGCGTGTTCGCCACCGGCTGGGACGGCAGCAAGTGGCAGCTCCAGGAGCTTGCTCAGACGGCGCTGCAGTTCACGGCAGGCAACAACGACGAGGACGGCTCAGTGCTGGCCGTCAACTGCAACTGCTTCTACCTCGATGACAAGGGCGCGACGGCCAACCCGCCGGGCTCGCTCTGGAGGATCGTCGCTGCGGACAAGGTTCCGGAAGGAGCCGAGGTCGCAAAGACCAAGAAGTAGCAAACACGCAAGGTCCGTGATGCGCCACGCTTCATGACCTCGGAAGGCCCTCGCGTCGCACGCGCGAGGGCCTTCCGTCTTCCGGAAAGACCACGATCCGTACCCAGATAGGTGCTCACTTCATGATTGCGAAACGGCCAGCTTCACTTCTTGCGGCATCCGCTGCGACAGCCATTCTTCTCACGCCAGTATCTCTGTCATCCGCTCTCGCCGACGTAGAATTCCGGCACGCGCTCGACGATTCGGCTCTGGACCTCAAGCCGATCAAGGGCGAGGAGATCACCGATGCCGTGAAGTCGTTCCGCAAGGACGGCGTCAATCCGTACAACGGCCAGGCCGACGCCATCTCGGCCGGACAAACGCTATTCGACGACAACTGCCAGGCGTGCCACGGTGCCGACGGCACGGGCGGCATGGGCCCGAGCCTTGTCGACGAGGTCTATGTGAACACGCGCGCCAACACCGATATCGGCAAGTTCGAGATCATCCACTCCGGCGCCTCCGGCGCGATGCGTTCCTTCTCCGAGCGGGGCGTCACGCAGGATCAGATCCTCAAGATCATCGCCTACATCCACACGCTGAAGAAATAACCATCCGGCAGGAGATGCATCCTACCGTCGTCATCAACGTTGTCGGTCTGACGCCTGCGCTCCTTGGACCGCACACACCGAACCTGTCCCGCTTCGCTGCCGAAGGATGCCTGCGGCCGCTGTCCACGATCACTCCCGCCGTCACGTGCTCGGTTCAGGCGACATTCGTGACCGGCCAGCTGCCGCGAGCGCATGGCATCGTCGGCAACGGATGGCTGTTCCGCGACCTCATGGAGGTCTGGCTTTGGCGCCAATCCAACAAGCTGGTCGGCGGTGAACGCGTATGGGACGCTGCCAAGGCAAACGACCCAACCTTCACCTGCGCCAACCTGTTCTGGTGGTATGCGATGGCGGCCTCGACAGATATCGCCGTCACGCCCCGCCCCATCTACAAGGCCGACGGGCGTAAGCTGCCCGACTGCTATTCCGATCCCCCGGAGCTCAGAGCCGAGCTCACACAGAAGCTCGGTCTCTTTCCCCTGTTCCGGTTCTGGGGACCGGCCACCTCGATCGAGTCGAGCCGCTGGATCGCGGACGCGGCGAAGCATGTCCTCGCAACGCGCAACCCAACACTCGCGTTGGTCTACCTGCCGCACCTCGACTACGGTCTGCAGCGCGTTGGACCGGATCATCCCGATATCGCGAAAGATCTCGCAGAGGTCGACGCTGTTGCCGGCGATCTCATCGAGTCCGCGCGGGCGCTCGGTCGGCGCGTCATCGTCCTTTCCGAGTACGGCATCGTGCCCGTGACGCGGCCGGTTCACATCAACCGCGCCTTGCGTCAAGCCGGGCTCCTGTCGATCCGTGAGGAGGATGGCGGCGAAAGTCTCGACATTCCGCTTTCCCGTGCCTTCGCACTGGCCGACCACCAGATCGCGCACGTGTACGTGCGGAATTCGAGCGATCTGGCAGCCGTCCGGGATGTGCTCGAGAAGCTCCCCGGCGTGGCGCAGGTTCTGGATCGCGGCCAGCAGGTTGGCATCGGGCTAGACCATGACCGCTCCGGCGACCTTGTTGCGCTGTCTGAGCCGGACGCCTGGTTCACCTACTACTATTGGCTCGACGACAGTCGCGCACCGGATTTTGCGCGCACGGTCGACATTCACAAGAAGCCCGGCTATGACCCCGCCGAGCTGTTCGTCGATCCGGGAATTCGGTGGCCGAGGCTTGCCATAGGCTGGCGTCTTCTAAAGAAGGCGATAGGTTTCCGCACGCTCATGGACGTCATTCCGCTCGATGCGTCACTCGTGAAGGGGTCGCACGGCCGGGCCGACGGGCCGGCGGAGCACGGACCCGTATTCTTGTCGTCGGAGCCGCATCTGGTGCCTGACGGTCCTGTCGATGCGCGGCAGGTCAAGGACCTCATGCTCTCCCATATCTTCGCCCCGTGAGGAGTGCTGCGTTTTGCAGGAGCACGAAGAGTCGCTGATTCTTGTCGACGCCGACGACAACGAGATCGGCGCGGCCGGGAAGATCGATGCCCATCGGCGGGGCCTGCTGCATCGCGCGTTCTCGGTGATCGTGTGGGATTCTAAAGGGCGCCAGCTTCTGCAGAAGCGCGCCACGACCAAATATCATTCGGGCGGCCTCTGGACCAATGCGTGCTGCGGACACCCGCGCCCCGGCGAAAACGTCGAGGCAGCAGCACAACGCCGTCTTCGCGAAGAGATGGGTTTCTCGTGTCCGCTCGAATGGCTCGGTGTCGTCCAGTACCGCGCCACGTTCGACAATGGGCTGTCCGAACATGAGATCGTGCATATTTTCCGCGGGTGTTATGAAGGTCCACTGAAACCTGATCCGGCAGAGGCCGAAGGCTACCAATGGTGCGGGATCGACATACTCCGCGCCGACGTTGCCGCTATTCCGGACCAGTTCAGCGTCTGGTTCATCCGCTACATGGCAGAGGAATGGCCGGTCGCTCTGATGCGACCCGATTGAGCTTACGATACCCGGCCACAATCGTCGAACGACGTCCTCCCGTGCAGAAGACCTGCGCCTGACTAAACGCGCTTACGAAGGCGTTGCTCGCGAGACTGGGCAGTATTCCCTCGCGTGGAGTGAATGATGCCCTACCCCACAAGGGTTGTTCCCCATCTTCACCATCAAGTCGGCGCACGTTAGGGTTGCCTACATACCAATATCCGGAGGGGGAATGTCCCGAGGCGCAATGCACCCGTATCTCAAGCTGGCGGGGGCTTTCCTCGCGTTGGCATTGTCTTCCACCTCTGTTTCATCGGACGACGACACGAATTCGTGTCAGTCGGACGCGATGATCGTCTTCGATGCCTCCGGCTCGATGGGAACAACAGACTACGCGCTGAAGGTTCCGCGCATCGCGCGCGTCAAACGATCAATGTCCCACGTGGTTCCGGAAGTTGCGCCTGTCCGGCGGCTAGGTTTGATCGTTTATGGCGAAGGCGCGTACAACGACTGCAGCAGCATCCGCTTGCACATGAAGCCGACCCCAAACGCTGCGGAACAATTGTTGGGGATCGTCGAAACCATCAATCCCCGTGGCAGAACGCCATTGACGGAATCTGTCCGGCAGGCCGCGGAGGTGCTCCATTACACCGAACAACAGGCTGTGGTCGTTCTCGTCACAGACGGGGAAGAGACATGTGGCGGAGACCCCTGCGCCCTTGGAGCCCTTTTGGAGGCGACGGGACGCGATCTCACCGTCCATGTGATTGGCTATCGTGACGGCGAATCCGAGTACTTCAAGGCCCGCTGCATCGCCGACGAGACCGGAGGAAAATACTACGCCGTATCCACCGAGGATCAGCTTATCGAGGCTCTGCGCAAGACATTGGGATGCCCGTTCCTAACGGAGAAAACGCGTCCCCGCTTCGCATCCAAGGTACGGCTTCCACGCTGCGAGCATGCGTGCGCCTATCGCGGAACCCAGCGGCAACTCGTGTCTCGCAGCCGGCTTTTCTGATCTAGAACGGCAGCACCTTTCGCACCGTTCTGCCGACGCTGCGCGCGCTCTTGGTCACGACGCGGCCCGCTTTCTTGACCGGCTGCACGATCGTACGCTTAAGGGGATCGATCTGGAGAGTTCGTCCGACAAATGGAAACGCGGCGCCGACGCTGCCAACACCCGGAATCAAGCCGGCGGTGAACCTGATCGGCGCCGAAACGACGCCAGCAACTGTCGCACGGATGACGCGCCCCACCGACCTGTGTCGCCGGCACGTATTCTTCCTGTTGCAGACGTTGACTTCCCCTTCGTGCAGAAGAACCAACGTGTCGCCGCCGCCATCGACATAAACGTCGAAAACCGTTCCGCGCACGCCGATCGTCGCCGACGGTGTCTCGATGCGATAAGCCTCCTTCTTCTCCGATCCCGTGATGAAACGGAACGTACCCTTGAGGAAGTTCACGCCGATTGTCGTCACGCCGTCTGACTTACCGATGACGAACTCATCGAGCTTCAAGCCGGCATTGGGTCCAAGCGCGAGCTTGGTCTGATCGTCCAAGCGCACCTCGGCCTGGGACTCGTTTCCGGTTTCCAGGAGCTCATCGCGATGAACGCGCCAGCCTTCCTGAAGGTCTCGCTTGTCGGCGCCAAGCGTCGCGACGACCTCGCGCTTGATGACGACCGCTGTACCGATCTCGGGCTTCGCGTCGTCTGCATGTACCGCGACGCTTGCGAAACAGGAGAACGCCGCGCAGAAAGCAATAAGACGCGCACCGTCGCCGAGCGACCAACGTTGAACACCGCCATACATGAAACGATCCGAAGTTTCGGTTTGCCTCACCGTGAGCAGAATGTATCATAACTGACAAATTGTTCCACGGGCGATCTCACCGAAATGATCACACAACGACGGGCGCATGACCGTTGGCTCAGCATCAAGAATGCCTATTGGTTGATCATTCTGAGTACGATTGCAGCATGCGTTGGACTTCGCGTCGTTGATCCCGGGTTCATGGCCCGCCTGCGCTTGCTCGGTTTCGACCTTCTCCAGCAATCGGCACCCAGGGAAGTCGATCCGGCATACCCGGTGCGCATCGTCGACATCGATGAGCGCTCCCTGAAGAAAATCGGCAGTTGGCCCTGGCGGCGCGATCTGCTCGCGGAGCTGGTCGACAAGCTCTTCGCATCCGGCGTGCGCGTCGTGGTGTTCGATATCGTGTTTCCGGAAGCAACCGGTGGACCGCTGGATCAGCTGCCGGAAACGCTTCGCAACTCGCCCGAGCTGAGGCCCATCGTAGAGAAACTGAAGGCCGAGAGTTCCGCCGACGACATGTTCGCAAAAGCGCTCGCGCAACATCCAAGCGTGCTTGGAGTGATCGGCACCTCGCGAACGACCGGGCAGGTGCCGGAGGCAAAGGCTTCGTTCGCGACGATCGGCGAGAATGTTGTCGGGTTCGTACCGCAGTTTTCCGGTGCATCAGCCAACTGGCCCGCATTCGAGCAGGCTGCCGCGGGCCTCGGTGTTATGAATTGGCTCCCGGATCACGATCAGATCCTGCGGCGCATCCCGGTCGTCGTTGCCATTGCCGGCCATCTCTATCCGTCGTTGGCCGTTGAGGCGCTTCGTATCTACAGCGGTGCAAAATCGATTGGCGTTCGCTCTGCCGGTGACGGAGGGTTCGCCGGAGACCGCGGCGTTACGACAGTCGCGGTCGGCGACACCATCATTCCGACGGACAGCGATGGCCAGCTCTGGCTTTCGTTCTCGCGCCACGACCCCAAGCGAACGGTTGCAGCGACCGATGTCCTGAGCGGCGCCGCGGCGCAAGATCTTGACGGACGCATCGCAATCGTCGGCACCAGCGCGCCCGGTCTGCTCGACTTGCGCGCCACGCCCCTCGATCCCGTCATTTCGGGTGTGGAGATCCATGCCCAGGCGCTCGAGCAGTTGCTCGCAAGAAAGCTTCTGGTGCGCCCCGACTATGCAAAGGGCATGGAGATCGTGCTGACGATCGCCTCCGCACTGCTACTCGGCGCGATCGTCTACCTTCGCGGAGCCCGCGTCTCCGCAGTCGTCGGCTTTGCAAGCGTCTGTGCGTTCTTGCTCGGCAGCTACCTGGCCTTCTCGCAGGGCGTTCTCGTTGACGCCGTGTTCCCGATCATGACGAGTACGGCCGCTTACATCTTCGGGACCGGTTACCTCTACTACGAGGCCGAGAGCGAACGAAACCGCGGCCGCGAGGCATTGCAGCGGATCGCGCGGGAGATGGAATCCGCCGCACAGATCCAGAGAACCTTCCTTCCCAAGGAGCTCCCGACAGGACCTCTGCAAAGCAAGTTCGATGTCTTCGCCGTCATGAAGCCGGCCAAGTCCGTAGGCGGCGACTTCTACGACTTCTTCCTTATCAACGACACGAAGCTCGGCTTGGCCGTCGGCGACGTTTCGGGCAAGGGTGTTCCGGCTGCGCTTTTCATGAGCGTCGCGCGGACGGTCCTCAGAACCATTGCATTCGAGAATGAGGAGCCAGGCGCGACGCTCTCGAAGGTGAACGCGATACTTTCACGCGACAACTCGGAAGGAATGTTCGTCACGATCATCTACGCCGTCCTCGATCTCGAGACCGGACGCCTTGCCTACTCGAGCGCGGGCCATGACGATGCCCTTCTGATCGATGCAGCGAAGACGTACGAACGCCTGCCTTATATGGGGCCTGCGATAGGGTTGTTCGAGGAAGCGGAATTTCCGACGGAGGCGCGCAAGCTTGCGTCGGGCGACATGGTTCTGCTGCTGACGGACGGCATAACCGAGGCGTTCAATATCGACGGCCGCGTGTTCACCCCTGACCGCGTCGCCAAGTCGGTTACACGGCGGACATTCGGAGACGCGCGCGATCTCGTTCAGTCTCTGACGGACGAGGTTTCGCGCTTCTCGGAGGGCACAGAGCAATCCGACGACATCACCTGCGTCGCGATGCGGTTCAACGGCTAGACCATGAATTGCTTCAGACTCTATCAGTCCGAAGCTCTAGTCCTCTCGCACACGATTTCGAACTCGTTGAGATCCCCGATGCGCCTGTACGACATACGGCTCGCGCGCTCCTTGATGAGCGCGATACCGAAACCGCCGGGCGGGGCCGTCATGAGGTCGCGGTCCTTGGCAACCGGCGGCCAGTCACGGAGATCGAAATACATGCCGTTGTCGATCACCTTCCCTTTGGCACATCCCGGCTGCAAGTCGACCTCGACGGCAACCAAGGGCGCGGAGGTGTCGTTGAACCCGTAGCTGATCAGATTGGCCAGAACCTCGTTGATGCAGAGCTTGAGATCGGCGCCCAAAGTCTTTTCGATTCCGCTCGCGGCACACTGCTGATCGAACCAGACGTTGAAGCGCGTCACATCGGAGGCTGTAGGAGCTAAGCCGATCGACTTTTTCAAGCTCATCTACTGCACTCTGCAATCGCGGCCTTCTCGTCCGCGACCACAGCAATGATGGTATCGATGCCCGTGGATCGCAGGACCTTGCGCGCATCGTCCGACGGATTGAACACGACAAGACGACCGCTTTTCTTCGCAATGGAGCGCGCGGCCTTCACAAGAAGGCGTATTCCGATCGACGCCAGGAACGTGACCTCCGTAAAGTTCACAATGACCTTGCTGCGCGTCTCCGAGATTTTGGTCAGCGGTGCCTCGACCTCGCCCGATCCGGCGATGTCGAGCGCACCCTTGAGTCTGACCAGAAGGATATCTCCCGGCAGCTCCACTTGTTCCAATCGCATTCATTCCTCCCCGTGATTTGCTTCTTGGCCGCCCTGGTTCTCAAATCGGAGCCCTACGTACCGCTTTCCTCGAAGAAGGAGCTGACGAAGGCCGAGCCGGTGTTGGTCAGATCGAAGGCGTGAAGCCCCAGGACGTTGGACATCATCTTGAAGCTCTCGATTCCCCGCACCGAATTGCCGTTGCGATCGAGGCGCGGCGAATAGGTGCCGACACCGAGCTGCCGGTTTACGACGCCGAGGATTCCACCCCCCACGCCGCTTTTGGCCGGGATGCCAACCTCATAGGTCCAACCGCCGGAGAAATCGTACATCCCGCACGAGAACATGACCGATTGCGTATCCCGCACGCAGTCGATGTCGAAGACCTGCTGGCCGGTGACCGGATTCACGCCAAGGTTGGCGATCGTTGCACCGATCACGGCGAGGTCCGCGGCGCTCACCATGATCGAGCATTGCCTGAAATAGAGATCGAGCGCCGGCTCGACCGGCTCGCTCAAGGCGCCGGCGCTGAGAAGCAGGTGCGCAATGGCCCTGTTCCTGTGCCCGGTGAGCGCTTCCGAGCGATAGACGTCCTCGTTGAGCGTGAGCGGCCTTCCGGCCGCCTGAGAGAAGCGGTCGAGCATCTGATCGAACGCTGCGTCCGGACCGAGGGCATCGCGCAGCATGCCCGACACGGCGATTGCGCCGGCATTCACCATCGGATTGTAGGGCCGGCGCGTAACAGGGCTGAATTCAATGGCGTTGAACGGATCTCCGCTCGGCTCGACACCGACGTTGGCCAGAACAGCATCGCGGCCACAGATCTCGAGCGCCATGCAGTAGGTCAGCGCCTTGGATGTCGACTGGATCGTGAACTCCATATCCGCATCGCCGATCTTGTGGACCTTGCCTTTGGTCGTCGCGAGAGCGATCCCGAACGATCCAGGCGCCACTTTGGCGAGCTCCGGGATGTAGTCGGCAAGCGCCCCCTCCGCGAAAGGAAGAGTGCGCTCGTAAATATCTGCGAGCATCCGGTCGACGTGGGACTCCGGACTTGGCAGCGCCTCGGCAGGAGCAGGCATCCCGGTTTCGCTTGCCAACGGGCTTTGAGCGGTCATCGGCGTTGGTTGGGCAGCGGTCCCCGCCTCATGCATCGTATCCATCGGTTGCGGCTGATCTCCCACCTGTTGCTTCTTCCAGAACGCCATCCTCATCGCGACGCCTCCCGTGCGCCCAATATTTGCGCTGCGTCTGCTCGAATTTTGTGAGGAACGCCATGAGCCAGACACCTCGCCGCCACCACAAGTCCTGCGGCCTATTAGCTTTTTTGAGCAAATATCTCCGAAAGCCCCGTGCCTGAGGGCGCAACTTTTATGCCAGTTTGCGGAATATCGGTCCTCGGCCGAAATGCTGCTCTGCCATTCGCTCGCAAAACACGTTGAATGGTTCAGATTGCCGGACGGCTCCGCGCACCAATACAAACCGCGAGAGAGACAGAGATGCGCGGCGGCTGTCGGCAGGGTTCGCAGCCGAAGACCACGAAGCCGATCGTCTAGCTATGCACCGGCACGACGAGATCAAGCAGGGCGAAATGTTTCTGCTGCCGAACCTGCGAGGCCGCTAGTACCTCTGGTGTCCAAGCGCCCACGCAATCCGTCTCGTCGCCAACCGGCGACATTGACGAACGACGAGGCCCTGTCACACTGCAGGGCCCGGCCTGTCGTCTCGAAACGGAGCTTGATGTTGACCAGTTCTTCCGCGACCGAGCTTTCTTTGACGATCGGTCAGTGTTCCGAGGCCGGACCCAAACCCATCAATCAGGACTTCCACGGAGCCGTTATCCCCGAGGGCGCCGAGCGCGCATTGAAGGGGATCGCCGTCGCTTTGGCAGACGGCATCTCATCGAGCAAGGTCAGCCG
Organism: uncultured Hyphomicrobium sp.; assembly: GCA_964508485.1. GTDB lineage: Bacteria > Pseudomonadota > Alphaproteobacteria > Rhizobiales > Hyphomicrobiaceae > Hyphomicrobium_C. The sequence continues at coordinate 47,182 of CAZDUD010000009.1, read as the reverse complement.
GATCGCGGCGGAAATCGCCGTCAACAGCGTCCTGGCGGACTACTACTGTACTTCGGATACCTGGACGGCGAAGACTGCCGGCGAACGCGTGATCCGCGCCGCGAATGCCTGGCTCCACGCCGAAAGCCGCCGCAACTGGCTCTATGACAACCAGGGTTACATCTGCACCCTTAGCGCGATCGTCTTTAAAGGCAGGACCGCACATGTCTTCCATGTTGGAGATAGCCGCGTCTTTCAGCTCGCGTCAGGCAGCCTCGAGCAATTGACGAGGGATCACCGCCTGACGGTCTCGAAGACCGAGAGTTATCTCAATCGCGCCATGGGCGTCGACCCCAATGTCGAGATCGACTATCTCGCCGTCGACCTGAAGCCCGGCAACGTCTTTGTCCTGAGCACCGACGGCGTGCACGAGTTTATGAGCCCTCGCGAGATGGCAGCGCTCATCGCCGCGGCTGATGACCTCGACGCTGCGGCGCGCGAGATCGTTGCTCGCGCCCTCGCCAACGGCAGCGACGATAATCTGACCGTCCAGATCGTACGTGTCGACAGCCTTCCCGAAGAGGATGCGCAAGATGTTCTCCAAAGTGCGGAGCTGGCGGTGGCGGCCGAGGTGCCGCGCATTCCCTATGATCTCGACGGTTTTCGCATCGTGCGCGAGATCCACGCCACAAACCGCAGCAATGTCTACGTCGCCATCGACAGCGAGACCGGCGAGCACGTCGCGCTCAAGGTTCTGTCGGAGAATCTCCGCGACAACCCGGGCGCTCGTCGCCGGTTTGCCATGGAAGAATGGGTTGCGCGCCGCTTGAACTCGCCGCACGTCGTAAAGGCAGTGAAGACGCAACGCCCGCGCACCAGTCTCTACACGGTCTCCGAGCTGATCGAAGGGCAGACCCTGCGCAAATGGATGCAAGACAATCCGCATCCCAGTTTGCCGGCCGTTCGTGACATCGTCGAGCAGATCGCCAAGGGACTGCGCGCCTTCCACCGGAAGGAAATGCTGCATCAGGACATCCGCCCCGAAAACATCATGATCGACACATCCGGCACCGTGAAGATCATCGACCTTGGCTCGGTGCGTGTTGCGGGGGTTCTCGAGGCCATGCCCGCGACCGACACGGGCGATATCCTCGGCACCCATCAATACGCAGCTCCCGAGTATTTTCTAGGCAATCCGGGAACCGAGAAATCTGACCAATATTCCCTTGGTCTCATCGCGTACGAGTTGCTCGCGGGCGCGCTGCCCTACGGCGACCGCGTGGCCGACGCGACGACTCCGAAGGCGCAGGCATCGCTTTTCTACATCTCAGCCGCCGAGCTATCGCCCGGCGTACCCGAATGGATGGATCGGGCGATCCGCAAGGCCGTCAGCATAAATCCGGCGCGGCGCTATGAGGCCCTCTCGGAGTTTATTGCCGACCTTCGCCAACCGAACGAAGCATTCGACCGCCAGTCGATCACGCCGCTTGTGGATCGCAATCCGCTGCTGTTCTGGAAAGTCCTGTCCGTCGTATTCTTTCTGATCATCCTTTGGCTGCTTGCCACGAGATAGGAGCAACGCTCCAGCAGCTACCTTCGCTGTTGTTGCAGCACCGTCATTCGAATGATGGAGGCCGATATGACACGCCGTACTTCGAGAAAATGATCTCCATTTCACCTTCTGCACGCATCTCCTCGAGTGCGGTCCCGATCGCATACCCCAAATCGCGGCTGTCCTCCTTAACCGCCGTTCCAATCGCCCAGTTCGTGCGCACGATGCCGGGCATCGGCGGCTCGATGAACTGAGCCGTTCCGCCCTGCTCGTGCAGCACCCCCTCGATGTCCGAGCGCACGCCGAGAACGGCTGCCGTCTCCCCCGACGTGAATTGCCGAATACCAGCGCCGATGTTCGTGTAATGCACAACGTTCTCGATCAGGGCTCCGTCGCCATAGCGAAGGAGAAAATAATCAGCGACAGTCGCGTATTGGACTCCAACCTTTTCCTTCAAAAAGACGTCGAAGCTCGACTGAGGCGGTACCCGATCCGCGTTGATTGCAAGGGCAACGCACTCCTCGAAGTAGCCGTTGCCAATGACCGCATTCGTGGTTCGGATCGTGAGCTCCTTGTCTATGGGAATGTGCATCATCACGTCGCCAACGCCACCCTCCCCGATCGGCCCCTTCCAAACATTGAACCGGAGATCGTCATCGACCTTTTCTCCGGTCATGCGAGGGATGATCTCGGGCGCTACTCCGAGCCGCCTGGCAACGGCGCGGCCGATATCGACGTCGATCCCGGCGACATCGTTTCCCCGCATCCATGAGAAAGGCGGATTGTCCCTGTACACAACGACACGGAGAACTTTGCTGGCGAGGACCTGATCGAGGGGCCGCCCGACGCAAGCCTGGACAGGCAATACGGCACCCATCGCAACGGCGAGACAGAAAAGCAGGCTTCGTTCTGCACGCATCGTTCGCTCGCCTCCATCAATCCGCAGGCCGCGACTCCAAGTAGGCTCGTATCGCCCACATGGCCTCCTGACTGAGGAGCCCCTCGAAGGGCGGCATTTTGTAGTCCCCGTTGATGGTCGCGCCGTGCCGGACTCGGCCGATGAACCATTCGTCTCCGCTCTGGCCCGCCTCCAGGTATCGCAGATCCGGCGCGATACCGCCGGAAATAGCTTCGATACCGTGACACCGGGCACAGTTCTGATTGTAGCCCGATGCCCCGATCTTGATGGCCGTTTGGTTGCCTTTGTAGGGATTATCCTTTCGCCATTCGTCACCCAACGACTCAAGGCCTGTCGTATCGACCGGCTGCGGCGACACATCTCCGTGCGCAGCACACTCCAGCGTCCCAAGACCGATCACACCCACAACGCAAACCACGTGCAGCAGCGTTTTTATTCTCATCGAAAGACCCACGGTTCTCCAAAGCGATCCGGCAAGGCGCGCTGCGCGCCGTCGCGAATTCCTCGTTCAACGACGGCTAAAAGCCTCGCTTGCGCGGATGATAGAATGTCTGCACCGCGTCCAAGCAGAGGATGACCTTCGCTTGGACGCTCATTCAGCGCGTGTTCGATGCGCTCTATTTCGACGCCACGTCATCCAGGAGCTTGAACGTCCACGTCATGGCGCCCTGCGGTATGCCCTGGGTCGACTTGGCGACCTCGCCGCCCCAGAGCGGCACCGCGCCACCCCAGCCGGAAACGACGGAGACATACTGCGCTCCATCCCGCTCCCACGTAATCGGCGACCCGACGATGCCCGAGCCGGTGTTAAACTGCCAAAGCTCCTTGCCCGTCTTGGCATCAAGCGCCTTGAGGTACCCCTCGGGCGTTCCGTAGAACACAAGGCCACCCGCCGTCGTCAGCACACCGCCCCACAGGGGCGCCTTGTTGTTGACCTGCCAGACGATCTTGCCCGTTGCCGGGTCGAGGGCTTTTAGCGCGCCGATATGGTCGCCGAAGATCGGCTTGATGGTGAAGCCAGCTCCAAGATATGCCGCACCTTTCTTGTAGGTGACGGGTTCATTCCACAGCTCCATGCCCCATTCGTTTGAAGGGATATAGAAGAGCTTGGTATCCGGGCTGTAGGCCATCGGCATCCAGTTCTTTCCGCCAAGGAAGCTCGGAATTGCGAAGATCGACTCGCCTTTCTTGCCGTCAGCGGATTTCGCCGGGTCGCCGGGCCTGAACGCCGGATCGAAGATCGGGCGGCCGGTCTTATCGATGCCCTTCGCCCAGTTGATCTTCTCCACGAAGGGGGCTGCCGAGATGAACTCGCCGTTCTCTCGATTCAAGATGTAGAAGAACCCATTGCGATCGGCAGTCGCGGCAGCCTTGACGCCATTGAAGTCGAACGAGATGACCTCGTTTGTGCCGTCGTAGTCCCAACCGTCATGGGGTGTCGTCTGGAAGCCCCACTTGATCTCCCCCGTCTCAGGATCGATGGCAATGCGCGAGCAGCTCCACTTGTTGTCGCCCGGACGCACATAGCTGTTCCAGGGACCGGGATTGCCGACACCCATGAAGATCAGCTTCGTGTCGGGGTCGTAGGTTCCGCCGAGCCAGGGTGCGCCACCACCGGTTTTCCAGAGATCGCCAGGCCACGTCTCGTTGACCTTGCCCGTCATGGTTGACGGCTTGCCGTTCAGGGCGCCGACATTTCCTTCGATGGTCGGACGGCTCCAAACCAAGTCACCGTTGTCGACCTTGCGAGCTTCCACCCGCCCCACGATGCCGAACTCGCTTCCGGAGACGCCGGTAACGATCAGCGGACCGTGTGCCTTGGACGGAACGATAAGCGGAGCGGCTGTTGCCGTGTGCCCTGCCGTCGGGTCGTCAATCTGCTTCGACCAAACGACCTTCCCGGTCTTCTTGTCGAGCGCAACGACCTTGGCGTCGAGCGTCATGAAGAAAACCTTGTCTCCGAAAAGGGCCGCACCGCGATTGATGACGTCGCAGCAGGTCAACAGGCCTTCCGGAAGGCGCGCATTGTACTCCCACAGGCGCGCGCCAGTCTTGGTGTCGATGGCAAACATGCGGCTGTAGGAGCCGGTGACATACATGACGCCGTTCTCGACGAGCGGTTGGCTCTCCTGACCGCGCATCTTCTCGCCGCCGAATGACATCGCCCACGCGGGTACGAGCTTGCGGACCGTCTCGACATTGACCTGAGTGAGCGGGCTGAACCGCTGTGCTTGCCAGCCGAGTCCGTTCGAGAGGACGTCCTCCGTCGACGCAGCGTCATTTGCAAGCGCATCGATGGTCACGTCGGCCGCATACGCCGAAGTGATCAACACGGCGGACAGCGCAACAGCGCTAGCGCCGGCCAGCACGATCCATGGTGTTAAGCGAATGCCTTTCGCCTTCCTGCAACCCGTATAGGTGTCCATTAGATTCCTCCCTTTTTCTTTCGTGCCGATAGTGCTTTCAGTTATGCATGTTCACGTTTGCCACCCTCACGCCGCTTCGACACGCTCGGGCACCTTGAGGCCGAGCCAGTCCTTGTAGAAGGTGTCGATATCGGGCTCGAAATCGCGAATGACCGGATACCAAGGCGTCGGAGCCTCGACGTCGTGAAGCGTCCCGCATTTTGGGCAGAAGTATTCGCGCAGAACCTGCCACGACGAGGTAGGCGCCATCAGCCGCGGATAGACCTCCTCCATCTTCTCGGGCGTGTCGCGCACATGCACGTGCGCAAACAGCTTCCAGTTCTGTCTCCAGTCGCAGAAGTCGTGGCCGCATTCGCAGCGGACCTTCCATTGCTTCGTCTTGGCGTGCTGCACGACGAAGAGCTTGGGACCGAGCGGCAGGACAATCTTGTCGTCCCACGGAACCCGCTCCTGCAGGATTTCGATGTAGGTAACGAAACGCTCCGGATCTTTGGGCGTGGCGAGCATCTGGTGGAGCGTGTCGTGGTCGATTTTTCCGTCGACGAGATCGGCGATCTTGGCGCGCGTGTAAGCCATGGTGTTTCCTCGTGTATGGTTGTTCTGTTGGGAAAAAAGCGGCGCCGGCCCCGCTGTCCGGCGCCGCAGCGGGTCATTCCTCGACGAACTGGACCGTCTTGACGTCGGGCAGCTCCGACACGTCCATGGAGTACTGCGACCCGTAGTGCGGGATGCCGATCTCATCCTCGGTCAGGGTCCAGCTCTCAGGCAGATCCCAGAACGATTTGAAATCGGCGTAGAAGCGTGGCCCGAGCTTGAAGGAGGCGGCGAACATCTGCTTTACGTGCGAGCCGGCCTCTTTGTTGAGGATCTTCGCACGCTCGCCCTTCATCCATTCGCGTGTGGGAATGGATTTCGCGATGCGCTCCTTGCGGAGCGCCGCGCGCCGCGCGACCGTCTTCGCCTCGTCGACGACGTAGACGTCCTTCTCCTTCTTCACGACGACGCCGTAAACCTTGTCGGCGAAGCGCTCGAGCAGGTAGCCGCCGTTGAGATCATCCACGACGCTTTGCGGCTCGCGATCGAGCGGATCTCCGAAGCCAGGCCCTCCGCGCATGTAGTTGAGATAGAGATCGTAGTCGGAGAACATCTCCTCCGTCGTGATCGCCTGCTTGTCGCGCTTGATCACAGCGTTCTTGATGAGACTGTCCCAAACCGGATTCTCGGGATCGGTGTCCCCACCGAGAGGCAGAGGCTTGCCGGAAGCGATCAGCTCCTTGAGGCCGGTCTGGTGTGCGGCGAAGCGATAGCCGGAAGCAGCCGGATAGCCGCCCATCAGGCCCCAATCTGACGAGATGTGACCGTTGCCCATGAAGAACATGGTCCAGTCCTTGGCGTTCCAGACAAGCCGCAGGCTTTCGAAGCCGCAGCCGCCACGGAATTTGCCGGCACCTCCGGACGATGCCTTGATCTGACGGCCGAGATAGACGAGCGGCTCCGCGAGCTCCCAGATCTCCATGTCGCCCATGTCGCCTTCCGGGTTCCAGATGGCGGCCGCGTGGGACAGGCCGTCGCCGACGGCGGTGGCGCCCGTTCCGTTGGCGGCGCACTCGAACGAGTTCACGGCGTGGATCTCGTCGTACTGGTTGAAGCCCCCGCCCTGCAGCCAGTTCGACGTATTGGCGTTGCCGGCATTGACCTCCTCGAGGTAGCCGCGCCCGAAGTAGGAGCGGGACAGACCACGCCAGAGCGCCGTCCAGGCCGAGACAAGGAAGTGCCACGAATAGGAGAAGGCGACCCGTCGATCGTCCGGGTTCATCCAGGTGCCTTTCGGCAGACGGAACTCCGTGCCGTAGGCCGCGCCGTCGTTGATCATCTCGGACGGGATCAGGGTTTGAGTCATCATCACCCAGATGCCCGACGTGAAGCTCACCTGATGGGCGTTGTAAGTGTGCCATCCCCAGCGGCTCGAGCCTTCGAAATCGAGACGCCATGTGCCGTCGCCGCGAATGGTGATCTCGGACGGGGCGTGCATGATCGTGTCGATCTTGGCGAAGTCGGAGGGAACGCGGACGTCCTCGTGTGCGTAGGGAACATCCACGAAACCGACCTGCCGGTACTTGCCCGGGATGGTCATAGCCTTGATGCGGTTTTGTAGACCGAGCCGGCCATGCTCCACGGCTTCGTAGGCGAACTTCCAGTAGTTCTCGATGCCTTCTTCTGCGATCACCTCCTCGACCAGCTTGCGGATCATGTGGCAGCCGGCGATACGCGTGCGCTCGTCCAGCATCCAATAGCGCGTGGTGCGGACCATGCGCTGGCTCTCGTGCAGCCAGTCGCGGTACAAGGTGTCGTTCTCGCCCACCTTGCGGCACGTAATGGAGTAGCCGTCGCCGAAGCGCTGAACCTGGCCCGTTGCCATCGAGCCCGGCCCGACGGCACCGGTGTCGATGACGTGGGTGACACCGCCGACCCAGCCGATCAGCTCGCCCTCCCAGAAGATCGGGACGATCGTGTGGATGTCGCACGGATGAACGTTACCGATTAGAGAATCGTTGTTGCAGAAGATATCCTTGTCGCGGACACCCGGATTGCTCTCCCAGTCGTTCTCGATCATGTACTTGATCGCCGCACCCATGGTGCCGACGTGGATGATGATACCCGTCGAGGTGAGGATCGAGTCTCCGGCGGCGTTGTAAAGCGTGAAGCAAAGCTCACCCTCCTGCTCCACGATGGGAGAAGCGGCGATCTTCTTGGCGGTCTCGCGCGCATCCACCACACCCGCGCGCAGGCGTGAAAAGAGCTTGTTGTAAAGAATGGGATTGCTGTCGCGCAGCTCCATTTTCTGAAGACCGGCGTAGTGCTTGGTCCGCTTTGTTGCCTCCATGAGGTGGTCGCGGTGCTGTTTGAGCGTCTCGCCGCCGCGCACGATTCCGCGGGTCGCCGATCCGAGATCCTTCTCGCGAATGGGGATGTTCATGACTGTCGTTCCTTTGAATGGGGTTTGCTGCGCGGCGCCTAGATCTCTTTGAGATGGAATAGGCGGTGGCCGTCGAGGAAGGTTTCGAAGCCGTCAGGAACCACAAAGGTGGTTGCGTCGGATTCGATGATTGCGGGACCGACGATGCGGTTTCCGGGGCGCAGGGTCTCCATGCGATAGAGTTGCGCATCCGCCCAACGCTTCTTGCGGTAGAACTTGCGCGTGCCGAGGAACGCCTCTTTGGGCGGCGTCTCGCTTTCCAACTCTTCCTTCGGGATCTTCGGCTTCGGAATCGGAACGGTGCCGCGCATGATGGCGCCCGTTACCGAATAGCCGAGCTCGGGCGAGCGGGCCGAAGCGGCGTAAACCCGCCCGTAAGTTGTGTTGAACGCCTCGACGAGCGCTTCCCAATCCTCGGCGGTGTCAGCCGAGGCAAGCGGCGACTCGATCTCCAGGTCGTTGAGCTGACCGCGATATTGCATGCGGTAGCCGGGCTGGAGCTTTACCTGCGAGGCGTCGTAGCCATTGAGCTTGAACTCCTCGAGCACGTTGCGGGTAAGCTCTGCCCACGCGCCTTGCAGCGTCCTGGCTGCCTGCTGGCGCTGCTCGGCGGGAGCATCGGGCGAGAGATTGATGTCGAGCGACTTGTCATAGCGATACTCGAAATCGGCAGCCGCACAGCCGAAGGCTGAGAAACCCGCCGCCCACGCGGGCACGATGACGTCCTCGAAGCCCAGCCCTTCCGTGTAGCCATACGTGTGGACCGGCCCCGCACCTCCATACGAGAAGCAGACGAAGCTCTGCGGCGAGTAGCCCTTGCCCGAAATCATCGAGCGCAGGTAGTCCCGGAGGTCGGAGTCCAAGAGCTCGATAACACCGGCCGCCGCATCTTCAACCGAGAGACCCAGCGGATCCGCGATCTGCTTCTTGATCGCGTCTACCGAGCGCTGCCGGTCGAGCTTCACCGCGCCGCCAAGGAAGTTGTCGGGATTGAGATAGCCGAGAACCATATGGCAATCGGAGATTGTCACCGTCTCGATACCACTCTCCGCCCAGCACACGCCCACCCGATAGCCGGCCGAATCCGGTCCGAGCTTGATCGCTTTGGTGTATGGGTCGAGGCGGATGAATGAGCCGGCGCCGGCGCCGACCGAGTCCATGGCAACAAGCGGCAGCGAGAGCACGAGCCGAGCCATGTCCGGATCGTTCTTGATGGTCAGCTCGCCCTGCGTGATCAACGCCACGTCGAAGGACGTGCCGCCGATGTCCGAGCAGGCGATGTTGTGATAACCGAGGACCTCGCCCAGATACTTGGCACCGATGACGCCGCCGATCGGACCGGAAACGATGGTGCGGGCCAACTCCTTGGCCTTCCACGAGATGGTGCCGCCGTGCGTTGCCATGACGCGGAAATCGAACTTCGTGCCATGCTCCTTGAAGGCATCGGAAATCTTCTTCAGCGTCTGTCGTGACGGTTCCGCCGCATAGCCTTCGAGGATCGTCGTGTTGGTGCGGTGAGTTTCCTTGCGGACCGGATAGTAGTCGGCGGAGGCGAAGATCGGGATGTTCTTGCCGCTCTTCTTCACTTCCTCCGCAACCAGGTCGCGCACCCGGCGCTCGTGGTTGGGGTTTTTGTAGGAATGAAGGAGGCTGATCACGATACCCTCGACATCGGCTGCGATCAGCTCGCGGGCTGCCTCGCGAGCCGTTTCCTCGCGCAGGGGAATGACAACCTCGCCCGACATGTCGATGCGTTCGATGACGCCGCGCGTCAGCTCGCGTGGAACCAGCGGCGGGTCGTAGCGGTGCGTGTTAAGGTGAATGCGGTCTTCGTAGGCGTAGCCGAGATAGGCTTGGATCGCCCGTCCCATGCGGTGGAAGTCTTCCATGCCGCGATTGACGATGAGGCCACACCGGAGACCTTTGCGCTGAACGACGCGGTTCAGCATCGCAGTTCCGGAATAGACTCCCGTCTGAAGCTGTTTCAAAGCCGCGTCGAGCGACAAGCCCCATGAGCCGAGGCCGTCCTCGCTCGAGGCAATCAAGCCGAGTGCCTCGTTCTGTGGCGTGCTCTGGGCTTTGCCGACGACGAAGTCACCGTCTGAGTCGACAAAGAACGTGTCGGTCATCGTGCCGCCGGCATCGATACCGAGCACCTGGACGCTTCTCGCGTTGCTCGCTTGGGTTTCCACGTATTCCTCCTGATGCGCCGCCGGCTTCGTTGGGCCGGATCGATCAGGAGGTGGCAGGTCCCGTGCCAACTCGCCGCACGAGATGACGCATCAATCGCGTCAATGATTTACCGCCAGTGCACAATCGCCGTTTGCGTCCGCGAACGTCGGTCGCCCGGACGCCAATGCCGGAAACATGTCCGACAGACGGACGATGTTGTCAGCGCTTCTTGGCCGGAATCTCGCCGTACTGCTGCAGGCGAACGTAAAGCGTGGATCGCGCGATCCCGAGACGGCGCGCCGCTTCCGTCAGGTTACCGCCGCAGGCCTTGACCTGGGCCACGATCGTGGCTCGCTCGGTAGCCTTGAGGTCGCCGAGCGGAGATGCATCGATCATAGCGGGAGCAAAACTCCCGCTCGTCCTCTCGACCGCAGCAGCCGGGGCCTCCGGTTCGCTGCGTATCTCGGCTGGAAGGTCATCCACACCGAGATAGTCCGTCTCGGCGAGGGCCAGCATATTGTCAATCACGTTGCGCAGCTCGCGAACGTTGCCCGGCCATGCGTAACGCATCAGCAGGGCGGCCGCTTCGTCGGAGATGACCGGCGCTGCGCGCCCCTGCCGCTCAGCCGCCTTGGCCGCAAAGTGCCTCGCCAAGATTAGGATATCCTCGCCGCGCTCGCGAAGCGGCGGAATGCGAACGCGGGCTGCAGCAATCCGATAGTATAGATCGCGCCGGAACCGCTTGGTCTCCACCTCGGCGGTGAGGTCGCGATTGGTCATCGACAGGAGCCGCATGACGACACGACGACCCTCGTGCTCTCCGATGCGATAGACCACGCCGTCCTCGAGAGCGCGCAAGAAATACGACTGAAGATCCAGGGGCATCTCGCCGATCTCGTCCAGGCACAGTACGCCCCCGTCGGCCTTCTCTATCTTGCCCTGCCGGCCGTTGGCATCCGCACCCGTAAATGCGCCCTTGGCATAGCCGAACAGCTCGCTGGCAATGAGGTCGCGAGCCATTCCCCCGCAGTTGACCGGCACGAACGGTCCCTTCGACGACGGGCTCGCCCCCTTTATCGCGCGGGCAAAGAGCTCTTTTCCGACACCGGTCTCGCCCTCGATCAGAATGGGAAGTGCGTTCGCCGCCAACTTGCGCGCCCGCGCCTTCACATTGCGCATGACGTCGCTTTCGCCGAGGATCTGATCGAAACTGATTTCCTGCTCGACGCTTGTCTTGACCTGGGGTGCAACCCGACCACGCCGCTGGGGCACGACAATCATGCACCCGAGCCCAATGCCCTCGGATTTCACAACTTCGACGCGCGCATGGGGGAAAGAGCGCTGACAGTTGTCCTCCCAGGCGCTCTCGGACGCCCCACCGATCAACTTGCGGAAATCCTGCCCGAACCGCTGCTCGGCCTTCTCGGGGCCATGCACGACGAACCCCCGGCGATCCACAACGATGATCTCCTCGTTGATCCAGATCGATCGCTTGGTCAGGAACTGCCGTAGCAGAATTTCATGCTCCCATTTTGCGATACGCCCCAGCGACGACTCGATCTCCTGGCCGATGGCAACGGCAAGCGCAAAACTCTGCGGATTGAAGAATGTTGCCGAGCCCGAGATATCGACAACACCCAGCAACTCGCCATCAAGGGGATGAAACACCGGCTTCGCCGCGCACGTCCAGCGCTGAACATCCGCGCAGAAGTGCTCGGCTCCATAGATCTGCACTGGCCGTCTCTCGGCTAGGGCGGTGCCGATCGCATTCGTGCCGATCGCGCATTCCTCCCATTGGCCTCCGACCTCGAGGTGATTGCGGCGGCCTGCATCCACGATGCGGGGATCTCCTGCGGTCTCGAGGATGAAGCCACGCGCGTCCGTCAACACCATCATGGAATCGGCATCTGCCAGGAAAACGCCTGCGCGCTCCAACGCCGGATGCGCCACGCTCACCAGGTCAGAATTCTGGGATCGGCGCCGGTAGATCTCGGGCTCGCCCGCGAGCGGTGCTTCCTTACTTTCCGCACCGACGCCCAATTGCTTCGAGCGCTGCCAGGAGGTCGCGACAGCTCTCGGTAGCTCGCCCGAAACGAATCCCTTTTCCAGGAAACGTTCCCAAGCCTCGCGAATCGCGCGTTGTTGCATCCCTCCCCACTCCTCCACGGCAGAGAAGGCACTACGATATGATCGCAATGCCTTCAGGGGATACGGAGCACGGGCAAGGGCACTTCAAACCTTTGTCCGGCACATGCCGCCAGGTCCCATTGAGACCTTGCGACGGGGCCGCCGATGCCAGTCGTGTTCCGATCTACAAGCGTTTCCTCAGCAACGGACTCTATGGTCCTTGGACTGAAACTTAGAACAGCCGAACCAAATCAGGCAAGAGCACGCATCAGGTCCGGAGTACCGAAAATGATGCCCGGCGCCTCGGTTTGCGGTTAACTCCTCTCGCACGCATCACCTCGACGGCAAACGATGTCGTCCGCTCGTCGAACGCCGCGCGCGCCCAAGTGTCCGAACTCCGGACGTTTGCAGGCGCAATCGTTCATTGTGCGTAAGCGGTAAGAGCTTGATGCAGCTGAGCCCCCGCGTCGTGTCGCGAGTTGGCACGAGTTCTGCCATCTCTTCACCATCCGGCACGAAGGATTTCGCGCATCCGGAGCGGCTCCGAAGGGATCGCACACCATGATAAAATTTCATACGGACGCCCAAACGGCACTCGCGGGTCTCCTTTTTGACGGCATGACGATCATGTGCGGGGGCTTTGGTCTGTGCGGCATCCCCGAAACGTTGATTGGTGCGGTGCGCCTGTCCGGGGTCAAAGACTTGACCGTCATCTCCAACAACGCCGGAGTCGACGGTGTGGGACTCGGCACGCTTCTTGGGACGCGACAAATCAGAAAAATGATCTCGTCCTACGTTGGCGAGAACCAACTTTTCGCCGAGCAATATCTCTCAGGAGATCTCGAGGTGGAGTTCAATCCTCAAGGTACGCTGGCCGAACGCATACGTGCCGGCGGGGCGGGAATACCGGCGTTCTTCACGAAATCGGGTGTCGGAACGCTCGTCGCGGAAGGCAAGGAGACGCGCAGTTTCGGCGGAGAGGAATACGTTATGGAGAAAGCTCTATTTGCCGACGTCGCGCTCGTTCACGCTTATAAAGGCGATACCGAAGGCAACCTTATCTATCGGAAGACTGCGCGAAACTTCAATCCTATGATGGCAACCGCCGCTACGATCACGATTGCCGAGGTGGAGCATCTGGTTGATCCAGGCGAGATCAACCCGGATCACGTCGTCACGCCCGGGATCTACGTCAAGCGCATCATCCGCGCGACCGAGACCGTCAAACGGATCGAGCAACGCGTCTTCCGCACACACCCCGGCACCGCGGAGCTGCAATAATGGCCTGGACCCGCGAACAAATGGCCGCACGCGCAGCCCAAGAGCTGCAGGATGGATTTTACGTCAATCTTGGCATCGGGATTCCGACGCTTGTCGCCAACTACATTCCGAACGGCATGTCGGTCACGCTGCAAAGCGAGAACGGCATGCTGGGCATGGGGCCATTCCCGTTCGAGGGCGAGGAGGACGCCGATCTTATCAACGCCGGAAAGCAGACGATCACCGAGCTGCCGACGACAAGCTACTTTTCCTCGGCCGACAGCTTCGCCATGATCCGCGGCGGCCACATCGATCTTTCGATTCTCGGCGCCATGCAGGTCTCCGAGGCCGGCGACCTCGCCAACTGGATGATCCCCGGCAAGATGGTAAAAGGGATGGGCGGCGCCATGGATCTGGTGGCGGGCGTCAAGCGCGTCGTCGTCCTGATGGAGCACACGGCACGGGGCGAGCCGAAGATCTTGCCTCGATGCACGCTTCCCCTCACCGGTGCTGGCGTAGTTGACCGCATCATCACCGATCTATGCGTCCTGGATATAGATAACCGCACAGGAGGTCTCAAGCTCGTTGAGTTGGCGCATGGCGTCACGATCGACGACGTGCTGACCAACACAAAGGCCCGGATTGAAACTCTCCTTCCCCTTGACGCGTAGCCAAGCTCACGACCGGTCTGCAAGAAGGCCCGCGCCCTAGATGAGGCTATCCAATTAGACAAACTGCCCCTGCGTCGCCGTCGAGCCGCTCGCATTGCCCGGCAGATAGCTCGCACCGCCCCCGTTCGAATTGATCAGGCCATTGGTGGCGACGGAGTAGCGTGTGCCTGTCGCCAACCCTGAGTACGTATTGCCGAAGCACGCAAACACAGCCTGAGCATTCGCGTTGGCGAAATGGCTGGTAAAGTTCGGCGTGCCGGTCAGGGTAACGGTCAGGGCGGTGGTGCGAACGTAGCCGAGATTATTGACGAGCACATGCCGCCCCGCATTGCCGGAAATCGTGTAGCTCGACCCGATGTTCATGACCGTCGCATTCTCGCAGAGAATGTGATCCTGCGCGCAAGCGCCAAAGTCCACGGCGCCGAACTCGATATAGCTCCCGTTCTGGCACGCGATCCCTCGCCCGCTCGTGGTCGTCTGCAGCTTGAACCCTTCGAGCTTGTATTTTCCGAGCACACCGTCCGCCGTGAAGCAGTTGGCGGACGTGGTGCTGACGATCACGTTTGCAGGCGTGCTGACGTCGCCGCGAAGCGTGATGGGACCGGCACCCACGTATGATTTGAGAACCGCCGCCGCCGTGTAGGTCCCGGCGCCCACTTGAATGGTCACGGCGTAGACCGACAGATCCAGCGCGGTGGCGGTATCGATGGCTTTCTGAAGCGTAAGGAACGCACCGCCCGAAGTGTCGGACAGGCCGTCGTTGCTGTCGCTGCCGTCCGCGCGCGCGTAATAGGTGCGGTTCGCCCCGAGAACCTCGCGAAGTCCTGTGGCGCGTACGCGACCGCTCGCGCGGTCGATGACGATGGCCTCGTGCCATATGCTGCCATCCGGGCTCACCTTCACATGGAAATCATCGTCACCGGCAAGGCCGAACTCCGCGCGCCCGGAGAAGTCGGTCTGGAAAAGCACGCTCGCCGTGTCGCCGGCCGCATCCTTGTTGATCTTGAGCTGATGTCCCGCGCCCTCGTGATTGAACAGCGAGGCGGGACTTGAAACCGAGAGACGGTTCGTCGCGTCCGCCGTTGCATTGACGCCGACGAGCGCCACCGGGTTGACGCTTCCGACGCCGCCTTCCCCACCGCCGCCTTCCCCCGCACCACTGCCGGTAACGACGGAAAAGTACGTCCAGTCGCTGGTCGAGCCGGGAGTCTCGGCGTCCGGCTCGTTGTCGAGGTTGTCGTCCACATTCGAGAGAAACGCATACCCCTCACGCTCGACGAGATCCCCGGTCGCGTAGGTCGCGACCGAGCTCCAGGCGCCCTTCGGAATAAGCGACGCGCCGGCCCCGCCGGGCGCCGGAACCCAGCCGCCCCCGGCAAAGAGATAGCTCTGGCTCTCATCGTCCACCCAGGCGAGCCATCCGGCCACCGGCGCATAGAAGGTCCAGATCCCATCCTGCCACGCTGCCACGTGAGTCGCATGCCCGCTCCAGCTACCGGTCGGGCTCGCGCCGACGATGTAACGGGCACCTTCGGCGGGCGACCCGGGCGGCGTGCTGAGATCCTTGTCCAGGACCGCGAGCTGGACGATCGCATCGAGCGCGCGCAGCGCCTCGTTGTGGGTGACATGCTTTTGCGACTGCGCCGCAAGGATGTAGGGGAGCTTGAGATTGGCTGTTTCGTCCATGGGCCCGGATGCTCGTCCGCGGAGGTCGGAGCCCCACTATCGCCGAGCGGCGGCGCGCGAGGATAACTGCGCCGAGCCACAGCTTTCAGCGGACGAGCGCGTACGCACCCTTGCATTTGCCGGGCGGAACCGTTACACCGGCCGACAGACGCCTGAAAATCAGCAATAATTTTCAATCAGTTAGCGGGTTTCCGGGCAACCTCCAGCCCCCAGCGAGGCCGCACCCCATGCCAGCGCCGTCGATCGAGCTCCACAAAGGCGATCTTCCCCCCGGCCTCAAGTTCAAGGGCAGCGTCGCCATCGATACGGAGACGCAGGGCCTGAACCCGCAAAGGGATCGTCTCTGCCTCATCCAGCTCTCGGCCGGAGACGGAACCGCGCATCTGGTGCAGCCCGATCCCGCGACCTACGACGCCCCGCGTCTCAAGGCGCTGCTGACGGACCCGAGCGTGGTCAAGATCTTCCACTTCGCCCGCTTCGATCTCGCCGTCATCGAGAAATACCTCGGCGTGACCGTCGCACCTGTCTACTGCACGAAGATCGTCTCCAAGCTCGTCCGCACCTACACTGATCGCCACGGCCTGAAGGACATTACGGCCGAGCTCCTGGGCGTCGAGCTCTCCAAGCAGCAGCAGAGCTCCGACTGGGCCGCCGAGACGCTCTCCCAGCAGCAGCTCGCCTACGCCGCCTCGGACGTCCTGCACCTGCATGCGCTGAAGGAAAAGCTCGACGCCATGCTGGCACGCGAGCACCGCGAGGCCTTCGCCGAGGCCGCCTTCGAGTTCCTGCCCACCCGCGCCAAGCTCGATCTCGCGGGATACGGCGAGGACGACATCTTTGCCCACTAAGCCGGGACAGGAGCCCCGGCGGACTGTCCCCGAGCGGCCCGGTTTTCCGGCCGTTGAAACGCCCGGCGGGCCCCGGCTAGTCCCAATCTCACCCCAATTCCAAGCGATTGTCCGCCGGCCTTCGCATGTGCACACTGTCAGTTGACACCGGATGCGGAGACACGCAGTTCCACAGTGCCGGATCGGCGGCAGGACGCTGGCTTAACCGGCCGGACTGAAAGCCTGGAGTGCTTCCGGAAAAGTGGGAACCGGTTTTCCGAGAAGAAGCACGACTAAACAAAGACCTGGAGTCGTTCCGCGATTCAACCGAAACCGGAACGGCTCGAGAGATGCCGAGGGCGGGGACCCGATGGCCACGACGGTTGATATGGGATCGAATGCCGGTGCCGGCCGCCGCACCGGCGACGGCGTGATTTTGTCCGTCGACCGCACCGACGAGTTCCGCCGGGCCGGCCGGCGCACGGCGACCGTCCGCGTCCTGCGCGTCGCCTTTCCGGTCATGGCCGTGCTTCTGCTTGGCACCTACGCGCTCTCCATTGCGCGCACCGCAGGACTGGTCGGCCCCGAAACCCTTCCCGAGATCGCGATCCGCAAGATCCTGCCCGAGGATCTCGTCATGAAGAACCCGCGCTACGAAGGGTTCAGCAAAGATGGCGGAAGCTACATGTTCACAGCCAAGACCGCCGAGCACGATCTTGCGCTGCGCAGCGTCGTCAAGCTCAACGGGATCGTGGGCGAGATCTACCAAGTGGACAAGACACGCACCGACGTCACCGCGACGCGCGGCGTCTTCGACAACGAGAAGAACCTTCTCGAGCTTTACGAGGAGATCAACGTCGACTCGCAAAGCGGCCTCAAGGCACGGCTGACGCGCGCGACCATCCTGACCAAGGAGGATCTCCTGACCTCCGACGAGCCGGTCCTGGTCGAGTTCCCGAACGGCTCCGTCCGCTCGAAACGCATGACGCTGCGCCAGAAGGCGCGCGAGGCGACATTCGTCGATGAAGTCGCCGTGATCCTGACGCCGCCGCCCGACGACAAAGCCAAGGCATCCGACACCGCGCAGGAAAAGGCCGCAGAGGACAGCGCGCTCTTCACGCCCTCGAACGGCCCGATCAACATCGACGCCAACCGCCTCGACATCAACGACACCGGCAAGACGGCCCTCTTCACCGGCACCGTGCGCGCCGAGCAGGCCGGCTCCTACCTCACGACACCCGAGCTTGAGGTCTCCTACGAAGGCGAGGGCATGATGGGCGGGACAGCAACGAACGCGGAGCCCGCAAACGCCGCGGCAGGCACCACCGCCGGCAAGGTCCGTCGCATTGTGGCCAAGAAGCCCGTCGTCATGAAGCGCGTGAACGGCGACGTGGTGACGAGCGACACCGCGGACTTCGACGCGCAGAACCAATCGGCCGTGCTCACCGGAGAGGTGATCATGACCTCCGGAACGAACCGCCGTGCCACCGGCGACCGGGTCGAGATCGACGAGGCCCAGGGCACCATCCTGCTTGTCGGCAACGTCGTCGTCATGCAGGCGGGCAACGAGCTGCGCGGCGGCCGCCTCGCCATCGACCGCACGGGCGGCACGGCGAAGTTGACCACGCCCCCCGATGCCGCGCTCGGCCCCGGCCGCATCGCCGCGCGTCTCGAGCGCAATGCCGCCAACGAGCGCTCGCCAAAGAAGGAGGCGGCGCAATCGAGCGATGAGCAGAGCCCGCTCGGCTCGTTCAAGACCAATCCCGATGCGCCGATCGACATTACCGCCGACTCCCTCGACGTCGATGACAAGAGAAAGCTCGCCGTGTTCCGCGGCGACGTCGATGCGACGCAAGACACCTTCAACATTCGCTGTGCGGAGCTGTCGGCGTTCTACAAGGGCGAAGCCGGCCTCGTCGATGCCGCCGACCCGAGCGCACAGAAAGCCGGCCAGAAAGCCGAGCTGACGCGCATCGAAGCGCGCAAGGACGTGCATGTGAAATCCAACGACGGCCAGACGGCGACCGGCGACTGGGCCGACTTCGACACCAAGACCAACAAGGTGACGATGGGCGGCAATGTCGTGCTGTCGAAGGGCAAGAGCATGGTCCGCGGCACCCGCCTCGTGATCGACATGACGACCGGCGAGAGCAAGATCGACACCGCCCCGCAGAACACGGCCGCGAACCCGTCCGGCGGCGGCTGGGTCACGAAGGCACCCGCGGAACCTGCAGGCGAGAGCAAGGGCCGCGCAAGCGCCGTGTTCTTCCCCGAGGAGCTGGAGAAGGACGAGGACGCCGCGAAGAAGAAAAAGAAGGCAAGCACGCCGGCGCCCGAGACCTCGGTCGACGGCTGGTCGGCCACGGCCTCCCCCGACGGGTCTGCGAACTGACAGGCCGGAATTGACAGAGCTGTCCGAAACCGGCTCGAATGCTTGAGATTGCGGAGCACACCAGGTCCCTATGAAGCTGTGGCCATTGAAATCCAGGCGGGCAGACGCTGAGCCCGGACGGCACGCCGCGGTGAACGGGGCGGCAAACGGCTATGCGTCCGCAGAGGAGGCGCAGTACTACGCCTCCCATCAGGGCTGGCTCGTCGCCGACAATGTGCAGAAGAGCTACAAGAAGCGCATGGTGGTGCGCGGCGTGAGCCTCGCCGTCGGCCGCGGCGAGTCCGTGGGTCTGCTCGGCCCCAACGGCGCCGGTAAGACGACCGTGTTCTACATGATCACGGGCCTCGTGCCGGCCGATGCGGGACGCATCACCATCGATGGCCGGGACGTGACCCCGCTCCCCATGTATCGGCGCGCTCGCCTTGGCATCGGCTACCTGCCGCAGGAGGCCTCCATTTTCCGCGGCCTGAGCGTCGAGGACAACATCATGGCGGTGCTCGAGCTGGTCGAGCCGAACCGCAAGCGCCGCAAGGAGCAGCTCGACAGCCTGCTCGAGGAGTTCCACATCACGCGGCTTAGGAAGTCGCCCTCGATGGCCCTTTCGGGCGGCGAGCGGCGGCGCTGCGAGATCGCCCGCGCACTCGCCTCGCGTCCCTCGTTCATACTTTTGGATGAGCCGTTCGCCGGCATCGATCCGATCGCGGTGGGCGACATCCAGCAGCTCGTGCGCCACCTGACCGACCGCGGCATCGGCGTCCTCATCACGGACCACAACGTCCGTGAGACGCTAAGCCTTATCGACCGCGCCTACATCATCTACGATGGTCAGGTTTTGACGCAAGGTAAGCCGGCGGAAATCATAGCCAATGAAGATGTTCGACGGGTGTACCTCGGGGATATGTTCGTTAACACCCGTTGAGTATAGGCTGGACCCCGGATCCCCATCCCCGGGACAGCGAGCAATGAGCCGGAACCGCTTGAAAAGCTTGTGCACGTCACGCTCGCGATGCATGAGCATCGCGGTCTCGGAGGGGCGCTGGCCGAAGTCACATAAGGCGCGTATCCGCTTGGCACCGGCGCCCGCAATCCGGTATTGAAAGTCGGGTATGGCGCTAACAGCAAAGCTTGAGTTGAGGCAAGGCCAGCAGCTGGTGATGACACCCCAGCTGCAGCAGGCCATCCGTCTGCTTCAACTCTCGAACATGGAGCTGAGCCAGTTCGTCGAGTCCGAGCTCGAGCGCAACCCGCTGCTCGAGATGGACGACACCCACGACACCACGCCCAAGAGCGAGCATAATGGAGAGGAAGGCGCATCGGAGCGCGGCGAACCCGCCGGCGACGACGAATGGCTGAACCTTGAAAAGCCGGTGGCCGAAGCCGAGGGCGGGTTCGAGGGCGACTACGACGACTCATATGCCGACAGCGGCCCGCCGCCCGGAATGCCGGATGGCGCCGAGTCCGGCTGGGCAACGTTGCGTCAGCGCACGGGATCGTTCGACAGCGAGGACATCAATCCCGAAGCGTTCGTCTCGAGCGAGCCGTCGCTTCGCGACCACCTCTCCGAGCAATTGCCGCTCGCCATCCACGATCACGTCGAGCGCCTGATCGGCCAGCACCTGATCGACATGGTGGACGAGGCGGGCTATCTGCATGCCGACCTCGATCAGCTCGCCGAGAAGCTTGGCGCGCCCCTGGGGCTGGTCGAGAAGGTGCTTGCGACCTTGCAGACGCTCGACCCCGCGGGCGTCTTCGCGCGCTCCCTCGGCGAGTGCCTGGCGCTGCAGCTCAAGGAGCAGAACCGCTACGATCCGCAGATTGCAGCCCTTCTCGACAATCTCGACCTGCTGGCCGCCCACAACATGACCGCACTGAAGAAGGTCATCGGCGCCGACATGAGCGAGATCACCGACATGATCGAGGAGATCAAGCGCCTCAATCCGAAGCCGGGCCTCAAGTTTGGCTCCGTGCAGCTGCAGCCGGTCGTTCCCGACGTCCTCGTGCGCGCGGCTTCCGACGGAAGCTGGATCATCGAGCTCAACAGCGACACGCTGCCCCGCGTGCTCGTCAACCGCACCTACTTCGCCGAGGTCAACAAGACGACGCGCACCGAGAAGGACAAAGGCTATCTGCTCGAGTGCCTGCAGACGGCGAACTGGCTCGTGAAAAGTCTGGATCAGCGCGCGCGCACGATCCTGAAAGTCGCCGAGGAGATCGTGCGCCAGCAGGACGGCTTCTTCACGCACGGCGTCCAGCACCTGAGGCCCTTGAACCTCAAGACCGTCGCCGACGCCATCTCCATGCATGAATCGACGGTCTCCCGCGTGACGTCGAACAAGTACATGTCGACACCTCGCGGCATCTTCGAGCTGAAGTACTTCTTCACCTCCGCCATCCAGTCGGCCGGCGAAGGCGAGGCCCACTCGTCCGAGGCCGTCCGTCACCGCATCCGCCAGATGATCGACGGCGAAAGCGCCCGCTCGATCCTATCCGACGACAAGCTGGTCGAACGGCTGAAGGAGGAAGGCATCGACATCGCCCGCCGCACGGTCGCAAAATATCGTGAAGCGATGCGCATTCCCTCCTCCGTGCAACGGCGCCGCGAAAAGCGGCTTGCCGAGCGCGTAAGCCGCTAAATTGGGCACTTTCCGGCGTGCAAATAGGCCCCGGAGTTCATCCAAAAGCTCAAGGATCTTCCGCGCCGCAGGATTGACTCCCCCTCCCGTCCGATCTAGCGTCCCGACAAATGGTCCGGCCACGCAGGATGCCGGACAAGAGTTTGGAATACTTAGAAAAACTCTAGAAATGGAGGTCGTTGTTGGGTGGTACCCGAGACGGCAGCTCCGCGCCCAGCGCCAAGACCTGCTGGACTGCATCTCGAACACCCGCACGAGCGGCCCTTTTGGTGGGCAACGTTGCTGAATCGCCATGATTGGCCGTTAGGAACGCACGTCGCGATGGATTGAACGTTGTTAAAGAGACAAGGCAAGCGTCGCAGTTACGGGCTCGATAGTACCGATACCGGGGGCGCCGAAAGAGGCGGACGGAAGGGGTGGGCCTCAAAATCGTGAGTGGAAGGCCGGTGCGGGACTCCGGGTTGTGAGGCCTGCCCGTGCCACCGGCTGAGCAACCGGCACGATTGGTGCAAGACTTACAGGTGCGTAACGAGGAGCGTATTCGAGCGTCAGCGGCAGGAACGCACGTCCGGAACTCATGTTGCGGAACAGGGGTTGCGGTACGCGCCGAGAAGTAGACGACGATCGTCTCGCAAGGACTGATCACTGACCCGATGGGACCGGACACATGGATTTGAGCGATCTACTGGCACCTGGCGGAATTTTCCCCGCGTTCGAGGCAGCGAGCAAGAAGCAGGCGCTTCTCGACCTCTCCGCCCGCGCGGCCGAAATAACCGGCCTCGAGGACCGCACCATCCACGATGCGCTCATTCAACGCGAGCGGCTGGGATCGACCGGTCTTGGCCGTGGCATTGCCGTGCCTCACGTCAAGCTCAAGGGCCTCTCGGGGATCGTCTGCCTTTTCGCACGGCTGACGACGCCAATCGACTTCGAAAGCCAGGACGGCGAGCCCGTCGATTTGATCTTCCTGCTGCTCGCCCCCGATCATGCTGGCGGCGATCATTTGAAGGCGCTGGCGCGGATCTCGCGGCTGGTGCGTGAGCCCGCTGCATTGGAGCGCTTGCGCGCGGCATCCGATCTCGCCGGCCTGAAGCGCGCCTTGACGCTTCCCGCAGCCTCGCACGCCGCCTGAGCGAACGGCCGCTATCCGAAAGCGGCGAGCGCGGCGAGACCGAGCACGCCGACGAGGATGCGCCACCATGCGAACAGGCCGAAGCCATGCCGCCCGATGAAGTCGAGCGCGTACTTGACCACGGCGACGGCCGTCACGAAGGCCACCACGAAGCCGACGCCGATCGGCAGCGCATCGGCGACATGCAGCCGCTCCCAGTTCTTATAGAGGTCGAACGCGAAGGCCCCTGCCATGGTCGGCATGGCGAGGAAGAACGAGAACTCCGCCGCCGTCCGCTTGTCCGCACCGAGCAAGAGGCCGCCGACGATCGTCGAGCCCGAGCGCGACACGCCGGGAATGAGGGCCAGGCACTGGAAGACGCCGATGCCGAACGCACGCGACGGCGGAATATCCATCACGTCGTCGTAGCGAACCGCAAGCGACATACGGTCGACCGCGAGCAGAACGAAACCGCCGATGATGAGCATCCAGCAGATGAGCGCGGGCGTCTCGAACAGCACCTCTTTGATGAAGCCGTGCAGGAGCGCGCCGACCAGCGCTGCCGGAATGAAGGCGACGATGACGCCGAGTGCGAACTGGCGCACGCGCTGTTCGCTGGGGAGCGCGCAGACCATGCCGAGAAGCTGGCGGAAATAGACGGCCACGATGGCCAGGATGGCGCCGAGCTGGATCAGCACCTCGAACGTCTTGCCGGGCGAGTCGAAGCCAAGAAAATGACCGGCAAGCAGGATATGACCGGTGGACGAGACCGGCAGAAACTCCGTGAGCCCCTCCAGAAACCCAAGCAGGACGGCTTGCCAGATCGGCATAGGGCAATGCTCTCCGGTGTAGCTGATCGACGACGCGGCGCGGGGAAGGGAGGACGCGGAAGGACGAGGCTCGGTAGCACGTTTGGCAAAACGAGGATACGGTCCTATGCGACCGCTGCGTGACACAAGAATGACGGCCTATCGATACAATCATTTTGCTGACGCAAACCTGACAACGATTGCTGATCCGTCCCATATCCCGGGACCCCGACCATGCACACATTGACGCAGTTCAGGCTCTGCCCGAGATCGCGCTCCATCCGGCTTGCACTGGCCGAGGTGGGCGTCGAGATCACGCTCGCCGACGAGCGCCCCTGGGAATGGCGCGCCGAGTTCCTGGCCTTGAACCCCGCAGGCGAATTGCCCGTCCTGGCGCTCGAGGGCGGACCGCTCCTCTGCGGCGCGTACGCGATCTCGGAATACTTTTCAGAGATCCTTGCCGACCGCGAGAAGGACGGCCGACGCGCGCCCCTGTTCCACGGCGCCCCGGCGGAACGCGCCGAGCAGCGCCGCCTCGTGGACTGGTTCCACGGCAAGCTCGACCGTGAGGTGACGCGCGAGCTGCTCGTCGAGCGCGTCTATGGTCATCTGATGAGCAACAATGCGCACGCCCCCGACCCGGGCGCACTGCGCGCCATCCGCGCCAACATCCGCTATCACCTCGCCTACGTGAACCACCTCGCCCATGAGCGCCGCTGGCTCGCGGGTGACGAGATGAGCTTTGCCGACATGGCCGCCGCCGGACATCTGTCCGTCATCGACTACCTCGGTGAGACTCCCTGGGAGACCTATCCGTCGGCGAAATCGTGGTACGCACGCCTGAAGTCGCGCCCGTCGTTCCGTGCGCTGCTTGCCGACCGCATGCCGGGCATTGCACCAGCCCCGGTCTACGCCGACCTCGATTTCTGATCCGCAGAGCCACGCGATGATCCCCACGTCCGAAACGCTTGCTCACCCGCCGTCGCTCGAGAGCGTCAAAGCCGCCCTCCGCACGCGTGCGCACGCCCTCGGCTTCGAGGCCATGCGCTTCGCCCGTCCCGATGCCATCCCCGACGCGGGCGATCGCCTGCTGACGTTTCTTGCCGAGGGCCGTCACGGCACCATGGACTGGATGGAGACCACCGCCGACCGCCGCCGCGATCCGCGCCAGCTTTGGCCGGACGCACGCGCCGTCGTCATGCTGGCCATGAGCTACGCGCCCGAGACGGACCCCATGCTCGCGCTCGAAGACCCACTGCGCGGTGTCGTGTCCACCTACGCCAAGCGCAGCGACTACCACGACGTCATGAAGGGCAAGCTCAAGGAGCTTGCGGGCCTGATCGAGCGCCAGACCGGCGCGCCGGTCAAGGTGTTCGTCGACACCGCACCGCTGATGGAAAAGCCGCTCGCCGAGGCCGCCGGCATCGGCTGGCAAGGCAAGCACACCAACCTCGTCTCGCGCGAGAGCGGGTCGTGGCTCTTCCTCGGTGCCATCCTGACCGCGGCCGCCTTCGCACCCGACACGCCCGAGCACGACCATTGCGGAACCTGCAGTCGCTGCCTCGACGTCTGCCCGACGAAAGCCTTCCCCGCACCCTACCAGCTCGATGCGCGCCGCTGCATCGCCTACCTCACGATCGAGCACAAAGGCCATATTCCCGAAGAGTTCCGCGAGCCAATCGGCAACCGCATCTTCGGCTGCGACGACTGCCTCGCCGTTTGCCCCTGGAACAAGTTCGCGAGCGAAGCCCACGAGGCGCGCCTGCACGTCAAGGCCGAGCTCGACAACCCGCCGCTCGCCGAGCTGCTGGCCCTCGACGACGAGACGTTCCGCGCCCGCTTCCGCGGCACGCCCGTGAAGCGCACCGGACGCGACCGCGTCGTCCGCAACTGCCTGATCGCCGCCGGCAACGCGCGTGACGGCGCGCTCCTGCCGCACGTGACGTCCCTCCTGGATGACCCGGCACCGATCGTGCGCGCCATGGCCGTATGGGCATACCGACGCCTGGCAACACCGGACGCCGTTGCCGCCGCGCGCACGGCACGCGAACCGCTCGAACAAGACACCGACGTCCGCAAGGAATGGGCATGAACAGACTGTTCTGCTTCGGGCTCGGCTACACGGCCGAGGCATTGGCACGCCGGGTGCGCCCGCGCGGCTGGCAGGTCGAAGGCACAGCGCGCACGCCGGACGGCGTCGACCGCATCGCAGCCCTCGGGCTCGACGCCATCCTGTTCGACGGCACAGCGCCTGCACCGGAAGCAACGGGCGCCGTCGCCGCGGCGACCCATCTCCTGATCTCCGCCGCTCCCGACGACGACGGCGACCCGACCTTGCGCCACCACGGCAAGGACATCGCCGCAGCGCCTCATCTCAAATGGATCGGCTACCTCTCGACCATCGGCGTCTATGGCGACTCGGGCGGCGACTGGATCGACGAGACCGCCATGCCGAAACCCGGCTCCGAGCGCACCAAGCGGCGGCTCGCGGCGGAAGACGACTGGCTCGCGTTTGGGCGCACGTGCGGCAAGACCGTGCAGATCTTCCGCCTCGGCGGCATCTACGGCCCCGGCCGCAGCGCCGTGGACGACCTGCGCGCCGGAATGGCACGCCGCATCGTCAAGCCCGGGCAGGTCTTCAACCGCATTCACGTCGAGGACATCGCGAGCGTCCTGCTCGCCGCCGCGGAAGGACGCGGATCGCACGCGGTCTACAACGTCACCGACGGTACGCCTTCGCCGCCGCAGGACGTCGTCGCCCACGCCGCAACGTTGATGGGCGTCGCGCCGCCACCCGAGATCCCATTCGAGACGGCTCCGCTCTCCCCGATGGGCAAGAGCTTCTACGCCGAGAACCGGCGCGTCTCGAGCCGGCGCCTCACGGAGGATCTCGGCGTCACGCTCGCTTACCCGAGCTACCGCGAAGGGTTGGCCGCAATCCTCGCCGATACCGGTGCTTGACGTTTTTTATCCCGCATTCTGAACGGTCTGACAGACTTCGTCCGCTTTGTTGCCGAAATCGCGGAGAAAGATCCTAGCGAGGTTCGAAGTGTGCCCGCTTCGATCACGTTTGGCGTTTTCATGTCATCCCATTGCCAAAAAGTAGGTTCGCCCATGACGATCCGTCGATGCCTTCAGCTCGCGACGGTGATCGTGGGCGCGTCCTTGGTATGGTCAGCTCCGTCCGCGGCGAACGAGGACGCCGCCCACGCGCTTGCCGAGAAATTCGCCGTCAAGACCGCTCCGGAAGCCACCAAAGACAAGCCCGTCGAGGAGCCGGTAATCATCGCCGACCCGCGGCGTCTGGCCCACGATCCGCAGCGCGAGGCCGCTGAAGCGGCAAAGCGCAAGGCCGAGGAGGAGCGGAAACAGGCCGAAGCCAAACGCAAAGCGGACGAGGCAAAGCGTCTCGCTGCCGAGGCTGCACAACGCAAGGCAGACGAAGAGCGCAAACAGGCGGAAGCAAAGCGCAAGGCAGACGAGGAAAAGCGTCTCGCCGCCGAAGCCGCCCAACGCAAGGCAGAGGAAGAGCGCAGGCAGGCGGAAGCGAAACGCAAGGTCGACGAAGCACAGCGCCTCGCCGCCGAAGCCGCTCAACGCAAAGCCGAGGAAGAAAAGCGGATCGCGGAAGCCAGGCGCAAGGCTGACGAGGAGACCCGCAGAGCCGAGGAGGAGAAGAGCCGCGCGTCGTACGAGACCGACATGCTGGCGCGTGCGCGCCAGGAAGCAGACGACCGCAAGGCCGCCGCGGACGAGGCCCGCGCCGAGCAGGAAGCGCGCGAAGCCGAGCGCATTGCGACCGAGCGCGCGGCGCAGGAACAAGAGGCCCGCCGCATCGCCGAGGAGCAGCACATCGCCCGCGAGAAAGCCATCGCCGAGCAGAAGCGCGCCGAGGAAGAGCGCCACGCCGCCGAGGAACGCCGGCGAGAGGAAGAGCGGCGTCTGGCTGAAGAAAAGCGCATCGCCGCAGAGCGGCGTGCGGAGGAAGAACGTTTGGCCGAGGAGCAGCGCACAGAGGATGCGCGCCGCCTTGCCGAGCAGCAACGCATCGCCCGCGAGCAGTTCATCGCCGCAGAGCGGCAGCGTGCCGAGGAAGAACGCAAGGCCGAGGAGCATCGCCTGGCCGAAGAACGGCGCGCCGAGCAGGAGCGCCTGGCCGAGGATAAGCGTGCGGAGGATGCGCAGCGTCTCGCGGAACAGCAGCGCATCGCGCGCGAGAGATACCTCGCCGAGCGGCAGCAGGCAGAGGAGGAACGGCACCTTGCGGAAGAACAGCGCGTTGCCGAGGAGCGGCAGAAGGCACTCGCAGCCGAGCGTGACGCGGAGCATCGCCGGTTGACCGAGCGCCTGCTGCGCCTCGAGGAGGACCGCAAGGCAAAGGAGCGCATCGGCGAGAACGGTCCGATGGGTCTCGGCGCCAAGCCTGCGCCAGCGGTGCCGCCGGTTGCGCAATCAAAAGCTGCGCCGCCCGCGACGCTCGCCGACATCGTCCCCGCCACGCGCGTGACCGTGCTGCTCGTCATAGAGCCCGGCAACAGAGGCATCCGCCGCTACGGCAAGAAGACGGCCGATCCGGTCCTCTGCACGACCACGAACTGCTGGGTCGGCGCCGGCATCGATCGCAGCGCTACCGTCATGCGCCGCAGCCAGACTCTCGGCTCCGGCAATACGCTGGGCCGCCGCGCCGCCGCCTGCAACCAGCACCTCGCATGCGCCTTCCGCGACATCGACCTCAAGGGGCCGTTGGCAACCGTGCAGCCGATCGACATGCGCATCATGCGCCATGACCGCCGCGAGTTCCTGAAGATCGAGCCGGACTCTTCGTGCCGCCTCGCGCGTGGCGCGCTGACCTGCGAGAAGACCTACACGGCGCGAACCTGGCGCGCGTGGGTGGTGCCCGAGGCACTCGCCATGAAGGCCGGCCCGAGCGCGCTCGAAGCCGCTCTCGCAAGCGGTCTCGCCACGACACGCCCCTCCGCCGAGCTCATCCCGACCGGCCTTTAGCAGCGTCCGCTTGGCTCGAAGGACATCGCTTTTCCCACGTCATGGCCGGGGTCATCGCGAAGCGATGCATCGCATCGACACCCGGCCATCCAGGGCCCCAGGCAATACCCACTACGCGAACACAGCCGGCAGCAATGCTTTGCGGCCGAGCCAGTCTGGGACCGGCAGGTCCTTGGACGCGAGAAACTCCGGGTTGAGCAGCTTCGACTGATAGCGTGTGCCGTGATCGCACAGCATCGTCACGATGACATGCCCCGGCCCGAGCGCACGGGCGAGCGCGACGGCGCCCGCGATGTTGACGCCGCTCGACCCACCGAGACAAAGCCCCTCCTCCACGATGAGCCGGTGCACGATCGGCACCGACTCAGTATCCGGAACGAGGAATGAGAAGTCCGGCGCGAAGCCTTCGAGGTTCGCCGTGATGCGCCCCTGCCCGATGCCCTCGGTGATCGAGCTACCCTCAGCCTTGAGCGCACCCGTCGTGTAGTAGGAATAGAGCGCCGCCCCCGGCGGATCGGCGAGCGCAATCCGGACGGACTTGGAGCGCGACCGGAGCCCCGCCGCAACGCCGGCGAGCGTCCCGCCGGTACCGACCGCCGAGACGAACCCGTCGACCTTGCCGTCTGTCTGCTCCCAGATCTCGAGCGCAGTTGTCCGCGCGTGACCGTCGCGGTTGGCCACGTTGTCGAACTGATTGGCCCAGACGGCTCCGCCGGGCTCGGTTGCAGCAAGCGCCTCCGCGAGACGGCGCGAATAGTGGACGTAGTTGTTCGGGTTCGCATACGGCACGGCCGGCACCTCGACCAGCTCCGCCCCGAGCGCCCGCACCGCGTCCTTCTTCTCGACCGATTGCGTATCCGGCATGACGATGACGGCGCGAAGCCCGAACACACGCGCGATGGCCGCAAGCCCGATGCCGGTATTGCCGGCCGTGCCCTCGACGACCACGCCGCCGCGCGCAACGGCACCACGCTTGATCGCATCCTCGATCAGGAACAGCGCCGCGCGATCCTTGACCGACTGCGCCGGGTTCGTGAACTCCGCCTTGCCGAGGATCGTGCAGCCCGTCTCTTCAGAGGCCCGCGCGAGTTTGATCAACGGCGTATTGCCGACGGCGGCGGCGAGATTGGCGGCATAGTGCATGCGTGCGTCCTTCTGAGAGAATCATTCCCGGCGGGCCTGTGCCGAGAGTACGTCGCGACGCGCCGCGGTCGAGCGCCCTCAGCGCCACACAACGCAGCGTTTCGGCCTGGAAATCCGCAATCCCGCACCGCCTCTCCGCAATGTCAGTCAAACGATGAAGGCTCATCAACAATAGCGATGGTCGGCCCGATCGAAGACGGTCAGAAAGGATTTGCTAACCACAGCCTGCGACTTGGCGCGCCGATGGCCCGCAACACCCGAGTGACACAGAGAATTTTACAGGTTTGAGACCATCCTGGCGCCTGCATTGACGCACGGCGGCCGCGAACGGCAGGGACGGCGCGCGTCAATCCGCCAAGAACCCGAGTAGTAGGCAACGCTGCCGCCATGGCCCTCATCTCTCACGACCGAGCGGACACGATCCGCGAGCCGCATCAGGCACAACGCGTGCTCGACGCTGTGCTCAGCGTCATCGACCACGCGTTCAGCGACAAGCGCCGCAACATTTCGCGCCCGAAGATCCTGTTCGCGACCTCGACCGCCGACGCCATCATCCTGATTGCGACGGGCCTCGCTGCGGTCCATCTCCTCGATGCCGGAACCTCGGTTGCAGTCGTCGCCGCATGGACGGCAGTCATCGCGCTCGCAACCACGCTCGAGCTCAGGCGCAACTGGTCGTACTCCATTCACGCCCTGCGCCGGCCGGCGCCGCAGATCGGCAAGATCGTAAAAAGCGCGCTTACCGTCTTCTGCCTCGCCATCGGCGCGAGCTACCTTCTGGGCCTGCCCGCGCCCTCGCCAGCAGCCAGCATGGTGTGGCTCGCTTCCGCCGCGGCCATGATGATCGCCAGCCGGTTCGGCCTCGCGCGCACTCTCGACTCCCTGACCGACGCCGGCCGCCTCGTGCGCCGCACAGTCATCGTCGGCGGCGGACCGGACGCCGAGCACCTCATTGCCACGCTCGAAGCCGGCAACCACAAGGAGCTCGCCATTCTGGGCGTGTTCGACGATCGCGGCGACGAGCGCTCGGCCGAGAGCGTGGCCGGCCATCCCAAGCTCGGCACCATCGACCAGATCCCCGACTTCAGCCGCTGCACCGGCGTGGATCTCGTCATCGTCACCGTGCCAATGGCCGCCGAGCAGCGCCTGATGCAGATCCTGAAGATCCTGTTCGCGTTGCCCGTCGACATCCGCATCTCGGCGTTGAGCTCGAAGCTGCGCCTGAGCTCGAACGCCTACGCCTACATCGGTCGCGTCCCCATGCTGGCGCTCATGGACCGCCCGCTGACCGACTGGGACCGCGTCATCAAGAACATCGAGGACCGCGTGCTCGGCACGCTGCTATTCCTGCTCGCGACCCCGGTAATGGCACTCGTCGCCCTTGCGATCCGCCTCGACAGCAAGGGCCCGATCCTCTTCAAGCAGCGCCGCTACGGCTTCGACAATGAGCTGATCGAGGTGCTGAAATTCCGCTCCATGTACACCGACATGTCGGATGCCTCCGCAAAGAAGCTCGTCACCAGGGACGACCCGCGCGTCACGCCCGTGGGCCGCTTCATCCGCAAGACGAGCCTCGACGAGCTGCCGCAGCTCCTGAACGTGATCAAGGGCGAGATGTCGCTCGTCGGACCGCGCCCGCATGCAACGGAGGCCAAGGCGGACTCCGATCTCTACCAGACCGTCGTCGGCGAGTACTTCGCCCGCCACCGCGTGAAGCCCGGCGTCACCGGCTGGGCGCAGATCAACGGTTGGCGCGGCGAGACCGACACGCACGAGAAGATCCAACGCCGCGTCGAAGCCGATCTCTACTACATCGACAACTGGTCGCTGCTCTTGGACCTCTACATCATTGCCGCCACACCGTTCGCTCTCCTCTCCGGCAAGAACGCCTACTAGCGAGCGGTCCAAATGGCAGCCAGCCTCCCACCTGCATATTGCAAGACGAGCTCCGCACCGATAGTAAGCCCCCCGTTATCCGCGCGCTCCTGGCCGGCTTGCGTGGGTGCCGGCCGTCCCTGCGAAGCAGGGCTCCACCATGGCCGCCGGCATGACGTTATTTGGAGCCACGCCGATTGCAACAAACTCTCCGTCACCCCAGCGGAGGCCGGGGCCTACGCAAGTTTCCGCAAATGCAATGGTCGAGTTGACCGACGCCGATCCGACACACCAAAGGCACTCCCGGCATGATCGGTAAGCTCGCCACATCAGCCATCGACACGCATCGCACGCCCGCGTGGACGGTTTCCGCGGTGACGCTCGCGGCCATCGCCGTCGCGCTCGCCATGGGCACGAGCTCGATCGTCTTCTCCGAGCCAGCGGTCGCCGACGTCCTGATGGCCGCCGTCATCGTCGGCCTGCCGCTGCTTGGCGTGGCCCGATTCGGCCCTATGGCGATCCTGAACCTGACGCTCTGGCTGGTCTTCGTGGCGTTGGGCTTTGCCGCATGCTCCGTCGCGACCACGTTCGACACCGCCGTCACACACCAGGCCGTAACGCTGTTTCTCGCGCTCGGAGCCTTCGTGCTCGCAGGCTACATCGCCGCCGATCCCGTGCCGCGCTTTCGTCTCGTCATGATCTGCTACGTCGCGGGCTGCCTGCTCGCCGCAGTAGCAGCCATCGCGGGGTACTTCCAGATCATCCCGTCCGCCACCGATCTCTTCACGAACTACGGCCGCGCGCGCGGTACCTTCAAGGACCCGAACGTGCTCGGCGCAGCACTCGCCCCCGCCATTGTCTTCATGACATGGGTCGCGCTGCGCTCGCCGCCGCGCAAGGCACTGCTCGCCGCCGTCGTCGGCCTGCCGCTCGTCATCGCCTTGCTGTTGACGTTCTCGCGCGGCGCATGGGCATCGGCTGCGTTCTCCATTCTGCTCGTTGCCTGGCTGGCGCTCGTCTGCACGCGCCGCTCCGTCGACTATCGCCGCTTCATCGCCGTCGCGGCCCTGGGCACGGCGATGCTCACCGCGGCCATCGGCGGCGCGCTTGAGCTCGAAGCCGTCGAAGGGCTCTTCGAGCAGCGCGCAAGCCTCGATCAGTCCTATGACGAAGGCCCGGATGGACGCTTCGGCGGCCAGGCGAAGGCCATCACGCTGATCCTCGAGAACCCCTTCGGCATCGGCACGCACTCATTCCGCGACACCTATCATCGCGAGGAAGCCCACAACGTCTATCTGAGTCAGTTCCTGAACGCGGGCTGGGTCGGCGGCCTGCTCTACGCGATCTCGGTCTTCGGCACGCTCGCCGCCGGCATCTACGCCATCCGCCGTCGCACGGCGCTGCAAGGCCCGCTGATCATCGCCACCGCCGCCTTCGTCGGCGTGGTGTTCGAAGGCTTCGTCATCGACACCGACCACTGGCGTCATTTCTTCATCCTGATGGCGTTGATGTGGGGCCTCATCGATGCCGAGCCGCCGGTTTCGGACCCGCGGAGGCGCAGCGATGATTGAAGCGCGAAGCGAAGCACCGAGCCCGCTGCGTAGCGCGCTCGACCGGCTCCTGGACAGCCGCACGACCCACACCGAAAGCTGGGATGCCGTGGGCGTCTTCGGCATTCGCGCGGGAAGTGCGGCGCTGCTGTTCCTGACCCAGATCGTGCTCGCGCGCTGGATGGGCGCCGCCGAGTACGGCATCTTCGTCGCGGCATGGACCTGCGTGCTGGTGCTGGGCGGCCTGTGCGGCCTCGGCTTCACGACGGCCATGATGCGCCTCGCGCCGCAGTACACGGCTAGCGGCGACTACGCGTCGTTCTACGGCCTTCTGTCCGGCGGCCGCCGGGTGGCCATCGTCTCGTCGTGCGCCATAGCGCTTGCTGGGCTCTCGGTCCTCTGGCTCCGCGGCGACTTTGCCGATCCGTCGCACGCAATCCCTATGGTGATGGCGCTGCTGTGCCTTCCGATCTTCGCCTTCGGGGACGTGCAGGACGGCCTTGGCCGCGGCCAGGGCTGGACCATCGAAGCCATCAGTCCGCATTACATCCTGCGTCCGCTGGCACTGGTGCTGATGGTCCCGCTTGCGGTCGCGCTTGGACTGCCGCACGACGCCGTAACCGGCATGTCGATTGCGCTCATCACGCTGCTGTTCGCAGCTGTCCTGCAGACCGTCCTGCTCGGCCGGCGCATCCGGAGCGCCGTCCCGGCCCGCGCGCCGGCCTATCACTATCCGCAATGGTTCAAGATCGCGCTGCCGCTCCTCGCCGGCAGCGTCTGCGATCTCACCATCCAGAATGCCGACGTTCTCCTTCTCGCCGTCTTCCGTCCCTCGGACGAGACCGGCATCTACTACGCCGCTGCCAAGACCGCCGGCCTCGCGCTGTTCATTCACTACGCGGTGGGCACGGCCTACGCCGGACGCATCGCCGCCGCCCACGCCTTGAACGACACCGCTGCGGTGAAAGACCTGGTCAGCAAATCGGTGCGCTGGACGTTCATCCCCTCGGCGGTCGTGATGGCCGCCATCCTTCTCGTCGGCTACCCCGTGCTCGCTGGCTTCGGCGAACGGTTCACCGACGCCTACCCCCTCATGTTCATTCTCGCCGTCGGCATCCTGGCCAAGGCCGCCACGGGGCCGGCCGACACCATCCTCAACATGCTGGGCCACCAGCGCGCGAGCGCCGTCTCGATCGGCCTCGCCGCCGTCATCAGCATCGCGCTTAACGTGATCCTGATCCGGACCTGGGGTGTCACGGGTGCCGCGATTGCCACGTCATCGGCCCTGGTCGCAGCCTCGCTCTTCAACTGGCTCGCCGCGCGCCATCTCGAGGGCCTGAACCTCTTCGTCCTCGCCAACCTGCCGCGTTCCTCTTCGCAGGGCTGAAATCCCTCTCCTCCGTCATTCCCGGTCTCACTCGCGTGCGCTCGCTTCGCCGGAAATGACGAAGGGGGACGGCACGTCTAGAGCAACTGCGCGACGAGCCCGTAAAGCGCTTCAAGGTCCTGCGGCCGCGACAGGCGATGCTCGCCGTCCGCTACTTCCGTTATCCGCACCCAGCCGCCGAGCAGCACGGACGACAGCGCCCGCGCGTGCGAGATCGGCACGTCGCGATCCTCGGCGCCTTGCAGCACGAGCACTGGGCGGCCGGGGTCGAACCGCGAATCCCGGATCAGATGCCGCCGTCCGTCGTCGATGAACCGCTTGGTGATCGGATAGCCCGCAGGATCGTACGGCGACGGCCGGATCCACTGCCCCGTCTCGACGATCTCACGGCGCGCCTCGTTCGAAAGCTGGCCCCACATCAGCTCCGAGAGATCCCAGGCGGGCGCGATCAGCACGAGACCCAGCACGCGGCGCGCTTCCTCCGGCGCCGTTTCGATCAGCCGCCGCAACAGCAGCAGCGCCACGTGCGCACCCGTGCTCGACCCGACGAGGATCTGCGGCCCCTGCGTCAGCGCGAACACCGCCCGGCTCTCCTCGAGCCAGTCGCTGATGGTCGCCTCCTCGAAACGCCCCTCGGACCGCCCATGGCCCGAGTAGTCGAACCGCGTGAACCCGAGACCGCGCGCGGCCGTCCAGGCGGCCAGCGCCTCGGCCTTGGTCGAAACCATGTCGGACTTGAGACCCGTGAGCCAGAGCAGGCCGGGATCGCCCGCACGCGCCGCCGGCTGCGCCAGATACGCGATCCGGCGCGCCTTGTCTGCCCTGCCGACAGTGATGAATTGCGGTTCTGGCGCGCCCATCCTATGAAGCCCATTCTGTCTA
Organism: uncultured Hyphomicrobium sp.; assembly: GCA_964508485.1. Classification (GTDB taxonomy): domain Bacteria; phylum Pseudomonadota; class Alphaproteobacteria; order Rhizobiales; family Hyphomicrobiaceae; genus Hyphomicrobium_C. The sequence continues at coordinate 11,800 of CAZDUD010000009.1, read as the reverse complement.
ACGACGTCTGTTGTTCGGAGGCCGGCTTGGCCGAAAAGCGCCCGACCATACTGCAGATCATCCCCGAGCTCGACACCGGGGGCGCCGAGCTGTCGGCCATCGAGATTGCCGACGCCATCGTGCGCGCCGGCGGCCGTGCGCTCGTGCTCTCGGAAGGCGGCCGCCTTGCGCCGCGGATTACGGCACAGGGCGGCGAGTTCGTGCCCTTTGCCGCCGCCACCAAGAACCCGGCGCACATTTTGTGGAACGCCCACACCATCCGCCGCATGATCGCCGACGAGGGCGTCGATCTCGTGCACGCGCGCAGCCGCGCGCCGGCCTGGAGCGCCATCATCGCCGCACGCCGCGCGGGCGTCCCGTTCGTCACCACCTATCACGGCGCCTATAACGAAAAAACGAGCCTCAAGCGCGCATATAATTCCGTCATGGCCAGGGGCGACATCGTCATCGCCAATTCCGCGTACACCAAACGCCTGATCGAGGACCGCTACGGCACCGCCACGGACCGGATCCGCGTCATCTACCGCGGCATCGACGGCGCCGTGTTCGATCCTGCGGCGATTGCCGAGGAACGAAAGACGAAGCTGCGCCGCGCATGGCGCGCCACGCCCGAGACGCGCATCATCCTGCAGCCTGCGCGTCTCACGAGCTGGAAGGGCCAGAGCACGGTCATCGCCGCCGCGAAGCTCCTGGATGATCAAGGCCGCCTCGGCAACAGCCTCGTCGTGCTCGCCGGGGACGCCCAGGGCCGGACCGACTACCGCGACCACCTTGCATCCGAGATCGCGGCCGCGGGTCTCGACCGCAAGATCATCCTGCCCGGCCACGTCGACGACATCCCGGCCGCCCTCGCCATTGCGCACCTCGCGGTTGTCGCCTCCATCGAGCCCGAGGCGTTCGGCCGGGTTGCCACCGAGGCGCAGGCCATGGGCTGCCCCGTAATCGCAACCAACATCGGCGCCCCGCCGGAAACAGTGGCGGCCGTCCCGAGCGTCCCCCCGGGCGAGGCCACGGGCTGGCTCGTTCCGCCCGGAGAAGCCGCAGCGCTCGCCGAAGCCATGGCGGAAGCCCTGAGCCTCGCGCCGGACGCACGCGCTGCCCTGGGCACCCGCGCCCGCGCCCGCGCGGTGAGCCAGTTCAGCCTGGACAGCATGCGGCGGCAGACTTTGGACGTTTATGACAGCCTGCTCGGCACGCATCTTGCCGCTGCCTATGGCTAAGGGCCTCATTCGTTGAAGAAGAGGCCTCATCCCCATCCCGCCGGGTTGCATCAGCCGCGAGCGGCTTGACTTGAGCCGCGTTTATCTCAATGCTCCGGCCCAAACGGCAGTTCACGGCGTATCGCCTTCTCCCAAAGGAGTGAGGGGTGGGGCGTTGTGTTCCGTCGCAAGCTGCCTTAGCTATTGCCCACAAAACGAAACGATTGATGGAGATTGAACATCCGCAAGCCTATGCGTGGCGCCCCCGAGCGCGAGTCCTCCGGCCCGAAGATCAACGACGCGATCCGGGCGCGCGAAGTGCGACTCATTGATGAAACCGGGCAGAATGTTGGAGTGGTGAGCAAATTCGATGCGCTCGCCCGTGCCGAGCAGGCGGGACTTGATCTGGTCGAGGTTTCTCCCGACGCCGAGCCACCCGTCTGCAAGATTTTGGATTTCGGCAAATACAAATACCAAGAGCAGAAGAAGGCCGCTGAAGCGCGCAAGCATCAGAAGATCGTCGAGATCAAGGAGATCAAGATGCGTCCGGGCATCGACGATCACGACTACGACGTGAAGATGCGCGCCATCAAACGCTTCTTCGAGGAAGGCGACAAGGTCAAGGTGACGCTGCGCTTCCGCGGCCGCGAGATGGCGCACCAGCATCTCGGCATGGACGTGCTCGTCCGCGTCAAGAACGACGTCGAGCCGATCGCCAAGGTCGAATCCGAGCCCCGCTTCGAGGGCCGCCAGATGGTGATGGTGCTCGCGCCGAAATAACGGCGAGCCATCTCACTTCATATCGGGCAGAGCGGCGGTGGCTTCCACCGCCGTTTTTGTTTGCGGACACAAAAGCAGGACACCCGGACATCTGCTTTCGACTCTTAGCGGAAAAGGTCGCACGGATCGCGCCGGGCACCATGGGCTGCCGGATGCGTGGCAAAAGCGGCACGCCTTCCGGTTCCTTGCGGGATAACCGCCGTGCAGCAGGCCGCCTCTGTTGTCGAGAGTCACCCACTCCACTAAGTTTCAATACCTAGGTAGATGCTTTTTCGGAGAGGCGAATGCGTTCTTTGAAACTCGGCTTAGCTGCCGCAGCCGTGTTCTGCGCACTTTCGGCGAGTGCTCGAGCCGACTGCGTCAGAGTCGGATCGGTCGGCGAAGCCGTGACCCACGATATCGCCGCGCTCTTCGCGACGAATGGTCTTGCAAACATCATCTATGGGCAGGGCCGCGAGGGCAGAGGCCCTGTCCACACCAAGTGCGAAGACGGCCCAGGGACAACGACGTGCCGCGCGTCGCAGATGGCGTGCAAGGTTTCAACACCCAAGACCTGCTTAGGCGCCTGGTTGTGCTTACCCGGTTGACCCCGTCGCTCGGCCGACTTCCATAAAAAAGGCGGAGCGGCAACAGCCGCTCCGCCTCGCTGCGCATGTCATCCGTCGAACGGCCTTAATACGTCTGCTGCACCTTCGACTTGTGCTGGTCCTGGCGCATCGTTTTGCGCGTCTTGTCCCAACTCTCGCCTTCGAGGTTCTCGGCTGCCTCGCGGCTCTTCGCCTCGAGCTTGTCGAGCGTCGAGATCGACGCCTGGGGTGCAGCTAACGCCCCCACGCCGAGCGCGCTCTTCTGCCGGTTGAGATAATACGCATTGTCCTCGAGCATCTTGCGCGCACCCGCGATGTCGCCCTTGTCGCGCAGCTCGACGGCCTTCTCGCTGGTCTCTGTCGCGACCTGCTCCGTGACCTGGCTCATAACCGATTTGTTGACGCTGGCCTCGGCCTCCTTGGCATCCTCGGTGAACTGCGCCGAGACCGCCGCTTTCGCCGACGCGCGCTTGCCGTCGTCGAGATCGAGGTACTCGATATCGACATCCGCCACCTCGCCCGCATCGACCGCAAGCCCGCCCGGAACGTCGAGCTCCACCACGACATAGCGCTCGTTGTCGGCCGGAAGCTGGTTGAGCTTGAGCGTCACGCGGCTGCCGGAGATGTCGGCGTCGCGCCCGAGAACGCGTTTCGGCGTGAAGCCGGACTTGCACTCGATCTGGATGATGATGTCGCGCGCCGCAACCGACAGCGCATCGCCGAACTCGCGGTCGAAGATCTCGGCGAGATCGCTCGGCCGCTCGACGAACGCATGGTTGCCGTCGCTCGCGGCCGCGAGCCGCTGCATCAGGTCCTCGTTGTACTCGAGCCCGAGGCCGATGGTGGAGACCGAGATCCCCTTCGAGGCAAGCTCCCGCCCGAGCTCGGCAAGGGCACCAGGCGTGCTCGGCCCCACGTTGGCAAGTCCATCCGACAGCAGCACCACGCGGTTGACCTTGAGGTCCGACAAGTGAGCCTTAACCTGCTCGCCGCCCTCCTTGACGCCTGCATGAAGCGCCGTCGTGCCGCTCGCGGTGAGACTGTCGATCGCCTTCTGCAGCGCGTCGCGCTGCGCGCCGAACCGGTCGGCCTCCCGCAGCACGTCCACCTCGTGGTTGTAGGAGACGAGCGACACGATGTCGTCGGAGCCGAGCCGCTCGAGCGCTGTCTCGGCGCCCTTCTTGGCGGCTGCAAGCCGGTCGCCGGTCATGGAACCGGACCGGTCGATGACGAGCGCCACGTTGATCGGCGGCCGCTCCTCCTTCTTCCTCGCCGCGAGCGTCTTGAGTGACAGGCGAAGATAGACGCGATCGCCGTTCTTGCGATCGATCGTGGAGTGACCGAGATCGGCGCCGATCTGAACTTGCGCGGCCCAGGCCGGCGCTCCCGGCACAGCCAAGACACTGCACAACGCAGCCAAAGCGAAAAGAGAAGAAAACGTCCGCACAGACGACATGGGAATCTCCTCGGAATAAAAAATGAAGTGCGAAGAATAAATTCGTCCCGAGGCGGAAGAGTGCGAAACTCGTGACCGAACGGCGCATCGGTCATGGCGAAAAAAAGAAATGCCCGCGCGACGCTTCTGCGCCACGCGGGCTTCTACGTAGTCGCGCGCTTGCTCAGTTCAACGCGCGCTTGGCATCGCCTGCGGCCACCTGCTGCTGCGTCGGCGTCCGGAGCACAAGCTGAAGCTGCTGCTCGAGCGTGATCCAGTCCTTGTCGGTCCGGCGTGCGTTCGATGCCAGGTACTGGCGCACGCGTCGCGCGATGGCGAGCAGAACTTGATCGTCGCCCTTGAGCATTCCGGCGCCGCTGTCCGGCTCGAGCTGCTCGACGAGATCGGCGAGCGCTGATTCATAAGGCCCGTTCGGGAGCAGCATGATCACGTTCCAGCTCTGCTCGATCTCCTCCCACGCACTCGCCAGCTCTTGGCGCTTGAGGCCGTCCTCCGGCTGCAGTCCGTTCTCGATGTGCGCGTAGACGCGCTCGAGGCGAGCGTGCTCATGCTGGTCGCGGCTCGCAAGCTCCTGATCCAGTCCGCGGTTGTTCTGCCGCAGCTCGAACAAGGCATCACCCGCCAGACGCGCGGCATCGTAGGCGGACCCGCCGAGAGACGTGAACGCCTCCGGCTCGACGCCGAACGACTCGATGAGGGCCGCGAGGAAGCCCGGCGGCTCGCGCTCGCTGTCGTCGTCAGCCTTGAGGTTGCGCGTATGATCGGCGATCGCCGGACGCGGCGGCGTGATCGAGCCGCCGGCCCGCGCATCCTCGCGCCGCCCGGCCGCAATCTGCGGAACACGCGCTCCACTACGCCCGACCTCGCGCGCACGGATGCGCGCCAGCGTCTTGTAGAGGTCCTTGTGGACGTAATAGCTGTCCGAGCTCTTGATGCGCTGCACGCGCGCGAACGTCGCGCCCGTGTTGAGCACGTTGAGCATGACCGGCCGCACGTCCTCGTCGACCTCGTCCAGCGGGACATACGAGGTGAACCCGTTGCTCTCGTCCATCGGCACCAGCTCGCCGAGCACATCCTCCGCGTTCTGCGCCACCTCCGGAAGCAGCGCGACGACGAGCTGGTCCTCCATCTGGTCCATCATCATGCCGGCCTCGGCCCGATCCTTGTTGGTCTCGAGCTCGCGCTTGATGACCGTATTCAGGAACTCGAGCAGCTCCGAGCGCACGAGGTAGTGCCCCGGCTGCGCGCCGCGGCGCACGGCGCCGATGATGGCACCGGCATTGAGCACGTCGCGCACTTGCACGGCGGTCTCCGGATCCAGCTCGTCGAGCCGCACCTCGTTCGAATAGCCCTCCGTATTCTCGATCGGATGCATGGCCTGGCAGACGAGCCGCGCCTTCCGGAACATGTCCGGCAACAGCGCCGTCTCAATCATGGCGTTGAGCTCTTGCGAGTTGCGCGCCTTCATGGACGGCACGTCCGAAAGCGGCGAGCGCACCGCGTTGGCGCCGAACAGACCAGTCATGAAGATCAGGCTGTCGATGCCGATGGCGATCGCGAGCGCGAGATAGGCAAGCCGGTTGCCGTCCTGGAACGCATTGAGCGTCACGACGAAGTTGTGTGCCTTGTCGTCGCGATTGAGATCGACGAACGCCAGACGCTCACCGAGCGTGTTGGCATCAGCGCTCGGCAAGCCGGAATCGCGCAGGCACGTGCGCCCGAACGTCAGCAGCGGATCGACGCCACCCGTGGCCGGGATCTTGTCGCCGCCCGCGCAATGGGCTTCGAACGTCTTGAGGCCCGTGTTGAGCGCGAACACCACCGCCGCCGCCTCGACCGCCTGCTTGGGATCGCAGTCGATGCTGCGCACCCGGTCCTTGGTCGCCTCCGTCGAGATCATGGCGTCGTAGAGCTGCACGCAGTGCTGATGTAGGCTGCCGAGTTTCTCGGCCGACGGGTCTTGGCGGAAATCGGCGCGCGCCTTCTCGAAGGATGCGCGCACGCGCGCTGGATCGACCTTCTGGCCCTCTTGGCCGAGCTGCGAGGACTCGGCCGCAGCGATACGCTGCTCGGCCGTCGTCGCCTCACCCTTGAGCTTGGCAAGCTCGCCGTCGACGCCCGCAAGCTCCCGCTCGATCTGCGCAATCCGCGAATCGACGGCATCGAGACGCTTCTGCGCGTCCTTCACGCGCTCCTCGCCGATCTTGTAATAGTCCTTGAGCTTGCCGAGCTCGGCCACGCGCTCGCGGTAGATCGGCCCCTTGCCGACCTTCAGCGTGCCTTCGACGCCCTTGTCCTCGGCCATGGCCTCGACGCGCTTGGCATCGACCTCCTTGGCCCGCGCGTCGAGCTCGCCCTTCTTGCCCATGAGCTCGGCCGCAAGCCCCGGCCGGTCGGCCTTGAGCCGCGACAGCTCATCCGTCAGCGCCGCCTTCTTGCCGACAAGCCCCGCCTGTCCGCTGGTCGCCGTCGCCATACGCTCCTGCTGCTCGGCAATCGCCGCGCGATGCGCCTCCATCTGCCGCGTGAAGTGCGCCTCGATCTCGCGCTCCGCGCCCTCCGACGCCTTCGACAGGTTGGAGAGCTGCGTCTCGTAGGCGTGCCAGCCGCCGCTCTGAAACAGCGTCTCGGCTTCCGTGATGCGCCGGCTCGTGATCGTCTCGCCGATGTCGGCAACCACGCCCGCGACCTGGTTCTTGGTGCGGATCTCGGCCGCGCGCTCGCGCTGGTCCTTGGGGAAGATGACGTTGAAGCGGCTATCGAACGAGAAGAACACGCTCGTCGCCATGCAGGCGAGGAACATCACCCACAGCATGGCGTTCTTGGCGATGATGCGGATGCCTTGCGCATAGGGTTGAACGACGTCGCTCTTCGAGAACAGCATGAGCGCGGCGACGGCGAGCAGCAGCCCACCCGCGCCGGCAAAGCCGTAGAGCAGCTGATCGTTCGAGACACCGGCGTGGATGATGCCGATGGCGAGCGCGACGAGCACGAAGCCGCCGCCGAGCACCGAGAGCGCAACCATCGGCGCGCTGACCGTGCGGCCGTACTTCCCGCGCACCTGGTTCATGCCGGTCGCGAAGCTTTCGCCGATCAGCCACGCGACGATCAGCATGATGCCGTGGATGCCGAACGTGAACATGGCGGAGAGCACGGACTCGCCCGTGAAGTTCCGCATGCCGTCCCATGTCGTCCAGCCTCCCGCGAGCGAGAGCAGAAGCGCCGCAGCGCCGATCAGCGCCAGCCGCCAGTTCGTGAACAGGACCTTCTCGATCTCCGCCCACAGCTTCGGCAGGAAGCGGATCAGCACGCTCGCGACCGCCAGGACCGCGAGGCCCATCATGATCCAGTTCGCCGCCTGCGACGCTGAGATGTCCTGGGTGATGTTAGGAAGTGTCGGGAGAGATTGGACGACTCCGTCCGCCGTGGCCTTGACGTCCCAGCCCATATGTTCGATTCCCTTCAGCGCCCGCATGAGCGAGCGCGGGCGCACCTCGCCCTTCTGCACATAGTCCTAGCTTTCCCGGCTGCTTGGCATTCCTCGGCCTCAACGCGGCGGGATTGCGGCAAGCCGAGCACATGACGGCGATTTAATGTCAGCGTTAACGCGCCACCGTGCTGCGATCCGTCGCAAACGCAAGCGCGTGCGTCAACGCACGGCTTCGAACAAGGCTGCGAGACCGAGCCCGCCGATGGCTCCCAGCGCGGCCACGCCGTAGCGCCCGGCCTTTGGTCGCGGCGTTCGAACGAGATCCGAGAACAACCGGACGACGAGCACCGCGCCGGCAGCACCGAGCGGATGCCCGCGTGCGATGGCGCCGCCATCGGGATTGATGCGCGCCGGATCGACATTGAAAAGATCCGCAAGCGCAATCTCCTGCGCCGCCGAGCTCTCGCTAAGCTCGAAGACACCGATGTCATCGCGCTTGAATCCGTTGAGGCGCTCGTAGAGCTTGTGCATCGCCGCGATCGGCGCCTCCCCGTCGCTACCGGGCGGCACGCCGCGCGCCGCCGCCGAGACGAGCCGCAGCGCACCGGGCTTCCCGCGCGCCGTCCAGATCCGCTCGCTGACGATGACGACGAACGCCGCGCCGTCATGCAGGCTGCTCGTGTTGCCGGGCGTCAGCGTCCCCTCGGGCGGCGCGAACGGTGTCATCTGCTCGAGCTCCTCGAGGTCGGGCTCGCCGACGCTCTGGTCCCGCGCCTCCTCGGCGTTGCTGCGCAGCGGCACGATCTCGCCCACGAACCGGCGTGCTTCCCGCGCGGTCTCGGCCTTGAGATGCGACTGCATGGCGACCAGATCCTGCTTCGCGCGGCTGATGCCGAGCCGCTTCGGGAGCAGCTCCGAGCCTTCGAACGGCAAGACATCGTCGGGAAAATCTGCACCCGCAGGCTCGACCCTGAGAAAGTGCGGGAGCTGATAGAGGCTCCTCGGCTTTGCGACGCGCCACGGGGCGGTCGAAAGCGATTCCGCGCCGCCCGCAACCACCACATCGGCGTCGCCCGCTTCGATGAGGCGGACACCGGAGATGATCGCGTCGAGACCGGAGGCGCACTGGCGATCGATCGAGTGGGAGGCGACCGTCTCGGGCAACCCGGCAGCCAGCGAGATCAGGCGGGCCGGATTTCCGCCCTCCGACGCATTGCCGACAATGAGCTCGTCGACCTCATCCGGCGCGAGGCCGGCATCTGCCAGCGCGGCCAGGACCACGGGAGCGGAAAGCTCGGCAAGGCGTCGATTTCTGTGCAACCCGCCAATTCGGCCAAGGGCAGAGCGCCGGGCCGCGATGATGTAGGAAGACGCAACAGACATTGAGGAAAAAAGCGATGAAACTCACCAAGCGCGCGGAGCGATGACCCCTCCCAAAGGATGAGGCAAATTCTAGTAACTACAGAAACATGGCAAAAAGCAGGACCAGGAAATACTGGTCCTATACACATCCGCGCGGCGGGCCTGCCTTGGCTTTACACATCTGTTCACGACCAATTCAACGCTCGGGAATTCCTTCCCGTACGATTCCTCTCTAGGCACGGGAAATCGTCATGATATCCTGTTTCACAACGCAATAACGCACAGGCCTCCAATGTCGGACGTCGCACACCGGACCGCATTTCCCCCGCCGGACAAAAAGAATGACAGCAAGCGCCTTGCAAAGGCGGTGGAGCGGGCGAGCGAGGAGTTCGCGGCCAAGAACCTGCGCTTCACCAAGCTGCGCCAGATGGTCTACGAGGAGATCGCGGCCACCTACGCCTCGATCGGCGCCTACGAGATCCTGGCACGCCTGGCCGACAAGGGCACCCGCGTCGCGCCGATCTCAATCTACCGCGCCATCGACGCGCTTCTGGAAGCGGGCGTCATCCACCGGCTCGAAAGCAAGAACGCCTTCTTCGCCTGCCGCCGGATGGACCACCGCACCGGGCGCCGCCCGCTGTTCCTCTCCTGCGAGAAATGCGGCGCCGTGGGCGAGGTGGACGGCCAGCACATCTTCGACCTCATCGGCGAGGCGGCGAATAGCGCGAAGTTCGTCCCCCGTGTAAAGTTCGTCGAGGTTCAGGGTCTCTGCCCCCGTTGCGCGGCGGAAGAGAAGAATTAAGGCACGATCTTAGATGACGGAGCATTCCGGAGAGGCTGCGGGGGCAAGGCCCGCACCGGGGCCAGCGCATGGGTCGGCCCAGTCTCACGGGGCTGGCCACGCGCACGGCCATGCGCACGATCACGCACATGATCACGCCTGCTGCGGCTGCCACGGGAAACCCTTCGACCCGGAGGCGCTGATCGGCGCGCGCGGTCTGAAGATCGTCCGCGCCGGCCGCACCATCCTCTCCGACATCGACCTCGACATCCATGCTGGTGAGATCCTGACGCTGATCGGCCCCAACGGCGCCGGCAAGACGACGCTCGTACGCACACTCCTCGGCCTCGAGCGGCCGGACAGCGGGTCGGTCGAAAAACGCCGCGGCCTTCGCATCGGCTACGTTCCCCAGCGCTTCGAGATCGACCGCGCGCTGCCGATGACGGTGGCGCGCTTCCTCGCGCTTGGCGACGGCGCGCGCGCGAGCCGCATCGAGAGCGTGCTCGCCGAGGTCGGCGCCTCCCGCGTCGCGGGCCAGCAATTGAGCGAACTGTCCGGCGGCGAGTTGCAGCGCGTCGTGCTCGCGCGCGCACTTCTCAACGACCCCGACCTCCTCGTCCTCGACGAGCCGGTGCGCGGCGTCGATTACGTGGGCGAAGCGGAGCTGTACGGACTTATCGGACGCCTGCGCGACGCGCGCGGACTCGGCGTGCTCCTGATCTCGCACGACCTGCACGTGGTCATGGCGCAGAGCGATCGCGTCGTCTGCCTGAACCGCCATGTCTGCTGCTCGGGCGTGCCGGAGACCGTGGCCCAGCACCCCGAGTACATGCGCCTCTTCGGGCCAGAGGAAGCGCGCAACTTCGCCGTCTATCAGCACCATCACGACCACCGCCACGACCTAGCCGGCGAGACGGCACCCGCCCCGTCGCCGGGTACGCCTGCAGCCGGAGGCAACCGGAGTGGTCCTGCCGAAGGCAAGCGACCGTGATTGACCTGGAGCCGTTTCTCCTCCGCGCGCTCGCAGCCTCCCTTGCGCTCGCCGTCGTCGCCGCGCCGCTCGGCGCGCTCGTGATCTGGAACCGGATGGCCTACTTCGGCGAGACCGTCTCGCAGGCGAGCCTCATCGGCATCGCGCTCGGCCTCTTCCTCGGCATCGACATCACCGCCCCCGTGATCCTGGTGACGCTCGTCGTCGCCGGCCTCCTGATCCTGCTCTCGCGCCAGAAGATCGTGCCGCTCGACGCCATCCTCGGCCTCATGCACCACGGCGCGCTCGCGCTCGGCGTGATCCTGACGCTGAGCCTCAGCGGCCCCGCCGTCGATCTCATGAGCTACCTCTTCGGCGATATCTTCGCCGTGACAGGAACCGACCTCCTCTGGATCTACGGCGGCGGCGCACTCGTGCTGGGCGTCCTCTCGCAGCTCTGGCAACCGATGCTGCGCATCGCCGTGCACGAGGAGCTGGCATCCGCGGAAGGCGTCCCCCGCGACATGGTGAAGGCGATCTTCATCGTCCTCCTGTCGCTGACCATCGCCATCGCCATCAAGATCGTCGGCGCCCTTCTGGTGATCGCCTTCCTGATCGTGCCGGCGGTTGCCGCGCGGCCCTTCTCCGCGACGCCCGAGCGCATGGCCGTGCTCGCCGCCGCCATCGCCGCCCTGAGCGTCGTCCTGGGCATCGCGCTGTCCCTCAATTTCGACGTCCCCGGCGGCCCCTCCATCGTCCTCTTCATGGCCGTGATTGCGGGCCTTTCCGTCGCTTCCGCGGCCCTCGCGAGGCGGACGTAGCCGCACCCCGCTGGCAGATGTCATGAACCTCGGCTACATGAAGGGAGGGACCATGATCGCTTCGGGCCCTGTCAGTCCGAAGCGTGAATCATAAGTCTAACTATGATCTAGAGCGCCTGCGCTCTAGCCCTGGATGACCCGATGACCGACACCCCGGAAACGACGATCAACCCGCGCCGCTGGTCGGTGCCCGTGGACGTGGCCGGCGTCGTCGTTGGCGGCGCGGCGCCCGTCGTCGTCCAGTCGATGACCAACACCGACACGGCCGACATCGCTGCGACCGTCGCCCAGGTGGCCGCCCTCGCGCGCCAGGGCAGCGAGCTGGTCCGCATCACCGTCGACCGCGACGAAGCCGCCAAGGCCGTGCCCCGCATCCGCGACGGGCTCTTGAAGCGCGGCGTGCGCGTGCCCCTC
>CAZDUD010000008.1:0-58181 GCA_964508485.1 uncultured Hyphomicrobium sp. | reverse complement strand
CCTCGATGACCTGCGCCATCGTGAACGTCTTGCCGGAGCCGGTGACGCCGAGCAGCACCTGCGTGCGCTCGTGCTCGTTCACGCCGGCGACGAGATCGGCGATGGCGGTCGGCTGGTCGCCCTTGGGCTCGTACTCGGAGACGATCTCGAAGCGGAGTCCGCCCTCGCTTTTCTCGGGGCGCTCCGGTCGGTGCGGCATGAACGTCGGCATGTCGCCCGATACCAGCGGATGCGCGGCAATCATCGGCTGGCGGGCGAGGATCTCCTTGGCGCGGTCCGTCCGCTCGGCCGGGCGGGTGAGGATGGCATTGAGGCTGTCGCCGAGGCTCTCGCCCGTAGAGGCGCGGGGCGGCACGGGTCCTTGCTGGCGCAGTGCGGGGAGCTGTTTCTTTCCCGCTTCTGCTTCGAGGCGCGCCTGTTCCGCAAAATAGGCTGGAGCGAACTCGCCCAAGGGGCCGGATGCCGTGAACGACGACTGGGGCGCCTCGCCGAAGCCCGGTGTTCCCGCCTGCGTTTCCACGGGTGGCGGCGCGGGCTTGCCGGATTTGCCGCGCGAGGGGCGCGGCGCTTTCGATGCGCCAGGCTTTTTGGGGGGTGCTGCCATGGGCGGAATATGGCGTGCCGAACGGGGCGTGGGAAGGGCGAAGAAAAGCCTGTTTTTCGGTATGATTTTTCTTTGACCGCGATGCGAAGGGGATACTCATGGCGACCACCGCCAATCTCGTTTCCCAGATGATTTGGAGGACTGCCGTCTGGACGGTCTTGTCGGCGGCGCTGCTGTTCGTGCCGGCAGGGACGATCAAATGGCCTGAGGGGTGGATCTACTTGGCCCTGGTTTGTGGGCTCGGGCTCGTTTCGGGCCTGATCATCGCCAAGCACGATCCGGCGCTTCTGCAGGAAAGGTTGGGCTCGCCCGTTCAGAGGGAGCAAAAGAGCTGGGACAAGATCCTGCTCTCCGTCTTCTTCATCCTGTTCCTCGCCATGTATGTGGTGGCGGGGCTCGATGCCGTGCGGTTGCGGACCTCAGACATGCCGATCTGGCTCAAAGCCTGCGGTGCGGGAGGTGTCATCTTCGGTCTCTACGTGTTCCACATCGTCATGCGCACGAACACGTTTGCATCGCCGGTGGTGAAGATCCAGACGGAGCGCAAGCATCGCGTGATCTCGACCGGACCCTATGCCTACGTGCGCCACCCGATGTACGGCGGTGCGATCGCGCTTTTACTCGGCACGGGGCTGCTGTTGGGTTCCTGGTACGCAGTCGGGATCGGGGTCGTCCTCATTGTGCTGCTGGCCTACCGTGCCGTGCTCGAGGAGGAGACATTAACGCGCGAGCTTGAAGGCTACGGAGACTACGCGGCGCGCGTACGCCATCGGTTTATTCCGGGGGTGTGGTGACGGGAAGGGGCTACCGATTGGTGAGCGCCGCCCTTGCGGCGGCGATGGTGGCGGACCATTTCTAGGGCATCACGTTCTTGAGCTCGGGTTCAATTCTTGGAGGCGTCCGATGGCAAAGACACTGCTCGTTGCGTTTTCCGCGCTCGGCCTTGCTGTCCTGCAGACCGCGGCTCTCCCGCAGGTCGCGGATGCGGCCATCGTCTGCAAGGACGGGTTCCAGAAATCCGGCGGAGGCTGGATCTCGACGCCCTATTGCAACGACGCGCATCTGGCGCAAATCGCCCGCAAACACGGGGTGAAGGTTTCCGACGCCGAGATTCGCTCCAACCCGAATACGAAGTATGAGATCTGTCGCTTTCTGAGCGGCTCGCCGACCGCACGCGACTATTGCCCGGACGACGGCGGCGACTTCCGCGGCCGATAGGCTGGCCTTCGAAAGCGCGGGGCAATGCGGGGCTCTGCCTGAGCGCCCGTTTTCTGGGAGGTGCGGCCCCGGGCGGCGTGGCTCTGTGGTCACACTTTGTGAATTTGGTGGGCGTTGATCGGCCTGGGACAGGTTGTGCCCTTTGAATGCCTCGATTCATGTACCATGTTGGCCGGAAAGGCCGATTAGTCTGGATGGATTGGCGATGAGATCTCTGATTTTCGCCGCCGTGGGCGGTGTTGCGATGGTGGCGGGTGCGCAGGGTGCGCTGGCGTTCACCTATGAGAACCAGGGCACGTCGCAGCCCTCGGCTCAGGCCGCTCCGTCGGCAAATGCCGCTCCCGCGATCGGATTTGGCGCGATGGACCCGAAGTCGGTGCTGCCGCCGATCGGGGAGTCGATTTCCGACAAGGGTTTTGACTTCGGTCCCGGTGCCTTCAACAACGGCTTGGCGAGCCAGCCGACGCGCAGCGACTCGGTCGGTCCGAGCTGGCTTTATCCGCCTCGGTGAGGCGTCGGTTCTGCTATTTCTCAAAGGCGCTCCCGACGGGGCGCCTTTTTCGTTTACGGCAGCGGCTTTGTGATGGTGAAGGCGCCCCGGATCTCACCCGGACTGAACCCGACAGCCTGGTCGTCGGGATAGAGATCCCGGATTGTTTGCAGCAGCTCAGGCGCGACAGCGGTGCCATGGCACGCCGCGCAAGGCGTTGCCGCCATCGGAATGGCCTTCAGATAGCGAAAGATCCGCTTCCCGTCCTGCTCCACGACCTCGGCGTGCTCGAGCTTGGAAATGTCGGCGCCATTCGCGCCCTCAGCAATAAATCGCTGCAGCACTTCCTTTTCGAAGTCGTCGGCCGTGTTCGCCGGATTGCGGACCTTGAGCGCCGTACGTCCGACCTTGCCGCCGTAGGTCGACGCGAGGTCGGAGGCTATGGCCGGCGCGACGGTCTTGCACACGCCAAGCGCCGCCACGGGGCCGTCGGCCTTCAGGGTCGCTTCCAACTGACCCTTGAGCTTGCCGCCCAGCTCCATGGCTACGGCCCGCGCCGCACTCACCAGCTCACTGTCCGGCGCCGTCGGGCCGGCCGACTGCGCATGGGTTGCCACGCAGGGAAAGCCCGCCAGCAAGACTGTCGTCCACCCTGCGATTTTTGAGATGCGGTGGTTCATGGCGCGAGATCCAGCTTCGTTTTGTCGAGCTTGTACGTCCAGGGGAGTCCGGCGTTCCTCCAGCCGTTCACATCGCGTCGCCCGTCTTTCGAGAGGTCGCCTTCGAAGCCGTCGATCACCGTCCATACATTGGTGAAGCCTGCATCTGCCAAAGTGTCGACGGCCTTCGCAGAGCGATCTCCGGAACGGCACATGACGATAACCCGATCGGATTTGCCGAGTCTCTTTGCGTCGAGCCGCGCCTCGACTTTGGCCACGAACGCCTCATTGCGCACGAGCAGGAGGCGGTTGTTCTTGGCGTCCCAGGTCGTGGGGCTCGCCAGATCGACAAACGGCACGTTGGCGTCGGTCGCATCGGCGGCGCCGACGAACATCACTTCGCCAGGCGTCCGGACGTCTATGAACAAGACCTTGCCCCGGTCGGCCGCAGCGGCCTCGCTCGCTTCCAGAGCCGTCATGTACAGGCCGAGACGTGTCTTCTTTGACTCAGGAATTTCGGCGGTGAGGGCGGGAGCGGCGCCCAAGGACAGCGCGGCGGCTATCGCCAAGACAGCGCAATACAGAGGGAAAGGTACGTAGTTACGGGGCATCATCGCAAAGCTCTCCTTTCGCGCGTTTCTGCTCGTATCTAGCAGGACCTCCGCAAGTGCCCTGTGACTTTCATCACAAATCGAACGAGACGTGCGCGATGATGACCGCACCGTCAAGTTCGCTCATCGCGCGCTCCTCTCGCTTGGAGCGAGAACAGCGGACCGTGGTTGAGCGATCGCCCAAAGTGTGAGGAGCAGGCTGAAAATCGCCGGCAGGGTGACCGCCGGGAAATCGCGCGCGATGGCAGAGGGCGCGCAGATCCCGACCGCCACTTCCCAGAAATGGAAGAGCGCATGCCCGGCAAGCCAGATTGATGCTGCTCCCCAGAGTGCGACCCGCAGCTCCGGCCGCGCGGCCCCGAGCAGGAACGCTCCGCCGAGAAGCAGGAAGATCAACCCGATATCGCGCACGAAATGCTGGTTGAACGGGCCGGTAGTGGTGACGCCGGGCACGGTAAAGTACCAGGGTTCCGGTAACACCAGCATAAAGATGCCGTTGGCCACTGCAGTGACGCCGAGCAACGCGGCCAAAGCAAGACAGAATGATTTCAGCATTGTCGGTCCCCTTAGCCTTGCGCCGCCGAATGGGTCAGCCACTCGTCGAAGCGGATGGATCCCAAGCGGGGGCCGTTGCCCGGTGTTAGAGATTTGTCGTCGATCTCCGTGCCGAAGTAACGCGCGTGAACGTCCGCAATGACCTGACGCTTGTCGCCTTTGGCCCTGAGGTACTGCCGGGCGAGCGCGTCGAGCGGAATGGGCTCGGGTCCGGCCACCTCGACGGTACCGTTCACCGGAGGCCCGACGGCGAGATCGGCGAGCGCCGCCGCGACGTCGTCGGAAGCGACGGGCTGGAGATGCGCGGGTGACAAGCGGATGGCGCTGCCTTCCACGCCTGATTGCACGATAGCTCCGACAAATTCGAAGAACTGCGTCGATTGCAGGATCGTGTACGGGATCCTGGAAGCCTTGATGAGCTTCTCCTGAGCCACCTTGGCCCGGAGGTAGCCACTCTCGGGATTTCGCTCGGCGCCGACGACCGACAACGCAACATGATGCCGAACGCCGGCAGCGGCTTCGGCGGCCAGCAAATTACGGCCCGATGTTTCGAAAAACTCCAGGACTGCCTTGTCCTCGAACGACGGCGAATTCGCCACGTCGACGACAACCTGGGCGCCCGACAGAGCTTCCGCTAGCCCCTCGCGGGTGATCGTGTTGACCCCGGAATTGGGTGATGCCGCGACAACCTCATGGCCGCTTCGGCGCAGTCTGTTGACGACGTTCGTTCCGATGAGGCCGCTGCCTCCAATGACGACGATCTTCATTGCCGCTCCCTTTCTCGTTGGCCGATTGGGCCGGTGGGTATGTGAGCGGAGCTTGCTCCAAAGCCCGTCGGATGGCCTTGCTAGGGGCTTGAATTACTCTTGGATTTACCTTGCTTTCTCGTCCAAAGAGCCGGCGGCCGTCTGTGTGAGAAAATGGTCCGTATGCTATCGATAGCTTTGCCCGGATCCCGATGGCGCGGAGCTCCGCCATGCAATTCGCATTTAAAGATTGTGTGCTCGACCTCGAGCGGCGGGAGCTGACGCGAGGCGCCGATACGGTGTCTATTGGACCGCAAGTCTTCGATCTGCTGGTCTATCTGGTGCAGAACCGCGCGCGCGTCGTCAGCAAGGACAATCTGCTGGATGCCGTATGGGGCGGTCGTATCGTCTCCGAGTCGACTCTGACCAGCCACATCAATGCGGTGCGCAAAGCCATCGGCGACAGCGGCGAGGAGCAGCATCTGGTTCGTACGGTCCCCCGCAAGGGGTTCCGGTTTGTCGGCGAGGTGAATGAGCTTCTATCGCGAGATGGTGCCTCGACGGTGGATTTTCGCGCGCCGGCCGATCCCGCCCGGCCGGCACTTTCTCTTCCCAGCAAGCCATCCATTGCGATCCTGCCCTTCCAGAACCTGAGCGGAGACCCTGAGCAGGCTTACTTCGCCGACGGCGTGGTGGAGGACATCATCACGGCATTGTCACGTGTCCGCTGGCTTTTCGTCATCGCGCGCAACTCAAGCTTCGCGTACCAGGGCCGGATCGTGGACGTGAAGCAGATCGGGCAGGAGCTTGGCGTGGGCTATGTCCTCGAAGGGAGTCTCCGCAAGGCCGCCGACCGTATCCGAATTACGGGACAGCTAATCGAAGTGTGCACAGGGGCGCACCTTTGGGCGGAGCGATTCGAGGGCACCCTGGACGACATCTTCGAATTGCAGGATCGGATCGCCACGAGTGTTGCCGGTGCGATCGCCCCGCAGGTGGAACTGGCCGAGATTGAGCGCGCGAAGCGCAAACCGACAGCCAGCCTCAATGCCTACGACTGCTATTTGCGGGGCCTTGCGCATCTGCATCGCGGCAGCCGGGAGTCCGTCGCGGAGGCGCTATCGCTGTTTCAAAAAGCAATCGACCTCGATCCCGAGTTCGCGTCTGCCCACGCAATGGGGGCGTGGTGCTATTTCTGGCGCAAGGTCAACGGATGGATGGCCGATCGCCGGCAGGAGATTGCCGAAGGCAAGCGACTGGCCCGCCGGGCCGTCGAATTGGGCAGGGATGATGCCGTGGCGCTCACGCGGGGCGGTCACGCCCTTGCGCACTTTACGGACGATCTCAACAGCAGCATCGCACTGCTCGACAGAGCCGTCTTTCTCAACCCCAATCTGGCTTCTGCGTGGTTTCTCGGCGGCTTCCTGAGGACCTGGCATGGCGAGCCACAAAGTGCGATCGAGCACTTCGAGCACGCGATGCGTCTCAGCCCGGTAGACCCGGAATTGTACCGCATGCAGGCCGGCATCGCGATGGCGCATCTCTTTGCCGGTCGTTTCGACGTGGCATCTGCGTGGGCGGAGGAGGCCTATGCGAACCTGCCGAGCTTCCTAATGGTGATCGGCATTGTCGCTGCGAGCCGGGCGTTGACCGGTAGGACGGAGGAGGCGCGCCAGGCGATGGATCAGCTACGGGCGCTGGACCCGGCACTACGCATCTCCAATCTCAAGGATTGGCTTCCGATCCACCGGCCCGAGGATCTTTCCATACTCGCAGAGGGTCTGCGAAAAGCGGGTCTTCCTGAGCGGTGATGCATACTCTCGTCCGGATGCACGTCGCCTAGGGCAGATACCGCAACTGGCTTCCCCAAATCGAGTTGCCCGCGTTGAACATCTCGAAATAGACGTTGACGATCTGGCCCACCATTTGTCCGCCGCCGTCGAATTCCCGGCCCTTGCTTTGCGCCAATGGCCCTTGGAACGCGCGCAACAAGTCCAGCATCTGGCGCGGCAAAGCCTTGAATTCTCCGAGCCCATCGGGCTTTTCCGTTGCGAAGCGATCGAACACGCCGACTGCCTCGGCATACTTTGCGAGTGCCTCGTCGAACCGCTTCACGTCGATGACGGTATTTTTCGGCGGCACCACCCCGGCAATGATCTCGTCGAATTTCTCACCCGGTGTATCCGGCCCGAGGGACATCATCATCTGATCGAGCGTGTCGCTGTGGATAGGCTGGGGCCGGTCGCGCGGAAAGAGGTCGACGACACGGTTCACCGCATGCATGACGTGGCCGACCTGCCACGCTGCCGTGCGGCCTTCGCGCGTCTCGAGCGCCGCAACCTCCCGCTGCTCGGCGTCACGAACGAAGGCGCGCAGTTCCGGCATCATCGCATCGCGCTCGGCCAGGAACGTAGTGGCGAGCGGAACCATCTGCTTGTGCAGCACTTGGCCCTCGGCGGCCTTGTCAGTCTCATATCCGTTGCGGTCGTAGTACGCGCTCGCCTGGTTGATGAGGGGGGCAATTGCCTCATAGGCGCCGATGTAGCGTGCCATGGCTGCGTCAAGCTTGGGAACGCTAGGCTGCGTGCCAGCCGCTGCGCGTGCTTCCTTCAAAAGGCCGTCCAGATCGTAAAGGTCGTACATGCCGTAGGAGATGTCTCTCTCCTTTCCGGTCGGCCCGGTCTTCATGTTGACCCAGCTCGCATAGCGCTCCCAGGACTCAACGGCGCGCTCGGTCATTTTGGCGACCTCGATGTACACGTTGGCTTTTTGGAGCTCCGCCTGCACGTCCTCGGCCGATGCGCTCCGCAAAGGCATCGTGAGGGCGGCCGCTGATCCGGCGATGAGAATGAGGAGCTCGGATAGGCTGCGGATACCTTGGTCAAGCCGTGATGCACACATGACTGAACCTCGCCCGCAAAGAGGTGGATTGCACGTTCGATTGCCTCCACACCCTATGCCGAGACCGGTGCGCCTGCGAGGGGTGACCAGGGTTAGTCTTCCGTAAGGTTTAAGATTCGATCTTCAGTTGCCCAGCGGCATGGTGATGATCAGGAACCCGCCGTCGCCCTCGACGCGGTTCTTGGTATCGAACTCGTGGAAGTATTTCCATTCGGTGCTGACCGGCAGCTTGCCGAGCTGGAAACTGTAGGTGAAGACGGGACCCAGGGCGGTCACGCGGCCCTCGAAGGCGCCGAGGACGGCACCCGCACCGCTGTCGCCTGTGACCTGCTGATAGTGATAGCCGGCGAGGCCGATCGAGCAGGTCTTCGAGAGGTGCTGAATCAGCGCCCATTCAACGTGGAATTCGGTTCCGGTCCTGTAGTCGGTGGCCGGGTTCTCCCAGTTGAATGTGAAGCCGGCTGCAACGGAGGCCTCATGGCCCTTCGCGGCATCGAGCCACGTCACGGCGGCGGTCGTATCGAGCCCCCAGTGGTGGAACGAAATGTTGGAAGAGCTGTCGTCGTCGTAAGGGCCGATGGGCACATTGAGCAGGCCGGTGAGGTTCCAATGCCAGTTGCCGCTGTGCCATCCGATGAGCGCGCTCAGGAGCGGATCGCCGAGGTCGGTCGTGCTGTCGTCAAGCTCGAAGTGCGAGCCGGGACCGATGATGGTGCCGCCCGGAAGCGTTATCGTGGTCAGCGTATCGAGCGCAACGTCGGTCTTCTTCCAGCCCGCCGGGACCATGATGCCGAAGCCGACGTTGCCGCCGAGCACCTTCTCGGGTGTGATCCATGTGCCGACGAGCGCGTTGAGATAGGCATCGCCGACGAGCGCGATGTCGGCTTCCAATGTGATGTTTCCGATATTCTGAAGCGCGCGGCCTACGGCGGCTCCGCCGCTCGCATCGCCGGTGTAGTAGTAGTTGATGTCGGTGACATAGACGCCCGGCGGCGGGGTATAGCCCGCCATGGCGCTCTTGGATCCCAAAAGGTAAATGCCCGTCGCATTCTCTGCAGCATGGGCTGCAGAAATTACAGTGAACAGAGCTACGATCACTGCAATCGGCAACGCGCGAATTTGTTTCATGGTTGTCCGCCGTTTCTCTGGCGTGAAACGCGATGAACGCAGCGCGAATGAGCGAATCAAATCCGTTGTCCAATTTAGAGCGATTGCCGCTTTTCAAGGTGGCGGAATTGGCACGGCCGAGCCAGTCGCGAGTCTTTCAGTTATGCGACAATCGGTTATAAGCTCGCGCCGCGCTTCACTCAGATTGTGATTTAACCATCGGGTGTTGCGACCGTTGCGAAGCTATCGCTTCGGAGTCATGGCTCATGCAGATGGGGATTGGAGCTGCCATTCCCGGCCGGGAGGCTGGCATGGACAAAGCATCTAAAATAATCCGCCACTCGCCCTCCTCGGATTTTTTCGTATTTCTGAATGGTCGTGTTTCGCTCGCCTGCGCCGTTGCTGCGGTGCAGCGTATGTCGCGAAAGAACCTATTGCTAACCGAGTTTGGGGCGGCGCGACGACACTCAATCCGTTCCATGTAGATTTCTGTTTTAAGAAGAAAGCCTTCGGTTACGCACTTACGACGCCTTGTCATTCTCTCTGGGGAGCAGCTCGATGGTGAGCTTCGTTCTCAAGGCCGAGCAAGCAGCGGGTTCGTCGTCTGCGCCCGAGCGGGACGTGCGCGACGGCATGGTTTTCGTACCCGGCGGCACGTTCCGCATGGGCTCCGACAAGCATTATCCGGAGGAAGCGCCGGTCCATCGCGTGACCGTCGACGGGTTCTGGATCGACGCGACGCCCGTCACCAACGAGCAGTTCCGTGCGTTCGTCGAAGCAACCGGCTACGTCACCTTTGCCGAGATTCCGCCTAAGGCGGAGGACTATCCGGGCGCGCTGCCGCACATGCTGAAGGCGGGCTCGCTCGTCTTCAATCCTCCGCAAGGCCAAGTTGACCTCCGGGACTGGAGCCAGTGGTGGGAGTTCCGGTTCGGTGCCAACTGGCGCAAACCTTACGGACGCGGCAGTTGGATCAAGGGGCTCGACGACCATCCCGTCGTTCATGTCGCCTATCGCGACGCCGAAGCCTACGCAAAGTGGGCCGGCAAGGAGTTGCCGACGGAAGCCGAATGGGAGTTTGCCGCCCGCGGCGGCCTCGATGGGGCCGAGTTTGCGTGGGGCGAGGAGCTTACGCCCGGCGGGCGGCACATGGCCAACACCTGGCAAGGCAATTTTCCATACGAGAACCTGCAGCTCGACCATTATGAGCGGACCTCTCCGGTCCGTGCGTTTCCGCCGAACAGCTACGGCGTCTATGACATGATCGGCAACGTCTGGGAGTGGACGACCGACTGGTATGCGCCCAAACATCCGGCCGACGCGCCAAAGGCGTGCTGCATCCCGGAGAACCCGCGCGGTGCGCGCCGCGAAGCGAGCTACGATCCCTGTCAGCCGCACATCAGGATCCCGCGCAAAGTGCTAAAGGGCGGATCGCATCTCTGTGCGCCGAACTACTGCCGCCGCTATCGGCCGGCTGCGCGTCATCCCGAGCCTATCGATACGTCTACGAGCCACGTCGGATTCCGGTGCGTCATCCGCGCGGGGAGGAATTCATGATGGCTGGGACCAACGACGATCGTGAGCACAGCGCACTTGCGAGCGCGGCCGTTCTGATTGCGTTGGTTCTCATTTTGCTCGGCGCCGTCTGGTACGGCGTCTCGAGCGAGGTCCTGCAGCGCCA
The DNA here is from genome assembly GCA_964508485.1 of uncultured Hyphomicrobium sp. Lineage (GTDB taxonomy): Bacteria > Pseudomonadota > Alphaproteobacteria > Rhizobiales > Hyphomicrobiaceae > Hyphomicrobium_C. The sequence continues at coordinate 47,609 of CAZDUD010000008.1, read as the reverse complement.
ATGGCAGGACCTGACCGGCCGACCGGGCGGTCCGATGGCGTTCCGGTTCTTCCTCCAGCCGGCGATGGCGGCGATCGCCGCTGCGCACGACGGCATCAGGGATGCTCAGCTCGGCCGGTCTCCGTATTTCTGGACGATTGTGAGCAATCCGGAAAAACGTGCGGGGCGTCTGCGCGAAGGTTGGGTCTCGACGGCGCGCATCGTGCTGCTCGGGATCGGCATGGACGTCATTTACCAGCTCACGGCGCTCAAGGCGTTCTATCCGGGTGAGGCCATTCTGATCGCGATTGCTCTCGCCTTCGTTCCCTACCTGCTGCTTCGCGGCCCTATCGCGCGGATCGCACATTGGTGGCTTGCCTCAAGGTCGGGAGGCTCGGCGCAATGAGCAGCGACACGATGCCTCTTTCCCACGTTTCACGAGCGTCCGCGCCGGATGATGTTTCCGTCGAGCTGTCCTCGCGCCGCACAGGTATGAGCTTCCAGCGCACACGCATGAGCGCGGACCGCACGCTGATGTCGGTGATCCGCACTTCGCTGTCGCTGATCAGCTTCGGCTTCACGATCTTCCAGGTGTTCGAGAAGCTGCGCGATCAGGCGGTCATCACGCACGCAGGCGCGGCGCGCAACTTCGGCGTTGCGCTGGTGGCGCTCGGCATCGTGATGCTGATCGGCGGCATCGTCTACCACCTGCAGTTCATGCTGCATTTGCGCGAGCAGCGCTCGGCCATGATTGCCGACGGCCTCGTGCACGGCGAGAGCAAGTTCCCGCCGTCGCTCACGCTCATAACCGCGATCATCCTGCTGCTGATCGGTATCTTCGCCATCGTCAGCATGGTGTTCAGCGTAGGTCCATTTGGGTAAAGGACAGGAGGACACATGTAGTTCTGAGCCGTCGAAGAGCAATCGGCACTGACATGGGGAGCACGCAACGAATGGGGGAGGACAGAAACTAATCAGCCGGGAGTAATGCGTATGGCCAAGTCACCGAAAGGCGGAAACGGAAAGCCGAACATCCTCGTCATCTGGGGCGACGACATCGGCATCTCGAACCTCAGTTGCTATTCGCACGGCCTCATGGGCTACCAGACGCCCAACATCGACCGTATCGCCAACGAGGGCATGATGTTCATCGATAGCTACGGTGAACAGTCCTGCACCGCGGGCCGCTCATCCTTCATCACCGGGCAAAGCGTGCTCCGCACCGGTCTCTCGAAAGTCGGCTTCCCCGGCGCGCCGGTAGGCATGACCGATAAGGCGCTCACGATTGCGGGCGCGCTCAAGAACCAGGGTTATGCCACTGGTCAGTTCGGCAAGAACCATCTCGGCGATCTGAACCACATGCTGCCGACCAATCACGGCTTCGATGAATTTTTCGGCAACCTCTACCATCTCAATGCCGAGGAAGAGCCGGAGATGTACGATTATCCGCCAGAGAAGGACTATCCGAACTATCGGAAGAATTTCGGTCCACGCGGCGTCATCCATTCCTGGGCAACCGACAAGGACGATCCGACCGTCGAGCCGCGCTGGGGTAAGGTCGGCAAGCAGAAGATCGAGGATACCGGGCCGCTCAACCGCAAGCGGATGGAAACCTGCGATGACGAGTTCGTTGCGGCGGCGAAGGATTTCATCAAGCGGGCCGAGGCGGCCGGCAAGCCGTGGTTTGTGTGGCTGAACACCACCCACATGCACCTTTATACACACACTAAGAAGGAAAGCCTCGGTCAGGCTGGCCGTTGGCAGTCGCCCTACCACGACACCATGGTTGATCACGATAAGAACGTCGGCCAGATGCTCGATTTCCTCGACGAGCTCGGCATCGCCGACAATACGTTCGTGCAGTACTCGACCGACAACGGACCGCACCGCAATTCCTGGCCGGATGGCGGCATGACGCCGTTCCGCTCCGAAAAGAACACCAACTGGGAAGGCGCCTTCCGAATTCCGATGCTGGTGCGCTGGCCGGCGAGGATCAAGGCGGGCCAGGTCTCCACTGAGATCGTCCAGCATCACGACTGGTTGCCGACCTTCCTCGCCATAGCCGGAGAGTCCGACATCGTGGAGAAGGCGAAGAAGGGCTATCAGGCCTGTGGCCGGACCTACAACAACCACATCGACGGATACAACCTTCTTCCCTATCTGACGGGTGAGGAGAAGGAGAGTCCGCGCAAGCTGTTCGTCTACATCAGCGACGACGGCGACATTCTCGCGCTGCGCTACGACAACTGGAAATGCGTGTTCATGGAGCAGCGCTGCAAAGGCACTCTGCAGGTCTGGGCGGAGCCTTTCACGCGCTTGAGGCTTCCAAAGCTCTATAACCTGCGCACCGATCCCTATGAGTTTGCCGACATCACGTCCAACACCTATTGGGAATGGTTCATCCGGCGCGACTACATCGTTTTCACAATCAACATGATCGCGAGCAAGTGGGCGGAAACCTTCAAGGACTTCCCGCCGATCCAGAAGCCGAACAGCTTCACCATCGACGACGCCATCTCGAAGATGCGTGAAATGGCCGGCGGCGACTGAAGACGAAGACGGGCAGCGGATCAGACCGCTGCCCGTTCTCATCCGTGAGGTCCAGATGATCCGATCAGTATCGGCCGAACCAGTTCAGGTTCACGACGTGCGCAAGCGACTGGAAAGGCTTGCTGCAAGCCTCGTGGTATTCGCCGGTCAGGCCGCGAAACCCGTGCGGGTCGTTGTCGAAATGAATGCGGACTCTGCGTTGACCCTCGGTGATCGGCGCCTTGCAGCTTGCGCACCATGGTCCGCGCGGCTCCTCGCCACGAAACGTTCCGTCAAGAGGCATGAGACTTTCCCCCGAAAGACCCCCTACTGCCCATTAACAGTTGCACGAGGAAAGCATCGATCCAAGACCAATTTGGTCGCAGCAGCTCCTTCAGCCAGAGGTGCCTATGCAGATTTCACTCGATAACAAGGCCCTACGCGTGGGCGGGCTGGCCGTTCCGCTGTCGCGACACGCCATTCTGTCCCTGATTTGCCGCTGTGTGCTTGGGCTACGGAAGCTTCGCGGCGCTCGACCGGAGGCCTCTCATGGTTGAACCGCTTTCGAGTTGGACGGCAGGGCCGGTCAAGGCAGCTATCCTCGACTTCGTCGACCGGGTCACATGCCTGGAAAGCCCCGAATACGTCCGGCCGTCCGACCGCATCGCCGTGTTCGACAACGACGGCACGCTCTGGTGCGAGCAGCCGCTGCAGGTGCAGGTGTTCTTTGCCCAGGAACGGCTCAAGGAACTGGCCGATCAACATCCGGAACTCAAGTCGCATCAGCCGTTCAAGGCGTTCCTTGAGCACGACCTAAACGAGATTCATGAACTCGGCAAAAAGGGCGTCTTCGCCGTTGCGTTCATGGTCCACGCCGGCATGACGGAGACGGAGTTCAAGGAAACCGCCGGTGCATGGCTGGCATCCGCCACGCATCCGAGTCTCAGGCGGCAGTTCACACAATGCGTGTTCCATCCCCAGCTCGAGCTCATGAGCTATCTGCGGGACCACGGGTTCAAGACCTTCATCGTCTCGGGGGGCGGCATCGATTTCATGCGCGTGTTTGCCGAGGACGTGTACGGTGTGCCGCCGGAGCAGATCATAGGATCGAGCGTCAAGACACGCGTTAAAGCCAGCGATGAGCACATCGATCTGGTCAAGCTCGCCGAGCTCGGAACATTCGACGATCGCGATGCGAAGGTGGAGAACATCGGCCTCCACATCGGCCGGCGACCCATCTTCGCTTTCGGCAACTCCGACGGCGACCTTGCGATGCTTCGTTACGCGAAGGATGGGCAGGGGCCCAGGCTTGCACTTCTCCTGCACCATGACGATGACGAGCGCGAGTTCGCCTACGACCGCGCCTTCAAGCTCAGTCCGCTCGCCGAGGCACTGGACCACGCGACCGACTACGGGATCACCGTGGTCAGCATGAAGCACGACTGGGAGACCGTGTTCGCAGACCAAACCGTGCGGCCGACGGCGGTCGCGTTAGGAGCGCGCGATGCAGGACTGGCTCATCGAAGCCACGAGAGCGGCGATTCTTGTCATTGATGCCATGGCGCTCGTGACCATCGTCTTCGGGACAGCCGAAGCATTCTTGTCCGGTGCCGTCATGCTCGCGACGTCGCGCTCAGGCCACGAGAAGCGTGACGTGTGGCTGCGTTATGCGCGCTGGCTCGTTGTCGGGCTCACCTTCCAGCTCGCGGCGGACATCATCGAGACATCGATCACCACGAGCTGGGATGCAGTGGCGCGCGTCGGCGCGATCGCCGTGATCCGTACTTTCCTCAACTACTTTCTTGAGCGCGACCTTGCGGATGTGCGCGCGCGGCAGCGTGCGGATGCTGAGCGGACCGCCCTGGACAGGCATTCTGCGCCCGCGGTGGGAGGCTGACGTGCCCGCCAGGCGCGCCATGATCCTGTCAGTGTTCGGCGCCGCGATTGGCGCACTTATGGTCTGTGCAGCGGCAACCGGGCCTGCCTGTGCCGACGCCTTGCCGTCCTGGAACGACGCCGCGCCCAAGACCGCAATCGTCGATTTTGTCGAACGCGTTACCAAGGAGGGCGGCGCCGATTTCGTTCCACCGTCCGGGCGCATCGCCGTGTTCGACAATGACGGGACGCTGTGGGCCGAGCAGCCGCTCTACTTTCAGTTTCAGTTCGCGGTCGACCGCGTGGCCGCGCTGGCGCCGCAGCATCCGGACTGGGAACAGACGCAGCCGTTCAAAGGCATCCTCGAAGGTGACCTCAACGCCGTTGCTGTGTCCGGCGAGCATGGCGTGCTCGGGATCATGGCGGCGACGCATGCGGGCATCAGCACCGCGGCGTTCGGCGAGATCGTCGACGGATGGCTCTCCGGTGCGCAGCACCCAAGGTTCAACAGACCCTATACGGAGCTCGTCTACCAACCGATGCTCGAGCTGCTTGCGTATCTGAGGGACAACGGTTTCAAGACCTTCATTGTCTCGGGCGGCGGCGTGGAGTTCATGCGCCGGTTCGCGGAGCGCGTCTACGGCATTCCGCTGGAGCAGGTCATCGGCTCATCGGGCGTCGTGAAATTCGAGGTATCTGCCGATGGCTCCGTTCAACTCATCAAGGAGCCAAAGGTCGAGTTCGTCGACGACGGACCCGGCAAGCCCGTCGGCATCAACCGCTTCATCGGGCGGCAGCCGATCTTCGCGTTCGGAAACTCGGACGGCGACCTGCAGATGCTCCAATACACGGCGGCGGGCAAGGGCGCGCGCTTCATGGGTCTCGTGCATCACACGGATGGCGCGCGCGAGTGGGCCTATGACCGTGCCTCCCACATCGGAAAGCTCGACAAGGCGCTCGACGAAGCGCGGGCCAAGGGCTGGACCGTGGTCGATATGAAGGCGGACTGGAACGCGGTGTTCCCGCCCCGGGAACCAGGAAAGTGAACGTAGCGGAGCAAACACAAATGAAATCCATGCTTCGAAGCCTCGGCATCATCGCAGCAGCTGCGAGTCTCACTCTGCCGGCCTCGGCGGCAGATCCGGTATCCGACTCGGAGCTCTATGCGCTAGCGCGAGACGCGTACTTCTACGCCTATCCGATCGTCAACATGGACGCGACCAAGCGCCAAGTGACCAATGTGCCGGACACGGCGACTGCCAATATGCGGGCGCCGATCAACCAGTTCGCACATGCCAGAGCCTACCCCAATGCGAATGAAAAGGACGTCGTGCGCTTCAACTTCGACACGCTCTATTCCTTGGCGTGGCTCGATCTCTCTGCCGAGCCGATCGTTCTTTCCGTGCCGAACACCCAGGGACGCTACTACCTTCTTCCAATGTTGGACATGTGGAGCGATGTGTTTTCCGTCGTCGGAACCCGCACGACCGGAAACTTGGCCGGCGCGTACGCCATCGTCGCGCCGGGTTGGAGCGGGACGCTTCCCGAAGGCGTGGTCAAGATCGCGGCGCCGACCTCGGCGATCTGGATTCTCGGGCGCACGCAAACCAACGGTCCGTCGGACTACAAGGCCGTGCACAAGGTCCAGGACGGCTACACACTCACCCCTCTTTCGCAGTGGGGGAGGGACTACACGCCTCCTACGGGCCAGCCTGTTGACTCTTCAGTTGACAACACGACGCCGCCTCTCGTGCAGGTGAACAGTCTCGACGGCGTTACTATGCTGACGCGGCTTGCCGATCTTCTGGCCAAATATCCGCCTCACCCGAATGACTATCCGATCCTGTTCCGCCTTCGCGCGCTCGGCATTCAACCTGGAAAGCCGTTCGATGCATCCAAATTCGATGGAGAAACGAAGGAAATCATCAACAAGGCCGCCAAGGACGCGCTGAGCGCCATGCCAGCGCAGGTAAAAAGCATGGTGCCCACCGTTAGCGGCTGGAACATCGGCCGCGAGCACATGGGTGCTTACGGCGTCGCGTATCGGTGGCGCGCGCTCATTGCAATGGCGGGGCTCGGGGCCAATCTCGTCGAGGATGCGGTCTATCCCACTGCGTTTGTCGATAGCGACGGGAAGCCCCTGATCGGCACCAACATCTATGTGCTGCATTTTGACAAGGGGGAGACGCCGCCGGCTAACGCGTTCTGGTCGATCACCATGTACGACAAGGACGGGTATCAAGTGCCCAACGTGATCGACCGCTTCGCCATTGGCGATCGCGATGCATTGAAATTCAACGCCGACGGATCCCTCGACATCTATATCCAGGCTGAGTCTCCCGGCGAGGAGAGGGAGTCGAACTGGCTACCGGCACCTCGCGGCGAGTTTCAGCCGACAATGCGCATTTATTCGCCGCGTGCCGAGGTTCTGGAAGGGGCGTGGAACCCTCCTGCAATCCAAGCGGTGACATCGGCCGTCGAGGGGGCAGGTTCGGGAGATGGTCGAGAATAGAACGGTCACGGCCGCGAAAGGTATCCGAGAGAGTTTTCAAGGAGAGAGTTCCATGCCGCATATTCAGGGCAAATCCAGAGCACCGGCTTTCGTGTTGCTCAGTGCCTTCGCACTCGCATTCACGTCACTCGGCGACCGGCATACATGGGCCGCGGAATCACCCGCCGGAGACCCCATTCCCGTCACGGTCGATAATTTCATCCGCGCCGAATCCGACATGTATCTCACCGGGGTCGTAAACGATTACGGCTTCGGCAAGCTCGGTCACAGGCGCGAGCCGGCCCCGATTGACCACCAGACCGTGATCCGCCTCAACCGCGACACGCTCTATTCCGGCGGCGTATTCGACCTCGACGCCGGACCTGTCACGATCACATTGCCCGATGCCGGGGGGCGATTCATGTCGATGCAGGTGATCAACGAGGATCACTATGTGGTCGGCGTCTACTACGCTCCGGGGTCTCACACGATCGACCGGAACATGGCCGGGACCCGCTATATCGTGACGGCCTTCCGGACGCTCGTCGATCCCGGCGACGCCGAGGACCTGGCTCAGGTCCATGCGCTTCAAGACTCGATCAAAGTCGAGCAGGCAAGCACCGGCACATTCGTCGTTCCCAATTGGGACCCTGTCAGCCAGAAGAAGGTGCGCGACGCTCTGCTCGTTCTCAGCGCGACGATCCCGGACTTCAGGATGGCATTCGGGTCCAAGCAACAGGTCGATCCGGTTCGCCACCTGATCGCCAGTGCCGCCGCCTGGGGTGGAAACCCCGATAAGGACGCGACCTATCTCAACATCACGCCGAAGAACAACGATGGCGCCACTATCTACAGGCTGAACGTGAAGGACGTGCCGGTCGACGGCTTCTGGTCCGTCAGCCTCTACGACGCCCAGGGCTACTATGAGAAGAATCCGTACAATGCCTACACGCTCAATAACATCACGGCCAAGAAGAGCGCCGATGGCTCGATCGGCATCCAGTTCGGCGGGTGCGACGGCAAGGTCCAGAATTGCCTGCCGATCATGCCGGGGTGGAACTACACGGTTCGCCTCTATCGTCCGCGCGCCGAGATCCTGGACGGAAGCTGGAAATTCCCCGAGCCGCAACCCGTTGCTGCGACGTCGGTTGAAGGCGCGAGCAGCGGCGAAGGGAAGGACTGACGCATGTCGTTCCTCGATCTCTTCGCGTGGTTCATCCTCATCTTCCTGGCGGTATTTGTCGTCGCAATCTTTGCCGCGCTGGGCATGGCGCCCGGCCACATCGCCAGGAAGCGCAATCATCCCTGGGCCACAGGCGTCGAGGTCGCCGGGTGGGTGACGCTCATTTGCGGTTTCGTGCTGTGGCCGCTGGCGTTGGTGTGGGCGTTCGTTGACGCGCCCGCCCCGCGCAGGGAGGCGACCCAATGATCATCTTCCTGTTCAACGTCTATCTCCTGATCCTCTTCCTTCTGGTGCGGTTCAAGGTCGTTCCGTTCAACCTGTTCTGGAAAGTCTCACCGCTTCTCGTCTTGTTGCTGCTGATGGTCGGGCTCTTCATCCCCATGGGCTGGGGGGCGCCTTCGGGTCCGCTTCTGGTCGGGCGGCATTCGGTGCAGATCGTGCCGGATGTCACGGGCGAGGTGGTCGAGGTGCCGGTCCAGCCCAACGCGCCGCTCAAAGCGGGCGATGTGCTGTTCCGCATCGATCCCACGACCTACCAGGCGCAGGTGGATGCGCTCAGCTCCCAGCTCAAATTCGCCGAGCTGCGCCACGGGCAGATGACGCAACTGCAGCGCGGAGACGCGGGTCGCGCGTTCGACGTGCAGCAAAGGGAGGCCGAGGTCGAGCAGCTCAAGGCGCAGCTCGACGGCGCCAAATGGAACCTCGAAAAGACGGTCGTGCGTGCGCCGGCCGATGGCTATGTGACCAATCTGGCGCTGCGCAAAGGCGCGCGCGTGTCATCACTGCCGCTGGCGCCGGTGATGGCGTTCATCGATACGTCCGACACCATCATCGCGACGGAGATCGCGCAGATCAACGCGCGCTACATCGAAGCCGGGCAGCCTGTCGAGGTGACGTTCAAGTATTTTCCGGGCCGGATTTTCTCCGGTCGCGTCGAGACGATCCTGCAGGCGGTCGCGACGGGTCAGGTGCAGCCTTCGGGGCTCGCCGTGGCGCCGACGGACGTGCAGTCGGCGCCGTTCGTGATCCGCCTCACGCTCGACGACGCGGATCTGGCGAAGCGCCTGCCGGCCGGCAGCACGGGCGCGGCTGCAATCTATACCGACCACGTCAAGGCGGCTCACGTGATCCGCAAAGTCATGCTGCGCATGACGGCCATCGTGAACTACATCAATCCGTTCTGATGTGATGAGGAGGCAGGGGGCAGCCCCGCCACAGCTCTTCCCGGCAGCAGGGTCGCGGTCGCCCAGGTCGGATTTTGAGGAAGAATATTGGAGCTAAGTCATTGGCTCCGCGGGTAGGATTCGAACCTACGACCGATCGGTTAACAGCCGATTGCTCTACCACTGAGCTACCGCGGAATGGCCGGAGAGCCGCGCTCATAGCAGATGCTCGCCGGGAGGGCCAGAGGGTACGAAAAAAATCTGAAGAATTCCAATAGACGTGCGGCATCAGTGCGCGGCGGCTGCCCCGGCGCCGATGCCAGTCTCCGAGCGCACGAACTGGGCCTCGAAGGCCTGCCGCTCGGCGTCTGCGCGTGCGCTGCGGTCCAGCTTCGAGACGATGTAGATGCCGAGGAAGGCGATCGTCATCGAGAACAGCGCCGGGCTGTCGTAGGGGAAGATGGCCTTCTCGAAGCCGAATGTCTTGATCCAGACGGCCGGGCTCAGAAGCACCATGGCCACCGCCGAGACGAGGCCGGCGAACCCGCCGACGACGGCGCCGCGCGTCGTGGTGCCGGGCCAGAATATGCTCATCAGCAGGACCGGGAAGTTACAGCTCGCGGCCACGGCGAAGGCGAGCCCGACCATGAAGGCGACGTTCTGCTTCTCGAAGATGTAGCCGAGGAAAATCGCGACGATGCCGATGACGACGGCGCTGATCTTGGAGATGCGCACCTCGGTCGCCTCCGTCGTGCGGCCCCTGGCGAAAACGTTGGCGTAGAGGTCGTGGCTGACGGCCGACGCACCGGCCAAGGTCAGGCCCGCGACGACGGCGAGAATGGTCGCGAAAGCGACAGCCGAGATGAAGCCCAGAAACAACGATCCGCCGACCGCCTTCGAGAGGTGGACGGCGGCCATGTTGGTGCCACCGATCAGGGCGTTGATCTTGTCGTAGACGCCGCCGTCGCCGGTCTTGAAGTACGCGGGATCGTTCATCAGCAACGTGATGGCCCCGAAGCCGATGATGAACGTCAGGATGTAGAAATAGCCGATGAAACCCGTCGCGTAGAAAACGGACTTCCGTGCGGCCTTGGCGTCGCGCACGGTGAAGAAGCGCATCAGGATGTGCGGCAGGCCGGCAGTTCCGAACATCAGCGCGAGGCCCAGGGAGATGGCCGATATCGGATCGGAGACGAGCTTGCCGGGACCCAGGATCGAGAGACCGTCCGGGTGTGTCTCCGTCGCAGCCTTGAACATTGCGTCCGGCGAGAAGTTGAAGTGGAGGAGCACGGCGAGGGCCATGAACGTCGCACCGCCGAGCAGCAGGCAGGCCTTGATGATCTGCACCCAGGTGGTCGCGACCATGCCGCCTGTTGCGACGTAGGTCACCATAAGCACGCCGACGATGATCTCCGCATAGAGATAGGGCAGGCCGAAGAGGAGCTCGATCAGCTTGCCGGCGCCGACCATCTGCGCGATCAGATAGAACGCGACCACGGCCAGCGTGCCGACGGCTGAAAGCGTGCGGATGGGCGTTGCCTGCAGGCGGAAGGCGGCGACATCGGCGAAGGTGTAGCGGCCGAGGTTGCGCAGGCGCTCGGCAATCAGGAACAGCACGATGGGCCAGCCGACGAGCCAGCCGACGGAATAGATCACGCCGTCGAAGCCGGAGGCGAAGACCAATCCCGAAATGCCGAGGAAGGACGCTGCCGACATGTAGTCGCCGGCGATCGCCAGGCCGTTCTGGAAGCCCGTAATGCCGCCGCCCGCTGCGTAGAAGTCGGAGGCGGTGCGGGTGCGTGTTGCGGCCCATCGCGTGATGACGAGGGTCGTCGCCACGAAAATGAGAAACATGACGATGGCTTCGACGTTCACTTGAGCCTCTCGATGATGCGCTGGGTGGCGAGATCGAAGTCCGTGTTGGCGCGGCGCACGTAGAGGCCGGTCAGCACGAAGGCCGCCAGGATGACGCCGATGCCGAGCGGGATCCCGACGGTCGTCGTGTGTGTGCCCAGGGGCTTCGCGAGCCAGGAGGGGGCGAACGCAACCAGCAGGATGAAGCCGAAGTAGATCGCCGCCATGGCGGCCGAGAGGCCCCAGGCGAGGCGGGCGCGGCGATGCTCGAGCGCAAGGAACTCGGGATCGCGCTTGACCTTCTCGATCAGCGCGGCGGTGTCGGCTGACATCGTCGTGTTTCCCCCTTCGGTGACCGGATCGCTTCAGCGGTCTCGTTTTTTCCGAAGCTTACCGGATAAATGGCGCAGGGAAAGACGTTCATTGGTAAGGGGTGTCTTACTTAAGGTGCCTTGACCGCTGCATCGTCGGATGGTTAGCCGCGATGGGGATTTGAAGCATTCCACGGTCGATGGTCCCTGTGTCGTTTGGGCATCGCGGCTCCGGGCATCCGTTGTATCGCGCGCATCTATTATTGACTCCTAAGATCAAGTTATTGCTTGTTAGGGGCCACGTGGTGTTAGCCCGCGCCCGATGCGACCGCATCCCGCCAGCCAGGCCCCGTCTATTCGACACATTCTGGAGACTGTCCGATGCGTCCGGATTTTCGGATCGCGGTGGCGTTGCTCACTGCGGGAGTGCTGCCGTTCGCGGCTTCTGCTCAAGAGGCGATCGAACTTGAAGGCATCGTCGTTACGGCAAGCAAGACGCCGAAAAAGGCCGTCGATGCGCCCTCCGCATCCTCGTCCGTCGGCCGCGCGGGCGCGCGACAGAAGGGTGCCGCTGCTCAAACGGAACCCGAACCGGCGTCCGACGCTCCGGTGGAAAGCTCCGGCCCCGCTATCAGTTTCGGCGCCAACGGCAAGAGTCCGTTCGACAAGATCCAGCCGCAGAGCGTATCGGACGTGCTGCGCGACGTGCCGGGAGTGACGACCAGCACTATCGCCAGCGATCCGGCCCAGGCCGTCAATATTCGCGGATTGCAGGATTTCGGCCGCGTGAACGTCATGGTGGACGGCGCGCGGCAGAACTTCCAGCGCACGGGCCACAACGCCAATGGCGCGTTCTATCTCGAGCCGGAGTTCCTCAGCAGCGTCGACATCACGCGTGGACCTGCTGCCAACGTCTACGGCTCCGGGGCCATCGGTGGTGTGGCGGCATTTACGACGCGCGGCATCAACGACATCCTGCGCGCGGACGAGACTTCGGCCATCGTGCAGAAGGTGGGCGTCGGCACCAACGGGGCCGGTTATGTGACGAGCACGAGCGGTGCCATGCGCGTCGGACCGAACGTCGACCTCTACGGTCAGTTCGTGAACCGCAACACCAGCCCTTATGAGAACGGCGACGGGGTCGAGGTTCCGGATTCCGGCTTCGACGATTACGGCGGTCTCGGCAAAATCGCCATACGGCCGGCCGCCGGCCATGAACTGACGGCGACGGCCATGGTGCAGGAGTACGACTTCAAGGACGCGACGATCACGTCGGCTCCTAGCTTCATTCCTATCCCCGTCGCGGTGACGAACGCCACGGACGTTGCGACCGAGAACTATACGATCGGCTACACGTTCGCGCGGCCCGACACGCCCCTGATCGATTTCAGTGCGAAGGCCTATTACACGACGACAAAGACAGACCAGGACCAATTCCCGGCAACAAGTTTCAGCACGCGCGATTTCGACATCGAGACGACGGGGTTCGATGTCTTCAACACCTCGCGCTTTTCGACCGGCGTTTTTGCGCATCGTCTGACTTACGGCGTGGATGGCTTCCGCGATGAGGTCTCCGTAACGGACGTGCTGGGCACGGGCGACCTGTTCACGCCGAGCGGCGAGCGCACAGCCTTCGGCTCCTTCATCGAGGACGAGGTGCAACTCACGCCGTGGCTCAAGGCGATCGGCGCGTTGCGCTACGACAGCTACGAGCTTGAAAGCGACACCGTGTCGAAAGACGGCGATCGCGTTTCGCCCAAGGGAACAGTCGCCGTCACACCGGTCAAAGGTATCGAGCTGTTCGCGACCTATGCCGAGGGCTATCGGTCTCCGGCGCTTACCGAAACCGTCATCTCGGGCGTCCATCCGCCGCCGGCGCCGTTCCAGTTCCTGCCCAATCCGGATCTCGATCCCGAGGTCGGCAAGACGAAGGAGGCGGGCGTCAATATCAAGTACGACAATGTCTTTGCAGGCGGCGACAAGCTGCGCGGCAAGGTCGCGATCTTCCGCAACGACGTCGAGGACTTCATCGATCTCAGGCTGATTGCCTGTCCGCCCGGCGTGCCGGCCCCATTCTGTGCCGCGCAGTATCAGAACGTAACCGAGGCCCGCATCGAAGGCATTGAGGTCGAGCTCGGCTACGACTGGGGCGGCGGCTTCCTCAACATCGCCGGCACGCTCAACGACAGCGAGGACCGCTCGACGGGCAAGTCCCTCGTTACGGTGCCTCCGGATCGGCTCAGCACGACGCTGGGCTTCCGGTTCCTCGACGGCCGGTTGATCGCGGGGACGCGGCTCCATTTCGTGGATGCGTCCGAGCGCGACGTGGATCAGCTCAGCCAGGGCTTCGGATCGATCTTTCTGCCGACCGACGGCTATACCCTCGTGGATCTGTTCGGGTCGTATCAGTTCAACGATTGGTCAGCCCTCGATGTCGCGATCAACAACGTGACCGACGAGAATTACCGAAAGTTCCTGGACACCGACGATAGTGCGGGGCTTCAGGCGCGGGCGGCGCTGACGATCAAATTTGGCGACAAAACAGGGCCGCTTTCGAGCAATTGGTGAGCGGGCTTTTGGGGGCTGCATTCTCCTCGATTGAGGTCCGGGTGCCTTGGCGGTGCCTGGAGCTCTCGTTTTTGGGAGCGTCGGCCTGCGTTCGCGCAGCTTCGGTCCAGGAGTTAGCTCACACCGCGAGATAACACCTTGGCCGAATTCGATGCTTTGGCAATGCGTTTGCCTCAGCAAAGCCTTACTCTTACCCCGACTCCATGCGTACAAAGCCCGGTGGGGTGATCCGGAAGCGCGCGGCGAGGGTAGGGGCGTGGCTCGAAACATGACGATCGGTAGGACCAGCAGCTTCGTGGCGCTTGCCGCTGCGGCGATGCTTGCGCTCGTGTCGTCGGCAGGGTTTGCGCAAGAGGCCGTCGTTTCAGATGCCGTGCCTTCGGCCCCGGCAGGGGCCGCTGCGGATGCCATCGCCGACGTGTTCAGCAAGGTCGGCGATCAGCTTTACGAGGACTGCATCTTTGAGCTTTCGGAGGAGCAGGTCGCGATCCAGGCTGCGCTCGTCCTCTCCTATGTCGAGCGGGGTGCGACAGGCCAGGTTGCGCGCCGTCTCGCCGCGACCCAGATTCAACCGCCTAAGCTCCCCGAGCAATGCGAGCAGATGCGCCGCATGCCGGAAGTGGAGGCGCCGGACTGGTCGACGACCACCGTTCCAATCCCCAAGAAACCCGCCGTCGTCGCCCAGCCGAAGCCGGTGCCCGAGCAGCCGCCGCCGTCCATCACGCTCGCGGGCAAGAAAATACTCGCGCGCTGGGACTGCGCGCCGGGCGTCGATTACGTGACAGTCAAGCTCAACGGCTATGAGCGGAAGCTGACGGGCGGCGAGATCTGCAGTCCGTTCGAGGATGTGGTGCAGGAGGTGCCGGCGTCACCGCTGCCTTTCCGGCTCGGCTATACGATCTCGACGGGGCGGCTGTTCGTGATATCGGACGATCCAGCCGTCAACGGCAAAACCATCACCTGGGGGCTATCGGGGCGCGACATTTGCCGCAACAATCCCGATCCCGATTGTTTCGCTGCCAAAGCCATCGGGCCGCTACCGCCGGGCGAGTACACCTTCGCTTCGGCCCAGCCCGCCAAGCGCGTGAGCTGGGGGCCGAGGACCAAACGGCATGTGGTCGCGGTCTACCTGAAATCCCTCTGGAACAAGGACCGGTTCAGCGCGCAGCACAAGGCGGCGATCGCGAAGCGCGGCAACATTGCCATTCACGTACGGCTCAAGGGTGAGATGTCGGAGGCGTGCATCGGGCTCGAGCCCAAGGGCTGGGCCTATGTGGCGTCACTCGTCAAGGACGGGCGCGCGACGGGGCTCAACGCCTACATCGACGAGCCGCACCCGCAGATTGCAGAGGCGCCGCCCGTCATTGTCGCTTCGACATTCTCGCTGACATCGTTGTTCAAGTAAGGTCGGGAGATCCGTCGACGGGTGCCTGGCGCTGGTTTATTGTCCGGCCGCGCGAACAGGCGCGCCGGCTAGCACGTTTCACTCCGCATGCAGGATACACCCACTGATCCCGTCAGCAGCGCCACCCATCGGCGGGAGCTGTTGGCGACATTCTCGGCGCTCGTGCTTGTGCTTCTGCTGGCGTCCCTCGACCAGACCATCGTCGCGACCGCGCTGCCGATCATCGTCGACGAGATCGGCGGGCTTTCGCATCTCTCGTGGATCGTGACGGCGTATCTCCTGTCGAGCACGGTCGTGGTGCCGCTCTACGGCAAGCTCGGCGATCTCTACGGGCGGCGAACGGTGCTGCAGGCGGCGATCCTGATCTTTCTCGCCGGCTCGCTGCTCTGCGGCCTGGCGCAGAACCTGCCCGAGCTGATCGCCTTCCGCTTCCTGCAGGGGCTCGGTGGCGGCGGGCTGATCGTGACCGCCATCGCCGTCGTCGGCGATATCGTGGCGCCGCGCGAGCGCGGCCGCTACCAGGGCTTCTTCGGCGGCGTGTTCGGGTTGTCGACGGTGCTCGGGCCGCTGCTCGGCGGCTTCATTGTCGATCATTTCTCGTGGCGTTGGATCTTCCTCATCAACCTGCCGCTCGGACTTCTGGCGCTTGTCGTCATCAACCGGACGATTCACAGCCGTCCAGCGAAGGGCGAGGTGGCGATCGACTATGCGGGAGCGGCGCTGCTCGCGCTCGCGCTGACATCGGTGGTGCTCGTGTCGAGTCTCGGCTCGACGCTCTGGACCGAAGCGCCCGTCAGCCTGTTTGCGATCTCGCTTGCGGGCGTGCTGGCGCTCGCGGGGTTCCTCTATGTCGAAACCCAGGTACCGGATCCCCTGGTGCCGCTGTCGCTGTTCCGGATTCGCGCGTTCGTCATCGGTACGTCGGTGGGGTTCATCGTCGGGATGGCGCTGTTCGGGTCGATCACGTTGCTGCCGGTCTATTTCCAGGTCGTGAAGGGGCTCGATCCCACGAGCGCGGGCCTGCACATGACGCCGATGATGCTCGGCGTGTTCGTCAGCTCGATCACGAGCGGGCAGATCATCAGCCGCATCGGCCGCTACAAGATGTTTCCCGTCATCGGGACGGCGCTCATGACGGGCGCGCTTCTCCTGCTCTCGACGATCGAGGCGGAGACGCCGGCGAGCCGTGCAGCGCTCTATCTGCTTTTCCTCGGGCTCGGGCTCGGCATGGTGATGCAGATCCTGGTCATGGCCGTGCAGAACGCCGTGCCCTACGAGCGGCTCGGCGTGGCGACATCCGGCACGACGCTGTTCCGCTCGATCGGCGGGTCGGTCGGTGCGGCGCTGTTCGGCGGCATCTTCGCCTATTTCCTCGAAGGGGATATCCGGCAGGCGGTTCCGGGCGTCGAAGGGCTGCTCAATCCGGCGGAGATCGCCAAGCTCGCCGAGCCCATGCGGTCGGCCTATCTCGCGGAGTTCGTGAAAGCGCTGCATCCCGTGTTCCACACAGCGTCGGCGATGGCCTTCGTCGGCTTTCTCCTGGCGCTTGCCATCCGCGAGGTGCCGCTCAGGACCACAATCACGCCGGAGCCGTTGACGGAAGCCTTCCCGCTGCCGCGCGATGCCACGTCCCTCGATGAGCTCAAGCGCATCGTCACGCGCATGACGGCGCGCGAGAACCGCTGGCGCGTGTATCAGCGTGCGGCGGGACGCATCGGCCTCCAGCTCGAGCCGGATGAGCTTTGGCTGCTCGCACGGATCGGCGAGAGCTTCGGCCGGGCGACGCAGGCGGATCTCGAGGGGCGCCTCAAGATCAAAGCGGGGCAGTGCGGTGAGCTCCTCGGCCGTCTCATGGCGGCCGGGATGGTGACGCGGACGCCGACCGGTCTCTACGAGCTTTCGGAAGAAGGACGGGCCGGCTACGAGCGCCTGCTCAAGCGGCGCGAGCAGGATCTCGAGGAGATGCTCGCTGACTGGGACCGCAACGAGCATCCCGACGTGCGCGCGATGATGAAGGAGCTAGCGAAGTCGTTCGCCAGCGCGCCTCCCACCCGCGTGTGACGCAGGGCACGAACGGTTTACCGGAGCGTCTGTCGGAGAGAAAAGATTGGAGGCCACGCCCGGAATTGAACCGGGGTACGCGGATTTGCAGTCCGCTGCGTCACCACTCCGCCACGTGGCCTCTGGGTCTTTTTGCCCAAACAGGGATGGTGTCCTGCCGTTGGGCCTCGGCGCGCGTCGGGCTGCCGAGTGGCGCCGATCCAGCGCGTCCGCAGGCATCTATCATATAGATAAAGCCTCGCACAAGCGTGCGGGCGCTTTGGGCAGCCGGCCCGGTGCGGTCGAGTGGGTCGGCCACCCCGATACGAGGGTTTTGCGGGCGGAGCAAAGGCCCGCCACGCAGGATGTAGTCTCTGCCGGCGACTTTGGCTATGGTCGGGCGAGGCTCGCACGCTGGAGGGAAATGTGGATTACGCGACGCAGCGAAAGAACATGGTCGAATCGCAGGTGCGCCCCAGCGACGTCACCGACCGGCGCATCATTCGTGCCATGCTGGAGCTGCCGCGTGAGCTGTTCGTGCCGGAACGCCTGCGGGAGCTGGCCTACATGGACGGGCCCGTGCCGCTTACTCCTGCCAACCACGCCGGCGCACGGCGCTCCCTGTTGTCGGCGCGCATCCTCGCGAAGCTCGTGCAAGCCGCCGAGATTTCGCCGACAGCCGCCGTTCTCGATATCGGCGCCGGCACGGCCTATTCGTCCGCACTTCTCGCGCAGCTCGCGCAAAGCGTCGTTGCGCTGGAGAGCGACGGGACGCTTGCAAGTGCCGCGCGCGATACGCTTCGGCAGGCTGGTGCCGACACGGTCACTGTCGTGGAAGGGGACCTGCCGCAAGGGTGGCCTAACGAAGGTCCTTACGACGCGATCCTCATCGAGGGTGCGGTCGAGGTTGTGCCGCCTGAGTTGCTCGACCAGCTTAAAGACGGTGGACGGCTTGTCGGTATCGTCGGCGGGCGCTCGGCGGGGCGTGCGACCGTCTGGCGCCGCGATGGCAGCACGTTCGGCCGGGCCACGATTTTTGATGCCTCTGCCGATGTTCTGCCGGGCTTCGAGGAAGCACGCGCCTTCGCATTCTAAATATATGCGAGGCGACGCCTTGTATTCGCAAAACCAAGGTTTACGCTGTGCAATGATAGCCGTCTGAGGGTCGGCCTGCGGTCGTTCTATATTTTCTTATTTATATCAATAAGTTGCTTTGTCATATTCATATGTGAGTCGAATTTTGTGTAATAATAGCGCCAGCGCCTTGTGTGGGAATGAAGCCACGCCCGCATGTACATGTTGGGATAAGGGGGCTCTGCTCGCTTCTGCGAATCGTATTGGTGTTCTACTTAGTTACCGAAAGGTAGCTTCGCCCTTGGGGCGAGGGAGTGGTTTTGCCGAGGCGGGCATTGAGGTTAGATTTGGTTGATCTCGACCGGAACTGGCGGCTTGCCGCATTTGCCGTTGTCGTGACGGCAGGTGTGGTCGGGGGCGTGTGCTTGCCGTCCACGGCTCGCGCAGAGAGTCTCAATGATGCTCTTGCTGCAGCCTACGAATACAATCCGCAACTCGATGCAGAGCGCGCGCGTCTGCGCGCCACCGATGAAGAGGTGACTCGTGCGCGGTCCGGCTTCAGGCCGGTGATCACGGGCGGCGCGGATATCAACTACAACTGGACAAAGCAGAGCGCGAGCGCTGGAACGGCAGAGCAGGAGCTCAAGCCCGGCGGCTACTCGATCGATGCGGTGCAGCCGATCTTCAGCGGATTTCGTACGATCAACTCGGTGAACGAGCAGGAAGCCAACGTGCGGGCCGCTCGCGAAACGTTGCGCGCCGTCGAGCAGTCGGTGTTGCTGCAAGCTGTGACGGCGTTCATGGACGTCGTGCGCGACCAAGCGATCGTTCGTCTGCGTGAGAACAACGTCAACGTGCTGTCGCGCGAGCTCAAGGCAACTGAGGACCGTTTCGCCGTCGGCGAGGTGACGCGAACCGACGTCGCGCAGGCGCAAGCCCGCCGTGCCGGTGCGGTTTCTGCGCTTGATCTTGCCAAGGCCAATCTCAAGACCAGCCGCGCTACCTACGAGCGCGTTATCGGCCATGCGCCGGGCAATCTGATTGAGCCCAAGGGGTATGAGCGTTTCCTTCCGAGATCGCTTGAGGAGGCGACGAACGTCGGGACGCACGAGAACCCGGCCGTCGTCAACGCGCTCTATCTCGAGCAGGCGGCCAAGTTCGGTGTCGACCGTATCCGTGGCGAGCTTCTGCCGAGCGTTCAGCTCGAGGCGTCGTATTCGGACCGGTTCGAAACCTCGAGCACGGTCAACGAATCCGAAGATGTAACCGTCACCGGGCGGCTGACCGTTCCCATTTACGAGGGCGGTGAGGTCTACGCGCGCGTCCGGCAGCAGAAACACATCCACATCAGCCGTCTGCAGGAGATCGAGCAGGCCCGCAGCGAGTCCGAGGAGCAGGTCGTGGCCGCGTGGTCGCAGCTTCTCGCTGCGCGCGCGCAGATCCAATCGGATCAGTCGCAGGTTGAAGCCAACACAACTGCTCTTACCGGTGTTCGCGAGGAAGAGCGGGTCGGTCAGCGCACATTGCTCGATGTGCTGAACGCAGAGGTCGAGCTTTTGAACTCGCAAGTGAACCTCGTCTCAACGCGGCGCAATCTTGTCGTGTCGAGCTATGCGGTTATGTCCGCCGTCGGTCGGCTGGATGCTGTGAATCTCGGGTTCACGTCCGTCGCCTACGATCCTGAAGCGCATTATCAGGAAGTCAGGCGTAAGCCTTGGGGTACCTCGATAACCCATTCGGACGGGCGGATCGAAGAGCTGCCGTCGCCGCCGGACGGCGTGGAATCGGTGAAATAATCTCCTTGAGGAAGCACCGCGGGTTGGGTTAGCTGAGCGCCCTGCTCGTCGATTTGTGTTGTCCTGTGGCTTTGCCACATCGTTGCCCACTATGGCGCTTAGCGTCGCGCGTGGTGGGAGTCCCACACTACAACGAGCGGAAATAGCTGCGTCGACCGGACACGGGTGGCCGGAGTCGTCAGTGCAGAGAATGACTCGCTGCAGGTGCGCAGCGGGGGGCGGGGCGGCCGCATATCTTCGCGGGTGTTCCTCTTCACGGGGACGTCATCCTTTTGCGGGAAGGGATGCCGTATTTGTCGTGACTGCGTAGGGAGTGGCGTAATGAACATGACAGAGAAAAACGGCCAGCCAAGCATGGAGGAAATTCTGGCGTCGATCCGACGGATCATCGCCGAGGAACCAACCAGCCATTCACGAGACGGCGAGCTGCGGGGCACTCCGATCATGCTCAAGGGCGATGGGGCCCTGGACGACGCAAGCGAATTCGATCTCCCCGCGATTTTTCGGTCCTCTCCGCCGCCTGCGACCGAGCGCCAGACGCCGCTCCTCGGACGCCTTACCGACGCAATCCGCAGTGCCACGACCGTTCAGCCTGAGACGCGCGAAACCGTCGCCAGCGAGGCGTATCAGCCCGCTGTGCTGGCTGAGGCCGCTGCCGGGGCCAACGGTAGTGCTGCTTCAGGGCTCAGCTCTCTCAAGCCGGTCCGCGTGGACGTGACGTCCGAGCCGGCAGGGCCTTTCGGCGGATCGCCCCTTGGTGAAGTTCATCCGCAGATCGCGCCAGCGTCGTCGGGAAACAGCGCTTTTCCAGTCACGGCGTCGGGCTCTAAGTCGGATGGTGAGCCGAAGCGCGTGATGGCGCCGTTCAAGGATACGCATTTCATGCGTATGTCGTCTGGTCCGGCGCCGAGCTCCACGCCTGCACCTTCGTCGTCGCCTGCTCCGGTCGCTACCCCGTTTCCTGCCGCGGCGCTGCCTCCGGAAGAGCCGAAGTCGCCCGATTTCGGCACGATCATACCAGGGCAGTTCGACCGCACGTCGCTGACTGTGCAGCACGTGCCGCCGCAGATGGCGCCTGTCGCGATGCCACCGCCACCGCTGCCCACGGCGGAGCCCGTGCAGCACGCGTTCGTTCCCACGACGCCTGCCGCCAGTACGGAGGAATCCGGCGGCATCGAGGACGCCACGGCCGATCTCTTGCGTCCGATGTTGCGCCAATGGCTCGCCGACAACATGCCGCGCATGGTCGAGAAGGCGTTGCACATCGAGATCGCGGAGAGCCTCAAGGCCCCGAAGAAGCCGTAGCTGCGGGCTGAGGCAGATCCGTTGTCCCGGGCTGTCGGGCGCGCCTCGAAATCCGTCTTATGCTTTGTTGAGCATAAGGCGAAGAAGGAGTGGCTGGGCTGCCGGGACGCATTGAAGGCCAAGCGGTGCCGAGGTACGTTTTTTTCATGAAACACGATTCAATTCGTTGTTCCGATGGCATCGCGCCGAGTGGCGTGGCGCCGAATCGCTCAAGGTGTGCCTCGGACAGCGCTGAGAGTTGCGGCAGGTGGGCATGAACAGACCGGACAAGGCCGGCGAGCCGAGCATGGAGGAGATCCTGGCGTCCATCCGCCAGATCATCGCCGACGAGCCTTCGACCGAAACGTCCGAGCCGCCCATCGAAGCCAATCCCCTCGTGCCGTCGCAATCCTCCAAGCCGGTTGAGCCGCGGGGACCACTGGCCGACAGGTTGAGCGGCGTGCTCAAGAACGGGTCTCTGCCGCCGACGGGTCCGCTCGGATCGAAGCGGCCGCTCTCGTTCGATCAGGATCTTGCGGATATGTTCGACGAGGAGGTGCCGGCGAACGGCAGCTCAGCTGCGGCGCCCAAGCCTGATATTCGTGTTCCGGCGGCGCTTTCTCATCCGATGTCGGCAAAGTCGTTCGTTCCGCCGGTCGCGCCGAAGGCACCTGAGCAAGACGCCGATAAGCTCGTGAAAGAGGAGCGCGCGACGCCTGCGTCCATCTCCGACGGCGCGGCAGCGCTGCCGTCGCAGCCTGCGCCGTCCGAGCCGCTTATTCCGCCGCCGCCGTTCGGCGGCAGCAGCGCAGAGAAGCCTGCTGACGTTGCGCCGCCGACGACTTTCGGGTTTCCTCCGCTTCGCAAGACGAGCTTCTATCCACCGCAGCCGAAGGCGCCTGTTACGCCGTCGCCGGTCGTTTCTGCGCCGCCTCAGTCCGCAGAGCCGGCGCCGCAGCCGATATCGCCGGTTTCTGCTCCGAGCGACGCACAAGACGTGCTGCGGGCCCTCGGCGGTTTCGGGTCGGGTGTCTCCGGCGCGGAGGGTGGCGTAAGCGCTCCATCATCGCAGCCGTTCGGCACCTCGCACGACGCCCCGCGCTTCAATACGCCGGAAGCGCCATTCTCTCCGTTCGGCACATCCGCCCCGGCATCGTCTGCTTCTTCGTCGCCGGCGCTCGAAACTCCCGTCGAGCCGCCGTTCGGTGGCCGGGCGTATGGATCGGCCCCCGAGAGCCCGATCGACGTGGCTCCTGTCTCCTCGGCGGCGGCCCGTCCCGTCGAGGCGCGCCCGATGGAGCCTCGCTCGTACCCCGATCCTTTCGCTCAGACCGTGCGTCCCAACTCGGGGTACGGTGCGCAGCCGCGTTTCGCTACCGAGCACCCCCGGATGAGCTCGGACGCTGCGCATCAGGCGCTCGATGCGCTGGCGCAGGGGCTCGCGGCGTCGGCGGCCGCTTCCTCCATGCCAGCCGAGCCGGTGTCGTCGCCCGCCGTTCCGCTGACCCCGGTGTTCGAGGCGCTTGAGCCGGAGGTCTCCGTCCCGCCCTCGCCTTCGATGCTGCCGGCGACCATCCCGTCGCAGGGCTCCATGCCGGTAAACCGTACGCTCGAGGATGCGGTCGCAGACATGCTGAGACCCATGCTCCAGCAATGGGTTGCCGAAAACATGCCGCGCATCATCGAGCGCGCGCTCAGGACCGAGGTCGCGCAATCGGTTAAGCCCGGGAACAAGCCGCCCGGAACCTGATGCGTCGGCGACGCAATTCCACGGTATCGATGCGGATGAATTTACTCCGCGCGCTTTGGCGCGCGGAGATCGACCTGCTGCCGATTGACAGGCGGCAAGCGGGTTCGTAGGACGCCAGCTCCCCGTTTTCTCTCCACAAAGGCCCGCGCGACCCATGCTCGACAAGACCTATCAGCCCGCCGAGATCGAGCCGCGCATCAACGAGGCCTGGAGCCGCGCCGATGCCTTCCGTGCCGGGCGTCCCGACCGCGCCGGCGCCGCACCGTATTCGATCGTCATCCCGCCGCCCAACGTGACCGGCTCGCTCCACATGGGGCACGCGCTCAACAACACGCTGCAGGACGTACTCGTTCGCTTCGAGCGTATGCGGGGGCGCGACGTGCTTTGGCAGCCGGGTATGGATCATGCGGGCATCGCGACGCAGATGGTCGTCGAGCGCCAGCTGATGGAGAGCCAGCAGCCGGGGCGGCGCGATCTCGGGCGTGAGGAATTCGTGCGCCGCGTCTGGGAGTGGAAAGACCAGTCGGGCGGCATGATCGTCAATCAGCTGAAGCGCCTCGGGGCCTCGTGCGACTGGAGCCGCGAGCGCTTCACGATGGACGAGGGTCTGTCGCGCGCCGTCGTCAAGGTGTTCGTCGAGCTCTATCGCAGCGGGCTCATCTACAAGGATAAGCGGCTCGTCAACTGGGACCCCAAGTTCCAGACCGCGATCTCCGACCTTGAAGTGGTGCAGGTGGAGAAGAAGGGCTCGTTCGCGTGGGCGGACGGCGACGCCGAGAAGCCGTTCGATGCGGAGGCTCTGGCGAAGGTCCTAAAGAAGGATCCGTCGGGGCACATGTATCACTTCCGGTATCCGCTGGCGAAGAAGGTGCCAGGGTACGACTCCGATTTCATCGTCGTCGCGACGACGCGGCCCGAGACGATGCTCGGCGATACCGGCGTCGCCGTGCATCCCAAGGACAAGCGCTACGCGGCGCTGATCAAGGCCGGCGCCAGGGTGCGCCTGCCGCTGGTCGGGCGCGAGATCCCGATCGTTGCCGACGAGCACTCCGATCCCGAGAAGGGAACGGGTGCGGTGAAGATCACGCCTGCGCACGACTTCAACGACTTCGAGGTCGGCAAGCGGCACCCCGAGGCGCTGATGCCGCCGATCAATGTGCTCGATGCGTTCGGGCAGATCGTGGACAGCGAGGATGTTCCCAAAGCCTATCGTGGGCTCGACCGGTTCGTTGCGCGCAAAAAGGTGGTCGCCGATCTCGCGGCGCTGGGACTGCTCGCTAAGATAGAGCCGACGTCGCATACGGTGCCGCACGGCGACCGCTCGAACGACGTCATCGAGCCGTGGCTCACCGACCAGTGGTACGTCAACGCGGGCGAGCTTGCAAAACCCGCTATCGCGGCGGTCGAGACCGGCAAGACGACGTTCGTGCCGAAGAACTGGGAGAAGACCTACTTCGAGTGGATGCGCAACATCCAGCCCTGGTGCATCTCGCGCCAGCTCTGGTGGGGGCATCAGATCCCGGCCTGGTACGGGGCCGATGGGCATGTGTTCGTCGCGTACGACGCGGACGAGGCGCGCGCGCAGGCGGAAAAGCACTACGCCGGCTCGAACGCGCCGATCACGCTCACGCGCGACGAGGACGTGCTCGACACGTGGTTCTCGTCGGCGCTGTGGCCGTTCTCGACGCTTGGCTGGCCGGACCAGACGCCGGAGCTCAAGCTCTACTACCCGACGAGCGTGCTCGTCACCGGCTTCGACATCATCTTCTTCTGGGTCGCGCGCATGATGATGATGGGGCTGCACTTCATGAAGGAAGTGCCGTTCCACGACGTCTACATTCACGCGCTGGTCCGCGACGAGCGCGGCCAGAAGATGTCGAAGTCGAAGGGGAACGTCATCGATCCCCTGGCGCTCATCGACAAGTACGGCGCGGATGCGCTGCGCTTCACGCTCGCCGCCATGGCGGCGCAGGGACGCGATATCAAGCTCGCGCCGGCGCGCGTCGAGGGCTACCGCAATTTCGCGACCAAGCTCTGGAATGCGGCGCGCTTCGGCGAGATGAACGAGTGCGTCCGCCAGTTCGATTTCGATCCGTCGGCCGTGACACACACGCTCAACCGCTGGATCGTCGGCGAGACGGAGCGGGCGGCGCTTGCCGTCACCGCAGGGCTCGAGGCCTATAAGTTCAACGAGGCGGCGAGCGCGATCTATGAGTTCGTGTGGGGCGTCTACTGCGACTGGTACCTGGAGCTGATCAAGCCGATCCTTGCGGGCGACGACGAGCAGGCGATCACCGAGACGCGCGCCTGCGTGGCATGGGTGCTCGACCAGTGTCTCAAGCTCCTGCATCCGTTTATGCCGTTCATCACGGAGGAATTGTGGGCGCACATGGTAGAGCACGGAGAGCAGCGTCTGTCGCTGCTCTGCCTCTCGGAATGGCCGCGCCTCTCAGGACTTCAGAGTCCTGCTGCCGACGAGGAGATCGGCTGGGTCGTGAAGCTTGTCTCGGACGTGCGCTCGGTGCGCACCGAGATGAACATTCCGGCCGGCGCGAAAATTCCGCTCGTTCTTTCGGGGGCGAGCGAGGCAACGATTCAACGGGCGCGCCGTCATGACGATACCATCCGCCGTCTCGCGCGTCTCGATGACATCGACTTTTCGGACGAGGCGCCGAAGGGCGCAGCCTTGATCGTGATCGGGGAGGCGACCATTGCGCTGCCGCTCGAAGGCATCATCGACATGGAGGCCGAGCGCAAGCGGCTTCAGAAGGAGATCGAGCGCGCCGAGGGCGACCGCAACAAGGCGGCGACCTGGCTCGCAAACGAGGCCAACGTCGCCAAGTCGCCTGAGCATGTGGTTGAGCTTAACCGCGACCGCGTCGCGGATGCGGCGGATCGCATCGCGCGGCTTCAGGCTGCGCTGAAGCGGATCGAGGGGTAAGGGTTTTTATCGCTCACGCGCGCTGATCCTCGCTCTGCTCGGGCGCGCTCCGCGGGGGCGCGACACTTGTCGCGGGTCGCCTTGCTCCCGGGCCGCTGACGCGGCCGTTTTTCGCTCACACGCGCCGACCGAGCGGCGAGGCGCTCATAGTGCGGAGGTTTCGGGAGCCTTGATGACGCGCAGCTCCGTGACTTTCCATTCGAGGCCGCGCAGCTTCAGGAGGCCGACGTAGTGGCGTGTCGGATCGTTGCGGTCCGCCATCTCGATCTCGAATACGGTCGGGGCGTGGAACTCGGCGCGCTTGATGCGCGACCAGAAGTTGGTGGCGCGCTCGTGCCAGGGCATGGCGTCGATTTTTGCCTGCTCGCCTGAAATGTTCTCTCGGTAGAATTGCCGCGCGCCGAATAGCTGGGGCAGGCCCTCGGGTGTCACGTAGCTCGCGACGAGGCTGTCGACGGCGCGGCGCGAGAGCCCGTTCTTGATCCGCTGCCAGAGGCCGATTTTGGGCGGCGTTTCTCCGGGCGCCGCGACAGGGCTCGGGCCGACGGCATACTCCATCATCGATTGCCGCAGCGTCTCGCGGACGGTCGGCCATTCGAGCTTGGCGTCGATCGTGGGGGTGTCGCCAGTTCTGACGGCTTCGCGGATGGTCCAGACGGTCAGGATTGGATAGGCGACGTAGCAGGCGGCCAGCGCGAGGCCGGCTGCGAGTACGAGACAAAGCTTTTTCATCGTTAGGGCTCAGGACCTCCGGCGCCCGGTGTGTTGTTTACCTTAAAGCCAACGATTGGGGCCCTTTCGGGCCGGTGCGACGCCGCAGATCCACGCAGAGTACCGCTCAACTTTCCCGCAATCGCCGTCAGACGGCCCAAGTCGAGCCCACGAACGGCCGGGATCAGGTGGTAAACGGACGATGGTGTCTCATGGGGCTGCTCGCGCGGACTGTGCCCACGATGTCACGGTTTCACAATAGTCCTAAAATTGGAGGTCCGAAGTTAGGGATGTTGCCGGATCGCCACGCAATCCGGGTGGACGTGCCTCGTTTGAGCCACAAATAGAGAGCAACCAGGGTTCAGCGAGAACGGGAGCTTGCGGGGGCTTCAGGTTCGGAATTGGCGGTGCGCACTTTTTAGGCGACCGCAGATCCAATTTTCCGAAGCGGCCTTATCGAAGAATAGAATTCCCGCTCTTGACCGGCGGTCGTGCACGCACCACGTGCAGCGGCCCGTCGGAGAGTCAGAGCGATTGGATGTGAGTTTATGGACGCAAGGACGTTCGATAAGTCGAAGTTGCCTAGCAGGCATGTCACGGAAGGCCCGTCGCGGGCGCCTCACCGGTCCTACTATTATGCAATGGGACTGACGGAGGAGGAGATTCGCCGTCCGTTCGTCGGCGTCGTGTCCTGCTGGAACGAAGCGGCTCCTTGCAACATCGCGCTGCAGCGTCAGGCGCAGTCGGCCAAGACCGGCGTGAAGGAAGCTGGCGGCACGCCGCGCGAGTTCTGCACCATCACCGTCACCGACGGCATCGCCATGGGCCACCAGGGCATGAAGTCGTCGCTCGTCTCGCGCGAGGTGATCGCCGATTCGATCGAGCTCACCATGCGCGGCCATTGCTACGATGCGCTGGTCGGAATCGCGGGCTGCGACAAGAGCCTGCCCGGCACCATGATGGCGATGCTGCGCCTCAACGTGCCTTCCGTCTTTATGTACGGCGGCTCCATCATGCCCGGTAAATTCAAGGGCAAGGACGTCACCGTGGTCGACGTGTTCGAGGGCGTCGGCATGCACTCGTCCGGCAAGATGACCGACCAGGAGCTGCACGATCTCGAGTGTGTCGCGTGTCCCGGCGCAGGTGCGTGCGGCGGCCAGTTTACGGCCAACACGATGGCTTGCGTATCCGAGGCGATCGGGCTTGCGCTGCCGGGGTCGGCAGGTGCGCCCGCGCCTTACACCTCGCGCGACCAGTATGCCGTCGAGAGCGGCAAGGCCGTCATGCGGCTCGTCGCGGACGGTCTGCGTCCGCGCGACATCGCAACGCTCAAGGCCTTCGAGAACGCGGCAACCATCGTGGCTGCGACCGGCGGCTCGACGAACGCGGCGCTGCATCTGCCCGCCATGGCCAACGAATGCGGCATCGATTTCGATCTCTTTGCCGTGGCCGAGATCTTCAAGCGCACGCCTTACATCGCGGACCTCAAGCCCGGTGGAAAGTATGTCGCCAAGGATGTGTTCGACATCGGCGGCGTGCCGCAGATCCTCAAAGCGCTGCTTGAGGGCGGCTATCTGCACGGCGACTGCGTGACGGTCACCGGCAAGACGCTCGCGCAGAACCTCGAGTCCGTGACGTTCAATACCGACCAGAAGGTCGTGTATCCGGTCTCCAACCCGATCTCGCCCACCGGCGGTGTCGTGGGCCTTAAGGGCTCGCTCGCGCCCGAGGGCGGCATTGTCAAGGTTGCTGGCTTGAAGAAGCTTCAGTTCCGCGGTCCTGCGCGCTGCTTCGACTGCGAAGAGGATGCATTCCGCGCGGTTTCCAACCGCGACTACAAGGACGGCGACGTCATCATCATCCGCTACGAGGGCCCCAAGGGCGGGCCCGGCATGCGCGAGATGCTGTCGACGACGGCGGCGCTCTATGGTCAGGGCGCCGGAGACAAGGTCGCACTCATCACGGACGGGCGCTTCTCGGGCGCGACGCGCGGCTTCTGCATCGGGCATGTGGGTCCCGAGGCGGCAGTCGGCGGCCCGATCGGGCTCATCCAGGACGGCGACATCATCTCAATCGACGCCGAGAAAGGCACGCTCGACCTCGAGGTCGAGCCGGCCGAGCTCGAGCGGCGGCGTAAGACGTGGAAAGCTCCGCCAAATCCGTATCAGAGCGGGGCCATCAGAAAATTTGCGGATCAGGTGGGGCCGGCCCGTTACGGCGCCGTCACCCACGCAGGCGGGAAAGCGGAAGTTGTTTGCTATGCGGACATCTAGGCTGGTACTCGGATTGATCGTAATCGCGTCCCTGCCGACTGTAGCGCTCGCGCAGTCGACATCGTTCAACTCGTCGCGCGAAGCGCTCCGACAGGGCGTCAGCGCCTATCAGGGTGGCTACTACGAGCTTGCCATGCCGGCGCTCCGATACGCGGCCGACAAAGGCGAGTTCATGGCGAGCTACTACCTTGCCAAGATCTACCAGGACAACACAGGTCCATATACGGACCACGCCAAGGCGTATGCGCTGTTCGAGAAGATCGCGGACGACCATCTCGATGCGGATCCCGATGATCCGCGTGCGCAGTATGTCGGCCGCGCACTGACGGCGCTTGCGGGCTATGTGCTGCGCGGGTTGCCGGAAATCGGGCTACAGGCGGATCCCGAACGCGCGGTGTTCTATCTCAAGAACGCGTCGACGACGTTCAACGACGAGGATGCGCAGTTCGAGCTTGCCAAGCTGCAGCTCAAGGGCGAAGGCGTCGAGACCAACGTGCCGCTCGGCCGGCACTGGCTGTCGGTGTTGAGCCAGAACGGGCACGCGGGTGCGCAGGCGTTCTTCGCCGATCTCCTGTGGCGCGGCAAGCATGTGGAGCCCGATCCCGCGCGCGCACTGGCGCTGATTGCGGTTGCGGTCGACAATGCGCCGCCTCAGGACGCCATGTGGATCGAGGACATCTACCAGAACATCTTCTGCGGCGCAGCCGAGGGCACGCGCAAGCAGGCGACGGGTATCGTGGCGCAGTGGGGCAACCGCTATGGGCGCAAGCCGACAGCCTCGTACGACCGCAGCGGGCTGCCGCAGCTTACAGCCGCTCCCATCCGGACCTGCAAGAACGGTGAGCTGGTCGACATGATTCCGACGCGCTCGTCGGCCCCGGCGCAGCGTCTGCCGGCTGTGCGGACCTTCGACTACGGCACCATGACGGGCTCCTCGCCGGCGCCGCAGTTGCGCGACGTCAATGTCCCGGGCCCCGTGATCGAGGCACCGGCGCCGGTTACCCGGTAAGGGTGGGCGCTCCTTAGAGATCGAATGAAGGGCAGACCGCTCGGTCTGCCCTTTTTTGTTTTAGGGGGCGTGTCGCTCAGACAAGCGTCGTCCACACGGGGGCGTGGTCGGACGGTTTTTCCCAGCTCCGCGTGAAGCGGTCGATGCCCGCTGCGGCGAGGCGGTCGGCCGCCTGCGGCGAGAGAAGCTGGAAGTCGATGCGGATGCCGTCGTCCTTCTGCCAAGCGCCAGCCTGATAATCCCAGAACGTGTAGTGGCCGGGGCCGGGATGGCAGGCGCGCACGGCGTCGACATAGCCAAGGTTGCCGAGTGCGCGGAAGGCGCTCCGGCTTTCGGGCTGGAACAGTGCATCGTTGCGCCAAGCATCGGGGCGTTTGGCGTCCTGCGGCTCGGGGATGACGTTAAGGTCGCCTGCAAGGATAACCGGCATCTCGGACGCGAGCAGCGCGGTTGCGTGTGCCTGCAGACGCTGCATCCAGGCGAGCTTGTAGGGAAACTTCTCGCTGCCGACGGGATTGCCGTTCGGAAGGTAGATGGACGCCACTCGCACGGACAGATCGCCTGCTGTCACGGTCGCCTCGATGAAGCGGGCCTGCGCGTCGCCGTTGTCGCCGGGCAGGCCGCGTACGACATCCTCGAGCGGATGGAGCGCGAGCAGGGCGACGCCGTTGAAACCCTTCTGGCCGTGTGTGACCACGTTGTAGCCGAGGTCGGTGAAGGCCTCGGTCGGGAAGCCTTCGTCGACCGTCTTGATCTCCTGCAGACACAACACGTCGGGCCTGGCTTCGCGCACGTAGGCCACCGCGCCTTCGATGCGGGCGCGGATGCCGTTGATGTTCCAGGTGGTTATTTTCATTCGGCTCTTTCCCCTCTCCCGGTTCTTACGGGGAGAGGGCCAGGGTGAGGGGCAGGTTCAAGTTTTGGCGCAAGCGGCTGCCCCTCACCCCGACCCTCTCCCCATCGAAGGCGATGGGGAGAGGGGGCTAGAGCGAGAAGCTGGTGCCGCAGCCGCAGGAGGCCGTCGCGTTCGGGTTCTGGATCTTGAACGAGGCGCCCATCAGGTCGTCGACGAAATCGATCTCGGAACCTGCGAGGTATTCGAGAGAGACTGGATCGATCAGCACCTTTGCCGCGCTCTTCTCGATGACGATGTCGTCGCTTGCGGCGCCGTCGACGAGGTCGAACTTGTACTGGAAGCCCGAGCAGCCGCCGCCTTCGACGGAAATGCGGAGCATGGTGCCGGCCGGCTCCCCCGCGACGATCTCCGCAATGCGGTCGGCGGCGCGGTCTGTGACGGTCACGGTCTGGGTTGCGGTTTCGGACATGCTCGGTCTCTGGGGCGATCTCTGGGGGGCGGATTTCCGCGGGTTTGACGCGGACTGCCCTATGCAAAAGCTGATACGAAGATAGTAATCGGCCGGTTCAAGTCAAATGGTTGAAAACCGGGCAAGACAAAGCGGCTGGCATGGGCAAGGCGAACCAAAATTTTGCGGCTAGCACGTCTGCTTACGGCGGCAGCCTGAGGCCCGGTGAGCGGTCTCCTGCGGCCTACGCCGCGAGCGCCGTGCCGTCGCGCGGGCGAACGTTCGCCGAGCCCGACTGCCCGACGCGCAGCCCGTTCCAGCGTGACCGCGACCGCATCCTGCACTCGACGGCCTTCCGCCGCCTTATCCACAAGACGCAGGTGTTTGTCTTTCACGAGGGGGACCACTACCGCACGCGCCTCACGCATAGCCTCGAGGTGGCGCAAATTGCGCGGACCATGTCGCGGCAGTTGCGGCTCGACGAGGATCTGGCGGAGGCGGTGGCGCTCGCGCACGATCTCGGACATCCGCCGTTCGGACACGCGGGCGAGCGGGCACTCGACCGGCTCATGGCCGGGTTCGGCGGCTTCGATCACAACGCGCAGAGCTTGCGCGTCGTGATGACGCTCGAACGCAAGTACCTCAAGTTCGACGGGCTCAACCTCACGTGGGAATCGCTCGAAGGGCTTGCCAAGCACAACGGGCCGATCGTGGAGGATGCGCACGAGCCGGTGCGGAAGGTGATCCGCTCGCTCGAGGCGTGGCAGAGCCTCGCACCGGCGCGCTGGGCGTCTGGGGAAGCGCAGGTGGCGGCGCTCGCGGACGACATCGCGTACGTGACACACGACATCGACGACGGGTTGCGCGCCGGGCTTCTTACGCTCGACGATCTTCGGGGTGTGCCGCTCGCGGGCGGGATCGTTGCGGTGCTGCCGACAACCGAGGCGCCGGGGATCCGCAGCCGCCTCACCTACGAGGTGACGCGGCGCATGATCACACTGCTCATTCAGGATGTGGTCACGGAGAGCCGCGTGCGGCTTGCGGCATTGGCTCCGGCATCGCCGGACGATATTCGGGCGGCCGGGGATGCCGTCGTCGCCTTCTCGCCCGCAATGGCGGCGGACCTCAAGGTGCTCAAGGCCTTCCTGATGGAGCGCGTCTATCGCAGCCGCAAAGTCATGGACGTCATGGAGGAGGCCGAGGCCGGGATCGCGCGTCTCTTTGCGCGCTACCTCTCCGATCCCTCCGCGCTGCCGGAGACGTGGCGGGCGGCACAGGAGGGGCTTTCCGAGCGCCGGCGGGCGCGGGTGATCGCGGATTTCGTTGCCGGCATGACCGACCGCTATGCGCTCGATCAGATCCGGCGCCTGTTTGACGGCAAGCCGGAATTGCGATAGCCGGGCTGCGCACCGTCGGGTTTCGGTTGTCTTGCGACTAACACAGCGACTTTCTCTACCGTCATGGCGGAGCCATGCTTCGCATGGACGGCCGGCACCCATGCGAGGTCCCGCACCTGACCGGCGAGGTGTCGTGGGTCCCGGCCTCCGCCGGGATGACGTTTGTATGGGTGGCACCGGCACCTTTCAATTCGAACCGTGCGCACAAGGGATTTTTGTATGAACGTGTTTGCGGAGGTCGAGGGCCGGGTTCTTGCGGCACTCAAGGGGTTGCAGCAGAAGGGCACGCTGCCGGATGGCCTCGATTTCGGAGCGGTCACGGTCGAGCAGCCGCGTGACCCTTCGCACGGCGATCTCGCGTGCAACGCGGCGATGGTTCTGGCCAAGGCCGCGAAGATGAAGCCGCGCGACATTGCGGAGGCGTTGTCCGCCACGCTGAAATCCGATCCCGACATCGTGTCGGCTGAGGTCGCCGGTCCAGGCTTCCTCAATCTGCGCATGCGCGACGGGTTCTGGCACGACGTTGCGGGCGCCATTCTCACGCAGGGGCCGCTTTTCGGCGCGTCCGACATCGGCGCGGGCGCGCGCACGAACGTCGAGTACGTCTCGGCCAATCCGACCGGCCCCATGCACGTCGGTCATTGCCGCGGCGCGGTGTTCGGCGATGCGCTCGCCAATCTCCTGCAGTTTGCCGGCTACGACGTCGCGCGCGAGTACTACATCAACGACGCGGGCGGGCAGGTCGACGTGCTCGCGCGCTCGGTGTTCCTGCGCTACCGCGAGGCGCTGGGCGAGAACATCGGCGAGATCCCGTCGGGACTCTATCCCGGCGAGTATCTGAAGCCGGTCGGCGCGGCGCTTGCCACGGAGCACGGACCCGCGCTCCTCAACATGCCGGAAGAACGCTGGCTGCCGCTCGTGCGCACGTTTGCGATCGATCAGATCATGCCCATGATCAAGGACGATCTGGCGGCGCTCAACATCCGTCACGACGTCTTCTTCTCGGAGGCTTCCCTCACGCGGGGCGGGACCGACAAGGTCAAGGACGCGGTCGAGGCGCTTCGCACCAAAGGGCTCATCTACGAAGGGCGACTGGAGAAGCCCAAGGGCCACGACGACGAGGAGTGGGAGGATCGCGAGCAGACGCTGTTCCGCTCGACGGAGTACGGCGACGAGGCCGACCGGGCGCTCATGAAGTCCGACGGCAGCTACACCTACTTCGCGGGCGACGTCGCCTATCACTACGACAAGCTGCGGCGAGGCTTCCGGCACCTCATCAACGTGTTCGGCGCTGATCACATCGGCTACATCCCACGCATGCTGGCGACCATCGCGGCCTTCACGGGCGGCGCGGTCGAGCGCGACGCAAAGGGCAAGCTCAAGCATTGGCACACGACGGGCGGCTCGGCCGATCTCGACATCAAGGTCGTGAACCTCGTGAAGCTGTTCAAGAACGGCGAGCCCTACAAGATGAGCAAGCGCGCGGGGACGTTCGTGACGCTGCGCGACGTAGTGGACGAGGTCGGCCGCGATCCCGTGCGCTTCATGATGCTCTATCGCAAGGAACTGGAGCCGCTCGATTTCGACTTCGCCAAGGTCACAGAGCAGTCAAAGGACAATCCTGTTTTCTATGTTCAGTATGCGCACGCGCGGGCGTCGTCCGTGCTGCGCAATGCGCGCGAGGCGTTTCCCGGCATCGAGATCGTGAAGGACGGCGCGGTCCTTCCGGATCTTTCACTGCTCACGGATTCCGGAGAGCTCGATCTGATCAAGAAGGCGGCGTTTTTCCCGACCCTCATCGAGGGGGCGGCGCGTGCCCATGAGCCGCATCGGCTTGCCTTCTATCTCTATGATTTGGCTTCCGCTTTTCACGGCCACTGGACGCGAGGCAATGATTTGCCACAATTGCGCGTTATCCAGCCCGACGATCGAGCGATAACGGCTGCTCGGTGCGCGCTCGTCGCGTCGCTCAAGCAAGTGTTATCCTCTGGCCTTGAGGTGCTCGGTGTCGGCGCACCGGAGGCAATGCGCTAGAGTCTCGATTCGGAGGCTTTGACGGAGCGCATCGGTCGTCGAAGACTGCCTTGCGGCATACGGGGTAATTTCGATTTGCGTTGTCGGGACTTATCCGTCAGCGCTAAAGTCCCGCCGAATGGTCAGTTTACGGGATAACTGGCCAGGGTGCCGACTTCGCAGCCCGCGGGGGATGCGACGAGGGGTTCCGAAAGATGACACGTTACAGCAATCCTTTGCCGCCCAATCAGGTGCCGAACACGCAGGCGCGTCCTGTCGGGCCCGGTCAACCGGCGCAGGCGCCTCCTCGCTACGAGCCTGCGGGCTGGCCGGCCCCGAACGCGCCGCGGACAGCAGGGCGCCCGGCAGCTCCCGCGTACGGCGATCCGGCCGGATATCCTGCCGAGCCGCAGACCGGCGGCCGGTCTGCCCATCACGATCCTTACGCGGCGCTCAGGCCGGACGGCTACGGCGGCTTCAGCCAGCCGCAGGCGCCGCAGCAAACCGCTGATCCCTATGGCCTCGCAGGCTACACGGCGCCGCAGCCGCAACAGCCGGCTTATGGGCACGCGCCTCAGGCGGCGCCGCAACCTGCCTATGGCAGTACGGACCCGTATGGGGCCGGCAACGGCAGCGCTTACGGCACGTCGAGCAACGGCGCCTACGGTGCATCGGGCCAGGCGCCGCTGGCTTATGGCGGCTCCTCGCAGCCGTCCTACGATTACGGTAGCCCGCAAGCTCCCGCGCCGTCCTTCGGCTCCGATTACGGCTATGGAAACCCAGGCCAAGGGCAGTGGGGCGGGGATCACTACGGCGATCCGTCGCTTGAGCCCGCACTCGGGCCACTCGGCGGCTATCAGAATGGCCCGCACTCCCAGCATGGCTCGTTCGATCAGAGCTATGCCGAGGACGATGTGCACTACGAGGATGAGCCGCGTCGCGGCGGCGGCTGGAAGAAGGTCGTGGGCCTCGTCGCGTGCACCATTCTGGTGGGCGGCGGCCTCGCGGTCGCCTACAGCAGCATCATGGGTCCTGGCGACGGCAAGGATACGCCGCTGATCAAGGGTGCCTCGGGCCCGTCGAAGGTAAAGCCGTCGGAGCCCGGCGGCAAACAGTTCGCTCATGCCGACAGCAAGATCATGGGCCGGCTCGGAGACGGCGAAAGCAGCGCCGAGAGCTCAGAGTCGGGCGGCGGCGTGCGCAAGGTACCGGTTGTGACGGTCGGACGCGACGGCTCCATCCAGCCGCCGAGCTCGCAGGAGCAGACGAATGCCATCGTCTCGGTTCCGGGCCTTACGGTCATCGACGGGTTCGGCAGCGGGCCGTCGCCGACGCGCTCGGCTGCGCCTCAGAAAGAGAGCGCGCCACCGCCCGTGAAGATGGTTGCCTCCTCCGAGGAGACCAATCCGGTGGCCGCCGCGCCGCCGAAGAAGACGGCCAGCCTGGCTGACGACGAGGATGTGATACCGAAGAAGCCGGCTCCGCCGGTCAAGAAGGAGAAGGTCGCCGCCGTGGTGTCGTCGCCCGCCTCTACGGGGCCCAAACCGACCGGTGCCGGTTATGTGGCCGTGCTGGCGTCGGTGCCTGCGTCGGGCAGCAGCCGCATCGATGCGCTGAAGCAGTTTGCGGATATGCAGCAGAAGTACACCTCGATCTTGCAGAACAAGACGCCGGACGTCCAGGAAGCCGACCTTGGCGAAAAGGGCACCTATCACCGGCTTCTCGTCGGCCCGCCCGGCTCGCGCGACTCGGCAAGCTCCGTCTGCACGCAGCTCAAGGCGCAAGGCTACAGCGGTTGCTGGGTCACGGCGTACTAGGTCATAAACTCATTATGGATGGCGCATTGACGCGAGGACTTTTGCATCGCTGGCAGGAGCGAGACCGCCTCAAACCTCCATGGTTTGCAAGGTCTCGCGACGAACCAGGGGCGCAAAAAGGACCGCGCCCCTGCGGGGTGAGCCAAAGCGAGCCAATGGCGTCGTCAAACCGCTTGTCCGATCGGGCATCGACCTGCGCGGTTTTCCTGGCCCTTGGCTCGCTTTGGCTCATCACTGCACCATCCATAATGAGTTCATGACCTAGACCGCTTCCTCATGACCAACGCTTTCATCGCCGGAGTCGCGGGCGAAACGCTTTCGTCCGCGGAGGCGTCTTTTTTCCGGTCCGCGGCTCCCGCGGGCTTCATCCTGTTCGCGCGCAACTGCGTGAGCCACGAGCAGATCCGCCGCCTTGTGGGAGACGTGCAGGAGGCTGTCGGCGGGGACTCGCTGCTGGTGCTCATCGACCAGGAGGGTGGCCGCGTGCAGCGGCTGCGCCCGCCGCTGGGGCGTGCGCTTCCGGCCGCGCAAGCCTATGCGACGCTCTACGCTGAGGATCCGCAGCTCGCGCAGGAGGTGGCCTTCAATGCCGCGCGCCTCGTCGCCGACGACTTGCGCGCGCTTGGCATCAACACGGACTGCGCGCCGGTGCTCGATCTGCCGGTGCCGGGCGCCCACGACATCATAGGCGACCGCGCCTACGGGTGCGAGGTGACCCAGGTCGCGGCGCTCGCGCGGTCCGTTGCCGACGGCTTCATGGCGGGCGGCGTGCTGCCGGTGATCAAGCATATCCCCGGTCACGGGCGTGCGACGGCGGACAGCCATCTCGAGCTGCCGGTCGTGACGGAGCCGCATGCCGTGCTCTCCGCGACCGACTTCGCACCGTTCAAGGCGCTGCGCGACATGCCGGCCGCCATGACGGCGCATGTGGTGTTTACCGCCCTCGATGCGGACAACCCGGCCAGCACATCGGAGCGGGTGACGCGGGACATCATCCGCGGGGAGATCGGCTTCGACGGCCTGCTCATGAGCGACGATCTCAGCATGAAGGCGCTCTCGGGCTCGTTTGCCGCGCGCACGCGGGCTGTACTCAGGGCGGGCTCGGACCTGGCGCTCCACTGCAACGGGGAGCTCGCGGAGATGGAAGAGGTCGCCGGGGCGGCTCCCCCCCTCTCGGGCGAGGCCCTGCGGCGATTCCACGCGGCCCTGGCGGTCCTTGGGCGGCGCGACCCATATGATTCCGTTAAGGCGGAGACACAACTTGCGCTGGCTCTCGGAGCCGGCAGACGGCACACTGAATCAGTGTAGTCTGCCGTTCATGTTTTTCCGGCGCACAGCTTCCTTGTGTGCCGCTTACGAGCGCGGAGCCGATGATCGAAGACGCGGGACAGGTGGCTGACGGAGATCCGGGCTGGGAAGCGCCGGATCGCGATCTCGCGCCTGCTCTTTCGGAAGCGCTGATAGTCGATGTGGCCGGTTTCGAGGGGCCGCTCGATCTTTTGCTCGCGCTTGCGCGCACGCACAAGGTCGACCTCGCCAAGATCTCGATCCTCGCTCTGGTCGACCAGTACCTCGCCTACATTTCGGAGGCGCAGCGGCTCAAGATCGAGATCGCCGCCGACTACCTCGTGATGGCGGCGTGGCTGACGTTCCTCAAGTCGAAACTCATCCTGCCGCGCGAGAAGGAAACGGGCGACGAGCCTTCGGCCGACGAGATGGCGCAGCGGCTGGCGTTTCGCTTGATGCGCCTCGAGGCCATGCGGAACGCGATCGGCGAGCTGATGACGCGCAAGCGTCTCGGGCGCGACGTGTTCCAGCGCGGCATGCCGGAGCAGGTTGCGACCGTCAGCGATGTGCAATGGACGGCCGAGATCTACGATCTTCTGAAGGCGTACTCGGAGCTCAGGCGGCGCACCGTCAAGGTGACACACGTGGTCAAGGCGCGGCGCGTTTGGTCGATCAAGCAGGCGCGCACCAAGCTCGAGACGCTGGTCGGACAGTCGATCGGAGATTGGGTGGAGCTGGACCAGTGCCTCAAGACCTATCTCGCGACCGAGGAAGAGGACAAGACGGTGCTCGCAAGCTCGTTCGGCGCCACGCTCGAGATGGCGCGCGAGGGCATGATCGAGCTCCGGCAGGACGAGCCCTTCTCGCCGATCTTCATGCGCCGGCGCGAAGCAGGCGCGGAGTGGCAGCGTCTGGAAGTGGTGTTTGACGGGTCTCAATCACCCGGCGCGTAGGGCTTGCCGGCAGTGTGCAGCAACAGACCGGCTCACGGCGGATGCCAAGGATGGTGACGGCCGTGCCCCGAAACAAGGATGGCGACATGGTTCCGCCGAAACTCAGAGTGGTGACCCGCGACGGCATCGAGGACTGCTCCATCCGTGACGAGCCCGAGGCGCAGGAGGCGATCGAGCTTGCGCGGGCGCTATCCGAGGTCGAAGCCGTGGAGACCGGCCGTGCGCCGTCGTCGGAGCAGCGGCTCGAGGACCTGCGCATCGTCGAGGCGCTGCTGTTTGCTTCTTCGACGCCGCTCGACGAGGCGACGCTGGCAGAGAACTTGCGTCACGGCAGCGATATCCGCTCCGTGCTCGAGGACATCAAGCAGATCTATGCGACGCGTGGCGTCAACCTCGTGCGCGTGGCGGGCAAATGGGTGTTCCGCACGGCGGAGGATCTCGGCTACCTGCTCGAGCGCCATGCGGTCGAGGAGAAGCGCTTGTCGCGGGCTGCGCTCGAGACGCTGTCCATCGTTGCCTATCACCAGCCGGTGACGCGGGCCGAGATCGAGGAGATCCGCGGCGTCACGACATCGGCTGGAACGCTCGACATCCTCATGGAGGCGGGTTGGATCCGTCCGCGCGGGCGCCGGCGCGCACCCGGCAAGCCGTTGACCTACGGCACGACCGATAGCTTCCTCGCCCATTTCGGGCTCGACAGCGTGAAGGACCTGCCGGGGCTCGCGGACCTCAAAGCGCAGGGCCTGCTGGACGGTCATCTGCCGCCGGGCTTCACGGTGCCCGATCCCTCCATTGCCGCCTCGCTGATGCCGGACGAATTGCCGCTCGAGGCGTCGGCCGAGGAGGAGGATCTCTCCGGCGAGGCGGACGAGCCCTTGCTGGAGGACGCCGAGGGCGTTGAGCCTAACGCCGCGGGTGACTTGCCGGATGAGGACGGCGAGGGTAAGCCAGACTGAGATTGTCAACTTTTGTGCCGTGGTTGGTGTCCGTGCGTGATTGCCGGGCATTTACGCCGGTACAGCAAGCTCCGGTCAGGTCTGGTCCCGCGCGGTGAATTGGCTCTTCGGCAAATCCAGCAAGGCTGAGGCAAACGTGTTGCCCGGAGCCCGCAGGGCGCGGGCCGGTGCGACGTTCGCCGCGAAGCTCACATTCGATGCCGTCGACAAGGTCTATGGCGAGCGGGCCGCGGTCAGCGGTCTGTCGCTCGAGATCGCGCCGGGCGAGGTGGTGTGTCTGCTCGGTCCTTCGGGTTGCGGGAAGACGACGCTGCTGCGGCTCGCGGCGGGGATCGAGCGGCCGACCGGCGGGCGGATCCTCATCAATGATCGCGAGGTAGCGGGCCCGGCGCGGTTCGTGCAGCCGGAGGATCGCAGCGTCGGTCTGATGTTCCAGGACTTCGCGCTGTTTCCGCATCTCACGATCCTCGAGAACGTCGCGTTCGGGCTCAAGTCACTGCCGCGCGTAGAGGCCCGGCGCGAGGCGCTCCTGATGCTCTCGCGCGTCGGGCTCGAGCGTTATGCGGACCAATACCCACACATCCTCTCGGGCGGCCAACAACAGCGTGTGGCGCTGGCCCGCGCCATCGTTCCGCGCCCTGCCGTGATGCTGATGGACGAGCCGTTCTCCGGTCTCGACGTTCAGCTCCGCGATGCCATGCAAGAAGAGACGCTGGCGCTCATCCGCGAAACGCGGGCGACGAGCATGATCGTTACGCACCATCCGGAGGAGGCGATGCGGCTCGGCGACAGGATCGCCGTGATGCGCGCGGGACGCCTCGTGCAGACGGGAAGCGCGGAGGAGCTTTACCGCCATCCGGCGGCGTTGTTCGTCGCGCGGCTGTTTTCCGAGATCAACGAGGTCGAGGTTCGGGTCGTGAACGGGCGGATCGTGACTCCGATCGGGTCGCTGCCGGCGCCCAACCTCCCGGACGGCGCGCTTGCCACTTTCTGCATCCGCGAGCGCGGCATCGGGCTCGTGCCGGTCAACGGCAACGGGGTGGACAACGGCGGGGGCCTCAAGGGCCGGGTGCGTAGCGCCAAGTTTCTCGGCGATGCCGTGCGCTACGAGGTGGTAGCAGAGGGCTTCGATGCGCCGCTCAACGTGCGGACGGTGGCGGGGGAGGCGCTTCAAAAAGGCAGCGAGGTGCGGCTCAGCATCGATCCGGCCGACGCCCTGGTCTTCCCTTCGAATGGCGACAAAACGCCTTGAATTTCAAATTAGTAATGCCTAGCTGCGTAACCTGAGGTGCGCTTGCGGCCCTAGGGGCTTTCTGCGATAGTGCAGCCTAATATCCCGGCGGGATGCCGTTTGTGGCCGAGAAGGAGGCCTATTCATCATGGGGTTGGGTCCGACCCATTTGCTGCTGCTTCTGATCGTCGTCGTGCTGCTCTTCGGGCGCAACAAGATCTCCGATCTCATGGGTGACGTCGCCAAGGGCATCAAGAGCTTCAAGAAGGGGCTTACCGAGGACGAAACGCCGACGGCCGATCCCAAGGTGATCGACAACGCGGCGCAGGCAGAGCGCGACAAGTCGAAGGCGGGCTGATCGCGGGCACCGGCTTCTTTGGGCGGCTTCTGCGCCCGCGCATGATTTTTGCGGAACGTTCCGATGTTCGACGTCAGTTGGAGCGAGCTTCTCATCCTCGGCCTTGTCACGCTGATCTTCGTGGGGCCGAAAGAGCTGCCGCGGTTTCTCGGCACGCTCGGGCGTTACGCCGGTGTTGTTCGCAGGCACGCGAATGAATTTCGCGCTGTCTTCGAGCAGGCGATGCGCGAAGCGGAGATGGACCAGATCCAAAAGGAAGTGCGTGCCGTGAGCGAGGGCGTCAAAGCCTCGCTCGACGACGCAACACGCTCGGTGGAGACCATCAAGTCCGCCGCAAAGGTCAAGCTGGATTCCAAGCCCGAAGAGGCGCCGAAGGTCCTGCCCGCCGATCCGCAAATCGACGCCTCGCAGAACGCCGGCACTGTGCCTCCCGCTAATGCCGCGGCCGAAACAGTCGAAGCCAAATCCACGGTGGGGCCGGCCTGATGCAGGAAAGCCTGCCGCGTCCTGGACAAGACGAGATCGACGCTTCGAAGGCGCCGCTGATGGATCATCTCATCGAGTTGCGCCAGCGGCTGATCTATGCGGCCGTGGCGTTCTTCGCGATGTTCCTCATCTGCTTTACGATCGCACGGTACATCTACGATGTGCTCGTGTGGCCGTACGTGTGGGCATCGGGCAGCGATCATGTGCGCCTCATTGCGACGCACTTCCTCGAGCAGATCTACACGCAGCTCAAGCTCGCCATGTTCGGTGCGGCGTTCCTGTCGTTCCCGGTGGTCGCCGCGCAGATCTATAAGTTCGTGGCGCCGGGGCTTTACAAGAACGAGCGGCGCGCGTTCCTGCCCTACCTCATCGCGACGCCTCTCTTCTTCGTGCTTGGCGCTGCGGTGGTCTACTTCATCGCCATGCCGATCCTGATCAAGTTCTCGATCGGACTTGCGGCGACGGCCTCCGCATCGGGCCCGGCGACCATCGAGCTGATGCCGAAGGTGTCGGAATACCTGTCGCTGATCATGACGCTGATCTTCGGTTTCGGTCTGTGCTTCCAGCTTCCGGTGATCCTGACGCTGCTCGCGCGCGCGGGGATCGTAAATTCCGGCGCGTTGCGCCGCGGACGGCGGTTCGCCATCGTCGGCATTTTCGCGGTGGCGGCCGTGCTGACGCCGCCCGATGCGCTCAGCATGGTCATCATGGCGCTGCCGACGGTGCTGCTCTACGAGTTCTCGATCTGGGCCGTCGCCTGGGTCGAGAAGCGGCAGGCCGAAGCCGACGCGGCGCGGGATAAGGCTGCGACTTAGGCGGGGTTGTCTGGACCCGGACCGCAGCCGGCCTTATACGACAGGCAACTTCAAGCTTCCCGCCGAGGACCATCCCCCGTGTTCGACATCAAGTGGATCAGAGACAACGCCGACGCTTTCGATGCGGGCTTGAAAGCCCGTGGGCTCGAGGCTGCGTCGCCAAGGCTGCTCGAGCTCGATGAGGCGCTGCGACGGACGAAGACGCGGCTCCAGGAGGCGCAGACCCGGCGCAACGCGGCGTCGAAAGAGATCGGCAAGGCGAAGGGCGCCAAGGACGAGGCGCTGGCCGCAAAGCTCATGGCCGAGGTCGCGGAGCTCAAGGAGGTCATCCAGGGCGGCGAGGAGGAGGAGCGGCAACTTGACAAGGTGCTCGTCGATGCGCTGGCTGTCATTCCGAACCTGCCGCGCGAGGATGTGCCGGTCGGCGCGGATGAAACGGGCAACAAGGAAGTTCGTCGCGTCGGTGAGCCGCGCAAGTTTGATTTCGCGCCGAAGCAGCATTTCGAGCTCGGCGAGGCGCTGGGTCTCATGGATTTCGAGACGGCGGGCCGCGTGTCAGGTGCGCGGTTCGTGTTCCTCAAAGGCGCCGTTGCGCGGCTCGAGCGTGCGATCGCGAGCTTTATGCTCGATCTGCACACGGGGACGTTTGGCTACACTGAGATGAACCCGCCGCTGCTCGTGCGCGACGAGGCAGCGTATGGAACCGGCAATCTGCCGAAGTTCGCCGAGGATCTGTTCCAGACGACGAATGGTTATTGGCTGATCCCCACGGCAGAGGTCTCGCTCACCAACGTCGTGCGCGAGAGCATTCTTGATGAGGCGCAACTGCCGCTACGCATGACGGCGTGGACGCCGTGCTTCCGGTCGGAGGCGGGAGCGGCTGGCAAGGATACGCGCGGCATGATCCGTCAGCACCAGTTCTCCAAGGTGGAGCTGGTCTCAATCACGACGCCGGAGGAGAGCCTTGCCGAGCACGAGCGCATGACGGCCTGCGCCGAGGAGATCCTGAAGCGGCTGGGGTTGCCCTACCGCACGATGCTGCTCTGCACGGGCGACATGGGCTTTGCCTCGCAGAAGACCTACGACATCGAGGTGTGGTTGCCGGGGCAGGATGCCTACCGTGAGATCTCGTCCTGCTCCGTCTGCGGCGATTTCCAGGCGCGACGCATGGGCGCGCGGTATCGCCCCAAGGGCGCGAAAGACGTACGTTACGTGCATACCCTCAACGGGTCGGGTCTGGCGGTCGGGCGGACGCTCGTGGCCGTGCTCGAAAACTATCAACAGGCGGACGGATCCGTCATAATTCCGGAAGCCTTGCAGCCCTACATGGGCGGCATGACGAAGATAGAGAAGGTTGGTTGAATTCCCACTCCCCGTAAGGACTGGGAGAGGGGGAATGGAGACACGATGCGCATTCTGGTGACAAACGACGACGGGGCAGGGGCGCACGGCCTCTCCGTGCTGCACCAGATCGCCAAGTCGCTCTCGGACGACGTGTGGATCGTCGCGCCGGAGATGAACCAGAGCGGTGCCTCGCACGCGCTGACGCTGCAGGTGCCGCTGCGCTATCGCGAAATCGGCGAGCGCGCGTTCGCCGTGCGCGGCACGCCGGCCGACTGCGTGATCATGGGCGTGCGGCACGTGCTCAAGGACAAGGTGCCGGACCTCGTGCTGTCGGGCGTCAATCACGGCGCGAACCTCGCCGAGGACGTGACGTACTCGGGCACCATCGCGGGCGCCATGGAAGGCACGCTGCTCGGTATCCGCTCGATCGCCATG
Organism: uncultured Hyphomicrobium sp.; assembly: GCA_964508485.1. GTDB lineage: Bacteria > Pseudomonadota > Alphaproteobacteria > Rhizobiales > Hyphomicrobiaceae > Hyphomicrobium_C. The sequence continues at coordinate 2,977 of CAZDUD010000008.1, read as the reverse complement.
AGCCTCACCATCGGGTTCGACCCCGAGGGCAAGCAGCATTGGAAGACGCCGCTCGAGCACGGGCCGCGGATCGTCGAGCAGTTGCTTGCCTCGGACTGGCCAACGATGACGCTCATGAACGTCAACTATCCCGATCTCGCGCCGGGCGACGTCAAGGGCATCGCGGCGACGCGACAGGGGCGCCGGGACCAGGGCGGGCTGCATATCGAAGAACGCAAGGATACGTGGGGCGATCCTTATTTCTGGGTCGGCTTCGAGCGGCGCCGGGCGGACCCGCCTGCCGGCACGGATCTGCGTGCCATCGCGGATGGCTTCATCTCGGTGACGCCGCTGCATCTCAACCTCACGCACGAGGCGACACGCGAGGCGCTGGGCAACGTTCTGACGCTCGGCGGGGACAAGCGTCTCAAGGACGCCGGTTGAAGTCGGCGGTGCTATTTGGCTCGTCGTTGACGGGGTGCGTGTTGCCCTGGATGGCCGGGTCAGGCCCGGCCATGGCGCGGGAGGGGGAGTTGCGCAGCGTCGTGGGACGCCAGTTAACGGTTTTGTTGCCACGCTGACATACGCCGCCAAGTCGCCCGGATTTTTCCGTCATCGCAGCACAATCGCAGCGTAAACGAGACAGCGTGCGGGGCCCGAATTTGCGGGCGTTTCAGGCAGGTTCTCCATCCACTAACCCCGCGCGACCGATTCGCGAGTCATGCGCCTGTTAAGGTTCTCTTAACTCGTTAAGGGTTACCTGAAGAGGGTATTCAGGGTGAGTGGCATGTTAAGTTCCTTGCGTAAATGTCATCTATTCACCGGTGTTGCGCGCGTGAAGGTCGGTGTGATCTTCGCCTCCGCCGCCGCATTGGCAGGCTGCAGCTCCGACGTCTCCAGGTTCGATCTCGGATATGCCGACGGGGCTCGAAATCATTCGAGCGCCGGGAGCTACGGTACGACCGGGCGCACGGCGTCTGCCGACTATGGGTCCGCAGGCTACGACCGGCCGTCATCCTACGGTGGCAGCGATGTGGCGCGCTCGGAATTGGCGCCGACGCCGCAGACGGGGATGACCACGGCGGCCATTCATCCGCAGCAGCGTTATGACGGCAGCAACAGCTACGGGCAGCAGGGCTACGGCGCCTCGCCGGGTTACGGCTCTTCGCAGCAGCGCGCACCGCAGCAGTATGGCGGGTATAGCGCGGCGCCGTCGGGTGGCGCGCAGTACGGCAATTCGAATGCGTCGCAGTACAACGGCTCAGGGTACAGCGGTTCCGGCTACGGGACGTCCGGCACCGGCAGCGTGCCGCCGATCGCCTCGCAAGGCTCGTCCGCCAAGGGCGAGACGATCGAAGTGCGGCAGGGCGATACGCTCTACTCGCTCGCGCGCCAGCACGGCGTCTCGGTCAACGATCTCAAGGCGACGAACGGTCTTGCGTCGAACGAACTAAGGCCCGGGCAGCAGCTCCATCTGCCGTCGGGGACGCAGCCTCGCTATGCCACCGAGACAGCACGGCCGCCGCGCGAGACCTATGAGACGGTTGCCGTGCGGCCGGTGCAGTCCGCGCCTGCTGCCGCCGATGCGCCGTCCGACTGGACCGGCAGCCATACGGTTCGGCAGGGCGAGTCGCTCTACGGTATCGCGCGCGACAACGGCGTGAAGCTCTCCGATCTCGAGCGCTACAACGGCATCTCGGATTCGCGGAAGGTGAAGCCGGGCACGGTGCTCAAGGTTCCGGGGCAGCCGTCGACGACGGTTGCGGAGGCCGCGCCGTCGGCTCCGGCCTACGAGCCGCCGGCCTATTCTGCGCCTCCGGCAGCACCCGCTGCCCAGACGCCGTCACCGACTCCGGGCGTGGTGACGCTTGGTGCGCCGGTGCCGCCGATTGGCGGCAGCTCGACGCCGCAGCGGCCGACCATGATCAACGGAACGGGATTGGCGGGGCCTGCCAGCGACCAGCCGCGTGCCGAGCCCGAGCGTGTGGCAAAGGCGGATACCAACACGGCGACCGATGCGGTCTCGCCCGCCAATTCGCAGAACTCGACGGCGGTCGCGGGCTTCTCGAAGCTACGCTGGCCGGTGGCCGGCAAGGTCATTGCCGGGTTCGGCCCGCGTCCGGACGGCACGCATAACGATGGCGTCAATCTCGCGGCGCCGATGGGCACCGACGTGCATGCCGCCGAGAGCGGTGTGGTCGCCTATGCGGGCGACGAGCTCAAGGGATACGGCAACCTCGTGCTGATCCGCCACGACAACGGCTGGGTGACCGCCTACGCGCATGCCGACGAGCTGCTCGTCAAGCGCGGGGATCAGGTCAAGCGCGGCCAGGTGGTCGCGAAGGCCGGGCGCTCGGGGCAGGTCGACCAGCCCCAGGTGCACTTCGAGCTTCGGCAGGGCCAGAAGCCCGTCGATCCGACGCCGTTCATGGAACGGCTGTAGGGAATATCCCTGTTTTGAATTGCGGTCGGCGGGGCGCGGCGAGAGCCGCGTCCCGTGTTTTTATAGGGGCAATGTCTTGCCGAGGCGGCCGGCGAGGTCCTGCGTGAATTGCCAGGCGACGCGGCCCGAGCGTCCGCCGCGCGTGACGCTCCACTCGAGCGCCTCGCGGACGAGCTCGTCACGCGCAATCGGCAGATCGAAGTGCTTGGCGTAGCCTTCGACCATGGCGAGGTAGTCGTCCTGGCTGCAGTTGTGAAAGCCGAGCCAGAGACCGAAGCGATCCGAGAGCGAGACCTTCTCCTCCACGGCCTCGGACGGATTGATGGCCGTCGAGCGCTCGTTGTCGACCATGTCGCGCGGCATCAGATGGCGGCGGTTGGACGTGGCGTAGAAGAGCACGTTCGGCGGGCGTCCCTCGATGCCGCCTTCGAGCACGGCCTTCAGCGATTTGTAGCTCGTGTCGTCGCGGTCGAAGGAGAGGTCGTCGCAGAAGACGATGAAGCCCATCGCTACGGTCTGGTAACCGTGTTCATCCCCGCGGTGCTGCCCATTCCC
>CAZDUD010000007.1:57333-60156 GCA_964508485.1 uncultured Hyphomicrobium sp. | reverse complement strand
CGTCGATCCGCTGCCGGGCTACATCCCGAACCGCGAGGCGCCGGAAACGAACCCTGAGCGGGCGAAGCTCTACTCGCTCAACATCATCTCGCCCAAGAGCCACGGGTTCCTGAACTCCTGCTACGCCAACGAGCCGCACAAGATCAAAGGCCAGGGCGAGCAGTTCGTGCTGATCTCGCCCGCGGACGCAGAACGCCGCTCGATCCGCGAAGGCGATCCCGTGCGGGTCTACAACGACCGCGGCGATTTCGAAGGCGTCGCCAAGGTGACCGACGACGTGAACCCCGGCATCGTGGTTGCAACTCTTGGTTACTGGCGTTCGCTCAACCGCTCAGACGGCTCGGTGAACTCGATCTCGTCGCAGGAGTGGGGCGGGCTCGGGCGCTGCCCGTCGTTCTCGGACAACCTGGTCGAGGTCGCGCGCGTCAACTGACCGCACGAGCCAAAGTGTTGCTTTCTTCTAAGTAGAGGCCAGTTCCTGTCGCTTACGGAACAGACAATCGCCCGAAGTGCACTATGCGCTTCGGGTGAGACCAGCTTGCAGTCTTGAGAGGCCGATATGGCAGCCTTCACGACGGAAGCCGTCCTTTCGGTCAAGCACTGGACCGACACGGTTTTCAGCTTCACCGCGACACGCAGCCCAAGCTTTCGTTTCGACAGCGGGCAGTTCGTCATGATCGGCCTCGAGGTGGAGGGGCGTCCGCTCACGCGCGCCTACAGCATCGCGAGCGCCAACTACGACGACTATCTGGAATTCCTGAGCATCAAGGTGCCGGACGGACCGCTGACCTCCCGCCTGCAGCACATCCGCGAAGGCGACCGGATCCTGGTCGGGCGCAAGCCGACCGGCACGCTCATCATCGACAACCTCAAGCCGGGCCGCGTGCTCTATCTGCTCGGAACGGGCACGGGGCTCGCGCCGTTCATGAGCCTCATTCGCGATCCGGCGCTTTACGAGCGCTTTGACAAGGTCGTACTCGTGCACGGCTGCCGGCGTGTCTCGGAGCTCGCCTACGGCGACCGCATCATGCGCGAGCTTCCCCAGGACGAATATCTCGGCGACGCGATCCGCGAGAAACTGATCTACAGCCCGACGGTGACGCGCGAGCCGTTCAAGGTCACGGGGCGCATCACCGATCTCGTCCGCTCCGACGATTTCTACAGCGACCGGGGATTGCCTGCGCTTTCAGCCGAGCACGACCGCGTCATGATCTGCGGCGGGCCGGACATGCTGCGCGACCTCAAGGACTTCTACATCGCCCACGGCTTCATGGAGGGCAATCTCAGCACGCCCGGCGAGTTCGTGATCGAAAAGGCGTTCGTCGAGAAATAGCCGCGCGGTCATTGCGCCGGTTGTGCGGCGGGCGCGACCTTCGGCTTGTCCGGAAAGTACTTCCGGAACAGGGCAACCGTTGCCGGCAGGATGATGAGCTGGCCCACGAGCGACGCAAAGAGGCAGACGGCCGCCAGCTCGCCGAAGAGGCGCAGCGAGGGCAGGTCCGATAGCATCGTCACGCCGAGGCCGAGTGCCAGCACGATGGTCGTCAGGATGACCGCCGGGCCGATGTGGTGGGCGGTACGAGCCAGCGCCTCGCGCGCCGGATCCGGCGCGGCGACCTCCTCCTCGTCTGCCGTGCTGAGGCGATATTTCTGCTCGTCCACCCCGTCCAAATCGTCGTCGGCCGCCTCGGCGCCACGCTGCTCCTCGAGGCGGAACCGATTCAGGAAGTGGATGGTGGAGTCGATCGCCAGTGAGAACGCTACCGTGATGGCGACGATGGAGGCGAACTGCAGGCCTTGGCCCGTGTAGTAGAGCAAGGCGCCCGTGGCGAAGATCGGGAACAGCGAGGGCAGGATGCTCGACACGCCGACCAGCAGCGAGCGCAGCGCTACGCCTAAGAAAATGAACACCAGGAAGATGTCGCCCACGAGCCCCCAGGTCATCTCGTGGATCAGTGTCGCGGAATTGCGCGCGGCAATGGCCGGCAGGCCAGTGACCGAGATCTCGTAACCGGGATGCGCTTTTCTCACCGCGTCGAGCGCCTTATCGATCTTCTCCACCACGGGCAGAATCTCGCTCGCATCGATATCCGGCAGACGGGCAGTGACAAGCACGGCCGTCTCATCGTCGGTGATGAAACGGTGCCGCAAATGCTCGGGCAGGATCTTCACGTAGCGCTGAATGTTGGGGATGCCTGAGTCTCCGGCTGCAGCGAGCCAGCGGCGCAGGCTTTCCATCGACCACACGTTGCCGAGGCCGGCTTGCCGCTCCAGGATATCGTGCGCCTCGGCGATGACGGCGAGCGTGCGCTCCTCATAGAGCTTGATGGGCGGCGCTCCGTCGGGCCCCGGCGTGCCCTTCCATTCGATCATGACGTGCACGGGATTGGCGCCGGTCAGCTTCTGGTCGAGGCTACCGGTGGCGGCCAGCGCCTGCTCCTTGTCGGGCACCTGGTCGGCCAGCCGGTACATGGGCTTCAGGCTGAAGAACGCGTGCCCGGTTCCGATGACGACGGCGAGGCCGAGGACGACGAACACAAGCGGATAGGCTGCCACGAAGGACACCACGGTGTCGGTGAAGCGCTGCAGGACACCGACGCCACCCTCCTCGCGCACGTGCGGATCAACGGCGGCGGCTGCCTCGCGGCGCACGAACAGAGCCGCGAGCGTCGGCACGACGACGGCAACAGCGGTGTAGGAGATGAAGACGGCCATCAATGCCGCAAATCCGAAAGTGCGGATCAGCGCGGATTCTGCAAAGGCGAACGAGACGAGCGCGATGGCCTGGTTCTCGAACGACCTCATCCCCGCGGTCAAGGTCGC
>CAZDUD010000007.1:0-57323 GCA_964508485.1 uncultured Hyphomicrobium sp. | reverse complement strand
CTGGTTCATGGCCGTCAGCAGGCAGGCGGGCGCCACGTCGCGCACCGCGTCGCGCGCGGCCTCGATGCGGTCGACGCCCGATAGAATGTCTCGGCGGATGGCGAAGACGAGATGCATCGAATCCGAGAAGCCGGAGACGAGGATCAGCGGCGTGATGACGTTGATGAAGAGGTTCAGGCGGAAGTCGAGTCCGCCGAGCACGCCGAGCGTCCACAGGATGGCGATGGTTGGACCGAGGACGGCAATGAAGGTCAGCGACAAGCGGCGGAAGAACAGATACGCAATCGCAAAACCGACGAGGAAACCGAGGCCGTTGTAGACGAGCCGGTCGCGTTCCACGGCGTTGCGGATCTCGAGCTGCATGACGGGCGCCCCCGTCAGCTTCGCCGTCAGTCCCGATCCGGCAAGGCTTTCGTCGACGACCTGTTTGATGCTGTTGATCACGGTCTTCGCCGAGCGCTCCTCGACCATGGCGCGGTCGAGGGCGATGACGATCAGCGCGAGGTCGGCTTCGTCGGAGAGGAATTTGCCTTTGACGATGTCATTATGCATTAAAGCATAGATCATGTCGGCATAGGCCGCATTGTCCTCGGGCAGCTCGTCGGGAACGATCGGCGCTGCGTAGCCGGAGGCATCCGGGAGGCCACGCGCCGAAAGCATCGACACGAGACCGCCGACGCCGTCCGTCAATTGCAGCTCGATGACCGCGTTACGGAATGCCTCGAGGCGCTCGCGCGCGAGAAGCGCCCGGCCTTCCACCACCACGAGCACGTCGTACTCGCTCGACGGAAAGCGGCGGTCGATCTCCTCGTACTGGCGGAACTCTGCCGTGTCGGTGCGGAACAGCTCGGACAGGCTGTCGTCCACGCGCAGCTTCGAGACGCCGAAGGCCGCGAGCGCGGAGAGGATGGCGATGACCGCGGCCGCGACGATGGGCGCCCTCAGCGCCACGAGGCCCAAGCGATCCAGCCCGAGCGAAAAACGAAACGGCCGGCGCGGCGTATCGGATGTAGCCATACGTCATTCCAGCCGGGCGGCCGGACTTCCCCGTTGTCAGTCCCGCACTGCAGATAACGTCCCTCTGCAACGACCGTTCGAGCAGACCGGGTCGCTGCCGCCGGGGCGCGATCCCTCCCGGCTGTTGCCCGGAATCGTCCGTGGCACGGTGGCACCGGCCAATATCGAGCGCAAGGGTCCGGCAGCGGTGCCTTTCGCGCTGCTCACCGGCCGTTGCGGCAGGGCATCGCGCGGCTTAGGTTTGCTGGCATTTCTGTCCGAGGGCACCAAGACCAAATGCCAGATTCCACTTCCGATCCGGCAATTACGTCACTCGATGTCGTGGACCTCAAATGCCCGCTGCCGGTTCTCAAGGCCCGCAAGGCCTTGGCCGGGCTCGCCCCCGGTGCGCTTCTCGAGGTGCTGGCCAGCGACCCCGGTGCGGCGGAGGATTTCGCGGCTTTCTGCCAGGCGACCGGGCATCTGCTTGTCGGGCAAAGCGCCGCATCGGGTGTCCAGCGATTCCTTATTCGGAAGGCGGCGGACGGCCGCTGAAGCGGCGCCCTCGTGCACCGAAAGCGTGCGCGCTTGACATGACGGGAGGGCACCTCGCATAAGAGGCTCCCTGCACGCCGTCATGCCGTGCAGGCGGCTGCATTCTCATTCGAACCTGTTCGAAACAGCAGCAGTCCCGGGCGGTTAGCTCAGCGGGAGAGCACACGCTTCACACGCGTGGGGTCACTGGTTCAATCCCAGTACCGCCCACCATTGACTCGGCCTTTCCAGTTTTCCTTGGTTTATATCAATGTCTTATGCGCTCTGTTGGGCCGAACAAGAGGCCCAACATTTCTACTCAGCGCACCGCTGCCATCCGTTGGGAGCGTTCAACAAAGCCAGTCTGCCTGCTCAGAACTGTTCAAGTGGCTCGACTTCGCCGATCTCGTGTCGGCTAGCGGGGGCGCAGTATCGCGCCGTTCGCAACATCTGACTGCCAGAGACCGAACGAGGTAAAGCACTTGCCACGAGTGAGTACGGCTACCCCGCTAGGCTCGATCGTGGTCGCGCTTGGTAAGTGAGTGATGGTCAAGCACCAGCCGCAGAATACTGCCAACGGTATCGACTAAAGTTTCTGGCGTCGATGGACGGTCGTCGAGATCGAACGCAACTCCAATGACGGCGGATTCGCTCGCAGCAGTTGGAACAGGCCAGAAGTCAAAGCGCGAGGTCAGATCCGGATAAAGTCCGGCGCGCGCGACAGTTCGAGTTTCCAATGATGATCGCGCGGCTTCGAGTTCCGTTTCCCGGGGTTTAATGCCGCCCCCTCGCTCCAGACAGGTCACTTTACCGTCCTTGACCAGCATCACCACGGAAGGACGCTGAAACAGTGCTGTAAGAGCCAGGGCAGTGATTGCCGCCGATTCCTTTGTGCTGCCGGCAGCGGCCACGTTTTGGCTGTAATCCCGCAACAAAGCCATCTGCCTGCTCAAGAGGGTCGCTTCCGCTGCCCTTCGTCCAGACGTGAAGGCAACACCGCTGACAACAATTCCCACGACAAAAAGCAGTCCGATGGCCCAGATATTGGCTGGATCATCGACGACCAGCGAATAGCGGGGCTCAGTCAGGAAAAAGTTATAGGCAAGAGCACCGAGTACCGCTGAAGCGAGGGATGGACCCAAGCCGAACCAAACGGCCGCGACCACAACTGGCACCACAAATATTAGGGAGAGATTCGGTATTGATACCTGGCTGTCGACACCGACCGCCACCACCGCTGCAATTGCTGTCATCGCAAACGAGGCGACATATCCGAATATAGTCAGGGCGTTTGATGGCACCCATCCGAAAAGCGGATCGGCTTGCGACGGTGTCATGCCGTCCAGTTTTGGCTTCGATCTGACATTGGTCACGAACCCTACTCCTATCGTCCATGTCGTAACCGGCGAAACTCGTTGCGCAACAACGCCAATGAGCGCGGGGACTGGATGTGAATGCCAGCTAAACTTAGCACGCTTACAAGCGCTATCGTAGTGCCCGACCGGCGCGTCAATCCGGAAACAACGATCTCTATCGTCTCAGGCCGCTCGAGGGATCATCTCATCAAACTCGAGGCCGTCCGGCTGGTAGATGATGGTGAAGAAACCATTGGGGCTCTCGTCTCGCGCGAATTTGATCGCCGCTTCGCGCGTACGGAACATACCGGCCGTTCGCCGCGTCGTTCCGCGAAGCACCCACCAGCCGGCGGCGTTCAGGCCAAGCCGGTAGTCTGAGCAGGCCCACGGGCGCTCGTCGATTGCGGTGGCGGCGCGATTCATCGGGTTGACGGACATGACACTATCTCCTTTCGAGACGGTTCTGCCTCATCAAGATGGTCGCGTCGGCCATTTAGATTCCAGAGTGGCGGGCGAACGATCGTATAAAAACCGAATAAGGGCTTCTTGGAGAGAAGCTTATGATGCAAGGCCCCACATCCATACGACGAGCGCGAAAAGGCCGACCGTTAGGGACATGACAAGCGCCACACTGACAGCCGCAGGCGCAGTGCCGCTTTGCACGCCGTTATGTCTTCTGCCTGCGGCATGTCTCCGAGAACTCTGTGCGATGTAAATCATTGCCAAACGCTCCATCATCGGTGCGTCTCCTTCAAAGTCTCGCCAGTGGCGGACGCCAGAGTCGTGACGATTAGACATTGCTGAACTTTTGGCGCGGTGTGACACATCTCGGCATAAAGAATCCATTTGGTGCGCCGTGCATTCTTATAAATGGAAGGGAGCTAGCGGCTCTTAAAAGTTCAGCTCCTATTTTTTTGCCCCACACCTCCTCTCGATTTTTTACACGCGCGTCTGGATCTAATGCGTGCGTCGCGTCCCTAACCCTGGGACCCTCGACAGAGCAAAGAGAGCAACAATATGCACACTTCGAACATCCACGAATTCCCATCTGGGTCGCGCAGCGGCCTCCGATCGCGCGCCGGAGATACGTTTCAGATTGCAGAGGCCTATGACCACGTCGGCGATGCTTACGGTCGCTATGCGGATGGAGACGAGGCCGAAGATTCGGCGAACGCAACTGTGCGTTCTGCGCACGCCGACAGCATCGTCTGGGGGACAATCTGCAACCTCATCGATAAACTCCGCGCATCGGGGGTGACGACCTTGCGCCTGTTGGATGCCGGCTGCGGTCCTGGCACATGGGTGCGACGCATTACGGCGCATGCCGCAGCGCTCGGCCTCAAGGTTGAAGCGACGGGATTCGATATTTCGAACGCACAGCTCGCCATTGCCCGCGAGCAGGCCGCGATACTCGGCGCCTCGATTCCGTGTTCGCTACGGCCGCGGCTTGAATTCATCGAGCATAATCTCGCGCGGCCTTTGCCCTGGGAAGACGGCGCGTTTCACATCGTTCTCTGCAATTTCGTAGTCCTTAATCATCTCTCGCGGGCGGCGCTGCCCGGCGTCGTAGCGGAATTGTGCCGAGTCAGCGCCTACCGCGTCGTCGCGACCGTTCGCGCGCTGGCGAGCCCGCCAACAGCCTGCATCACCGACCTAGACGACACGCTCGAACTGCACCAAGACTGCGCCGCCGGAGAGCTGGCCGTGGTGCTGAAAGACGGCACGTGGCACCGCTTCACCTTCAATCTCTACAGCGCGGAGGCGATGAAAGCCGCGTTTGTGCCCTTCGCGGAGGTGGTCGACATCCGCGCCGTCGATCTCTTCGTCAATCGCTTCAACGCAGATCCTAACTGGACCGCTGAGGTCATTCGCACGCTACCCGGACGCAGCGACGTTCTTACCAAGCTGAAAGAGATCGAGGAGAGTCTCTGCCGGCAACCCGGCTGGGTGGATCATGGCACGCACGTTCTCATCGTGGCGGAGCCGCGTCATTGAGCAGAGCTGAATGCCTCCGCTCGGCAACCTGCTAGTGTTGCGCTCGTCTGCTTCTCGCGGCTGGTTGAAAATAGAGTCCGCGGCTCATCCTGAGGGGATGAGCCGCGGTTCGCCCCGGTATGCACAGGGGAGATCCTTGCAAAGGGGCGAATTCGTTAGGCACTCGTGTCGAAGCCTGCATTAGCCTTGGTGCAGCTCCAGACGACAGCTTCGCGCGCCGTTTTGACGTGAGCCGGAACTACTAGGATGTAGCGTTTGCGCACTCTGCCCTGCGCCGGTATGCCGTTGACGACCTCGACGGCAGACCACGTTCCGATCGTGACGCCGCGATATGTCCAGTGCCGCCTCCAAAGGATGCCCGTCTTGTCTGAGGACACCCGAAGCGCGCCGCCGCTCGCAATGAACCTCTCGGGCGTCATGATGTCGATCATCGTGTTGCGGAGCACCGGATCGATCACGGCATCGATCTCGCCACTCGTGATCCGCTCCGGCCGCTCGATCATCCAGGCCGGGACGGAAACACCTTTCCACACATGGATCTTCGCACCATCCGGATAACGGATTGCGGGGCCATCGGCGCTGTGAAGACGGCCGCGGGAATCGGTGAGGACATGAACCGGACGCTCCGAAAACCAACAAACTTTTTCGAATGGCGCAAACCACGATGAGCCTCTCGCGATCTTCCAGAGCCCAGCGGGCCCCTTCCCGCCGACGCGCCGGCCGTGCTCGTCCCGGAGATGCCGATAGATCCCGGCCTTTGCCAGCTCGTCTGGACCGGCCGCAATCTCCCTGAAACTCTCACGCGGCAAGATCGAGGGCGCACCGAGCAAGCGTGTCACGAAATGGCGTAGACGGACAGATGGTCGAAAGAGCTCAAGGTCTGCTTCTTCGGCAGATAACTCACTCAAGGAATGAAGGGTTGCGTTTTTTTGGCGATCTCCTGCCGGCGGCGTAAGGCGGAACGCGTCGCCCCAGGTGATTTCGGGGACCGTGAAGGCGTCCTTGATCACGTCCTCGACCATGCTCGTCTTCAGGCCCCTTCCGATCTGGCTGGATGCAGATGCGGCGGCTATCTGCTTTGCAATCGCAAACGGACTTCCGCACCAAATGATGCGTTGCAGTCCCCTGTGCTTCGCGGCCTCGTAAGCGAGGCACGCCCCCTCCTCTGCAAGCTCCCGGTCGGCGGGCTCGCAAGAAAGGGCCGTCTCGGAAAAAGTGCGTAGACAGTGGTGAATTGCGCGGCGGTCAGCCTGCCCACTCATGGCCTGGCCCCCGGTGCAAGGCATAGCGATACGTTCTCGCGCCGTGCACGTGCGGAGAAAACATGATCGAGGATCTCCATCGCCTTTGCCCTCCATATCTCGAGACCGCGAGCATCACCATTTGGCCCATAAAAAATCGAGGAGGGAAGCAGCCCCATCTTATAAATGTAAGCCCGCGCCGAGGTGCGTCGGCGAAACGCGGGTGCGTCGCATGATTTCATGTCTGGGGGGATGACGCTGCGGCCATTGACAGACAGCATTTGTGGCGCTGTCGCCGCTTCTTTATGAAATTCCTATAAGTATGCCGCCGCCGCGGTCTCGCTTTTTTATGCGCTTCCCACCTAGTTCATGGGACTGCGAGCGTGCAGTTTCGATTGAGACTGATCAACGTTCCAAGCGGTATTGCTGCAATACTGCGGACATTCATTCCCGGGATAATTTCCCATGTTGGACATCATTCTTCTTACGGCCACGACCGGCATCCTCACCTCGCCAGTCAGTGATGTCCCTGTTCGCAATCGCCATTGAGGAGACACTCCATGATCTTCGACTATGCACTCGCTGGCGTCGTATCAGCGGGCCTTCTTGTCTATCTCGTCTACGCGCTGCTCAAGCCCGAGCGGTTCTGATTAGGACGGCTACCGATCTATCCGGGAGCACGGCCGTCGTGGACGCCGCCAATCGATCCCTCTGCCGGCACAACTTCCCATCAGACAATCTTCAATAACTCACATGCTGGAGTTCTCTCTATGAGCAAGCCGAGTTCCGCGAGCATCATGGATTCCCGCATCCTCGTTCCCGCTGTGGGCGAGGCTTTCAGGAAGCTCAATCCCAAGACCCTCGCAAAGAATCCCGTGATGTTCGTCGTCGCCGTCGTGTCGGCGCTCACGACTGTCCTGCTCTTGAAGGATCTCATCGCGGGAGCCGAGAACATCGGCTTTTCGTTCCAGATCGTGCTCTGGCTGTGGTTTACGGTGCTGTTCGCCAATTTCGCAGAGGCGGTCGCCGAAGGGCGCGGCAAGGCGCAGGCCGATTCACTCCGCCGCACTCGGACATCGACGCAGGCCAAGCTATTGGCCGGCGAAGGCGACCGAAGGGATTTTAAGCTGGTGCCGGGCACCAGTCTGAAGGTCGGCGATATCGTTCTTGTCGAGGCCGGTGATGTCATCCCATCCGACGGCGAGGTGATCGAGGGTGTGGCCTCCGTCAACGAGGCCGCGGTGACCGGCGAATCGGCTCCTGTCATCCGTGAATCGGGTGGAGACCGCTCGGCCGTCACGGGCGGCACGCAAGTGCTGTCCGACTGGATCCGGGTTCGGATCACGGCGGCTCCCGGCTCGACGTTCCTCGATCGCATGATCCGCCTCGTCGAGGGCGCGGAGCGCCAAAAGACTCCGAACGAGATCGCGCTCAACGTCGTGCTCGCCGGATTGACGCTTATCTTTCTGATCGCCGTGGCAACGATCCCGAGCTTCGCGAGCTACGCCGGCGGAAACATTTCGGTCGTCGTATTGGTCGCTCTTTTCGTTGCGCTCATCCCGACGACGATCGGCGCGCTGCTGTCGGCAATCGGCATCGCCGGCATGGACCGCCTCGTGCGGTTCAACGTGCTAGCCATGTCCGGTCGGGCCGTCGAAGCCGCTGGCGATGTCGATACGCTTTTGCTCGACAAGACCGGCACGATCACCCTCGGCAACCGACAGGCAGCGAGCTTCAAGCCGGTGCGCGGGGTGACGGAGCAGGAGCTGGCAGACGCCGCGCAGTTTGCCTCTCTTGCCGATGAAACGCCCGAAGGCCGTTCGATCGTCGTGCTGGCAAAGGAAAAGTACGGCATCCGCGGACGCGATCTCGGGAAGCATCACGGCAAGCTCATCCCATTCACGGCGCAAAGCCGCATGAGCGGCATGGAGGTCGACGGCTCGTGGGTCCGCAAAGGCGCCATTGATGCCATCCTCGCCTATCTCAACGGGTCCCCTTCGGCCGCTTCCGCGGGCACTCATGCTTCCCAGCCTGTCGGCGCGGAGACGGCGCGTGAGGTCACCGCAATTGCCGACGAAATCGCGAAGTCCGGCGGCACACCGCTTGCTGTGGCCAAGGATGGCCGGCTGCTCGGCGTCATCCACCTCAAGGATATCGTCAAGGGTGGCATCCGCGAGCGTTTTACCCAGCTCCGGCGCATGGGCATCCGCACGATCATGATCACCGGCGATAATCCGATGACGGCTGCGGCGATCGCAGCGGAGGCTGGCGTCGATGACTTCCTCGCGCAGGCGACACCGGAAGATAAGCTTAAGCTCATCCGCGACGAGCAGTCCAAAGGCAAGCTGGTCGCAATGTGCGGCGACGGCACGAACGATGCCCCGGCGCTCGCACAGTCCGACGTCGGCGTGGCGATGAATACCGGAACCCAGGCCGCACGCGAAGCCGGCAACATGGTTGACCTCGACTCGAACCCGACCAAGCTCATCGAGATCGTCGAGATCGGCAAGCAGCTACTCATGACGCGCGGCGCGCTGACCACCTTCTCGGTTGCCAACGATGTGGCGAAGTACTTCGCCATCATTCCGGCGATGTTCGTCGCGTTCTACCCGCAGCTTGATGCGCTCAACATCATGGGGCTCGCGAACCCACAGAGCGCGATCCTCTCGGCCATCATCTTCAACGCCGTGATCATCATCGCGCTCATTCCGCTCGCGCTCAGGGGCGTAGCCTACCGTCCGCTCGGCGCGGCCGCGGTGTTGCGCCGCAACCTTCTGATCTACGGCATCGGGGGACTGATCGTGCCGTTCGTCGGCATCAAGCTTATCGACCTTATGGTCACCGCACTGCGGCTCGCCTGACAGGATGGAACGCGCCAATGACCCTCATCTATCTCATTCTCGGAATCGCAATCTTCGGCTTGTTGCTTTGGCTGACGTCGGCCGCTGAACACATCTAGGCACCAAGCCAGCTGGAGCTGATCCTATGACGACCTATGCCGTTCTATTTGTCTTGCTCATTGTCGGCGGCTCTGCGCTGCTGTCCTGGCCGCTCGGCCGCTATATGACTTGGGCGATGGACCCTGCGGAGCCCCTGTCAGGAATCGCCGGATGGAAAACGCGGGCGTTCCAGATTGTCGGCGGTCCGCTGACCAGAGAGGCCCAGGATTGGAAGGCGTACATGGTCTCCATGCTGGCCTTCAATATTGTAATGTTCGTCGTGACGTTCGGCATCCTCGCTCTTCAGCAGTATCTGCCGCTCAACCCGGACGGCATGGGGACTATCGAAGGAAGCCTCATCTTCAATACGGCCGCCTCGTTCACGACCAACACCAATCTGCAGCACTATTCGGGCGAGTCGACACTCAGCTACCTGTCGCAGCTCGGCGCGCTGATGTGGCTCCAGTTCGTCTCGGCGGCGACCGGCATTGCCGCCCTCGCAGCACTAGCTCGC
Source organism: uncultured Hyphomicrobium sp. (assembly GCA_964508485.1). Taxonomy (GTDB): domain Bacteria; phylum Pseudomonadota; class Alphaproteobacteria; order Rhizobiales; family Hyphomicrobiaceae; genus Hyphomicrobium_C. Next base: position 47,749 of record CAZDUD010000007.1, on the reverse strand, counting down.
GGGCTGGCCGGCCGTCGCGACCTCGGCAACTTCTTTATCGATGTGCAGCGGGCCTCGTTTCTGGTCCTCCTACCGGTGGCGCTGGTGGTTGCGACGCTCATGGTCCTCGGCGGTATGCCGATGACGTTTGAGGGCGCCGCCAAGGTGATGACGCTCGAGGGCGTCGAGCAGACCATTGCGCGGGGGCCGGTCGCGGCGTTCGTGACGATCAAGCAGCTCGGCACCAACGGCGGCGGCTTCTTCGGGCCGAACAGCACGCATCCGCTGGAGAACCCAACCTTCTGGACCAATGCGCTGTCCATGGTTGCCATCATCATCATTCCGATGGCTTGCGTCTGGATGTTCGGCCGGATTCTCGGGCGCATGCGCCATGCCGCAGTCGTCTTCGCCGTCATGCTCGTCATGATGCTGACGCGGACCGGCTTTGCCGTCTATTTCGAAACCGCGCCGACGCAGGCCTTTGCCGACCTTCCGATCGAGCAGAGCGTCGGCAATCTAGAGGGCAAGGAGCTGCGCTTCGGTACCACGGCGGGACCGACGTGGGCCGTGCTGACGACGTCGACCAGCAACGGCTCGGTCAATGCAATGCACGACAGCCTTAATCCCTTGACTGGTCTCATGCCCATGATCGGCATGTGGCTGAACGAGGATTTCGGCGGCGTCGGCGTCGGCATGATCAACATGTTCCTGTATATCATCTTCGGCGTTTTCATCGCCGGGATGATGGTGGGCCGTACGCCCGAATACATCGGGTGGCGGATCGAAGCGCGCGAAGTCAAGCTCGCCCTGCTTGCGCTCTTGGCGCACGGGTTCTTCATCCTCGTCGGGACGGCCATCTTCGCGGCGACGCCATGGGGGGCGGGGACGCTCAATAACGTCGGCCCGCATGGCTTCAGCGAGATACTTTACGAATTCAGCTCGTCGAGCGCGAATAACGGCTCGGGCTTTGAAGGGCTAGGCGACAACACCGTGCCATGGAATATCGCCACTGGCATCGTCATGCTGCTCGCACGCTTCATTCCGATCATTCTGCCGCTGGCGATCGTTGGCTCGCTGATGCGAAAGAAGCGCAGTGCCGAGTCCGCTGGCACCCTCGGCGTCGAGGATGGAACCTTCGCTGTCATGCTATTGGCGACGATCATCGTCGTCGGCGCGCTGACCTACTTCCCTGCCGCTACGCTGGGTCCGATCGCCGAGCATCTCGTCTATATGAAATGAGACCGAGTCCGAGGACAGTCACATGCAATCCTTCATCACCAGTATCCGTCTCGTTATCGCAACCATGCTCATCTGCGTCGTTGGCTACTCTGCAGCGATCTGGGCGGTCGGAGCCGTCTTCACCCCATCGACCGCGCAGGGGTCCCTCGTTACGGATGCAGCCGGTACGGCCATCGGCAGCAGACTGGTCGCGCAGAAATTCGAACAACCGAAGTACTTCTGGCCACGCCCCTCGGCAGCGGGCAAGGAAGGCTACAATGCGACAAGCGCGGCGGGCAGCAACAAATCGCCAACCAGCAGTGATCTGACAGATCGCGCCAAAGAGATTGTCGCGCGCTACGGCGCCACCGCCGAAAGGCCGTTACCGCCCGAGCTAGCGGCTGCATCCGGCAGTGGGCTCGATCCAAACATCAGCGAGCACGCGGCCCTCTATCAGGTAGAGCGGGTGGCCAATGCCCGGGGTCTATCCCCTTCGGACGTGGAGGCCCTGGTCAGGCAGCACGCGGCGGCTCCGGGCGCCTTCTTGACCCCCGACCGCATCGTAAACGTCCTCGAGCTCAATCTGGCGCTCGATCAGCTCAAGCCTGCGTCGTAACAAAGAATGCCTCGATCGAGGCAGGCACGGGCCAGAACGCCCTGCTAATATGGAACGGTGAGTCCTTACCCCTTCGGAAGCCGTGATGCCGGAAGACCGACCCGATCCCGATGGGCGCCCGTCGCCGGAGGCACTGCTGGAAGCCGCCCGACGAGAGGACAGCCGCGCCGGCAAGCTACGAATCTTTGTTGGCGCGGCGCCAGGCGTCGGTAAGACTTTCGAAATGCTGCGCACGGCCCGCGCGCGGCGCAAGGACGGCTACGACGTCGTCATCGGCATCGTCGAGACGCATGGTCGTAAGGAAACGCAAGCGTTGCTCCGCGGCCTGGAGATCATCCCCCGGCGACAAGTCGACTACCGGGGCCAGATGCTCGAGGAAATGGACATTGACGCCATCATCGCGCGCCGCCCGCAGATCGTGCTCGTCGATGAGTTGGCGCATACCAACGCGCACGGAAGCCGACATCCGAAGCGCTATCTCGACGTCGAGGAGATCCTAGACCACGGCATCGACGTCTATACCACGGTCAACATCCAGCACATCGAAAGCTTAAACGATGTCGTGGCGCAAATCACGCGCGTGCGCGTTCGCGAGACAGTGCCGGATGCGATCTTCGACCGGGCCGATGCTGTCGAGCTGGTCGACCTCACGCCACAAGACCTCATCGACCGCCTGAAAGCCGGCAAGGTCTATATCCCGCAGCAAGCCGAGCGCGCGCTCGAGCATTTCTTCTCGCCGGCTAATCTAACCGCGCTGCGTGAACTTGCGCTGCGCCGCACAGCCGAACGCGTCGACGACCAGCTCCTCAACGAGATGCAGGCCCGGGCAATCCCGGGCCCATGGGCCGCCGGTGAACGCATTCTCGTGTGTGTAACTGAGGATCCGCGATCGGCCGGTCTCGTGCGCTATGCCAAGCGAGCAGCAGACCGTCTACGTGCGCCATGGACCGCCCTATCGGTCGAGACGCGACGCAGCCTCCGGCTCAGCGACGTGGAGCGCGACCGCGTTGCGGATACTTTGCGGCTTGCCGAGCGGATGGGCGGCGAGGCCGTCACTGTGCCCAGTGGCACACGGCGCATCGCCGATGACATCGTTGCCTTTGCTCGCGCGAACAACGTGACCCAGATCATCGTCGGAAAATCCGAACGGCCGCGTTGGTTTGAGCTCCTCAACGGTTCGGTGGTCCACGACCTCCTGCGGCGGTCCGGCAACATACGAGTTCAGGTAATAAGCGGAGACGCCGAATCCGGAGACCCCATCGCGCGGAAGACAGTGCGCGCGGCGAGGCCGCAGCCGTCGTTCAATCCGCTACCCTATATCGTGTCGCTACTCTCGACCGCAGCCGCGCTTGCTATCAGTTGGCTCCTGCGTCCCTGGCTCGGTGTGGAAAGCGTCGACCTCATTTTTCTCACTGTGATCGTGGGCATCGCGGTCCGCTACGGATTGGCGCCCTCGCTGGTTGCCAGCGTCGTCGGCTCCCTCTGCTATAACTTCTTTTTCCTGCCGCCTCTGTTCACGTTCACGATCAGCGACGGCACCAACGTCGCCGCCTTGATATCGTTCGCCATCGTGGCAGTGATCGTGTCGAATGTCGCCGGACGCATGCAGAGCCAAACGGTGCTCGCCGTCAATCGCGCGAGCACGACCGAGTCTCTTTATGCTTTCAGCCGCAAGCTCGCCCGTGCCGTTAGCTTGGACGACGTGTTGTGGGCAGCAGCTTATCAGATCGCGTCCATGCTCAAAGTGCGCGTGGTGCTGCTTTTGCCGGATGGAAACACCATTGCGGTGCGGGCGGGCTATCCGCCCGAGGATACGCTCGACGCTTCCGACCTAGCGGCGGCGACGTGGGCATGGAAAAATGACCGTGCAGCCGGACGCGGCTCGGACACGCTACCAGGCGCCCAGCGTCTGTTCCTGCCGATGCGAACCGGCCGGGCTGCCATCGGTGTCGTCGGAATCGACAGCGACAAGCCGGGGCCGCTGCTCACGCCCGACCAGCGGCGACTGTTCGATGCTTTGATTGATCAGGCCGCGCTGGCCATCGAGCGCGTACACCTCGTCGAGGACGTCGACCGTTCGGCGCGCGCTATGGAAACGGAACGCCTGCGCTCCGCATTGCTGACGTCCATTTCCCACGATCTGAAGACGCCTTTGGCTGCCGTCCTGGGCTCGGCGAGCGCCTTGCGCGACCTGTCGCCCAATCTCGACGACGCACAGAAGGCAGATCTGCTCGGAACCATCATCGATGAGGCCGAGCGCCTCAATCGCTTCATTGCGAACTTATTGGACATGACGAAGCTTGAGTCGGGCGCCATCGTCCCGAATATCTCACTGCACGATCTCGGCGAGATTGTGGGCAGTGCACTCCGCCGCGCCTCGCGAATTCTTGCCCGCCACGACATCCGTATCGATCTGGCACGCGATCTGCCGATGGTCCGCGTGGATGCAGTCCTGTTCGAGCAAGTGCTCTTTAACCTTATCGACAACGCCGCCAAGTACGCGCCGGAGGGAACGACTATCACCGTGGCAAGCCAGCTTGACGGTGACTCTGTCCGCCTGCAGATTTTGGATGAAGGCGAAGGCATTCCTCCGTCCGACACCGAGCTGATCTTCGACAAGTTCTACCGCGCCAACAAAGGCGATCGCGTGCGCGTGGGAACCGGTCTCGGCCTCGCAATTTCGCGAGGGTTCATCGAGTCCATGAACGGGACCATTGTCGGCGGGAATCGTAGCGACAGGAAAGGCGCCGTGTTCACCATCAGACTGCCGGTCTCAACCGGCTATCAGCACTTGGATACAGTCGAATGACCACCATCCCACTCAAGGTGCTCGTCATCGACGATGATCCCCCGATCCGCAAGCTGCTGCGGATGGGGCTCACAACACAGGGCTACGACATCCTCGACGCCACCAACGGCAAGATGGGCCTCGAACTCCTCAGCCAGAAGCCCGATCTGATCATTCTCGATCTCGGCTTGCCGGATGTGAACGGCCTCGACCTTCTCTCAGAGATACGCGAGCGCAACGAGCGCGTGCCGATCGTCGTCCTCTCAAGTCGCGACGACGAAAACGCAAAGGTGCGTGCTCTGGACTTTGGTGCCGATGACTACGTCACTAAGCCGTTCGGGATGGAGGAACTCCTTGCCCGCATGCGTGCTGCCGTCCGTCATCAGCTTCAGGTTCAAGGCGAACGTCCCGTGTTCCGGGTCGGCGATCTCTCTGTCGATCTCGTCCGGCGGATTGTGAAGGTGGGCGACAGGGAGGTGAAACTCTCTCCGAAGGAGTATGACCTGCTGCGCCTCCTCGTGCAGCACGCCGGCAAAGTGCTGACCCACAAATTCCTGCTCGATGCGCTCTGGGATGAGTCCACAGATACCCAGTACCTGCGCGTTTATATGCGCCAGTTGAGGCGCAAGATCGAGACGGATCCCGAGCGCCCCAGGTACCTTCTGACCGAGACCGGGATCGGCTACCGACTGCAGGTACCGGAATTGGAATAGGCTCCAAAGAGCTCATTGGAGTCGCCGACCAGGAGTGACGATGGAAATCCGAGACTTCCTCAAAGAGGAGGACACAGAGGTTGATCTCCGCGCCGCGGACAAGAACTCGCTTCTCCGCGCGCTTGCCGCCAGGGCCGGAGCGGCGCTGCAATTGCCGGCCGATGCGATCGCCAATGCGCTTGAACAGCGTGATGAACTCGGGTCGACAGGCATCGGCAGCGGAGTCTGCATCCCGCACGCGCGACTGCGCGAGATCCAGAAGCCGTTTGGGATATTCGTACGACTCAAGCATCCCATCGCGTACGGCGCGATCGACAATGAGCCGATCGACCTTGCGTTCCTTTTGCTGCTTCCCGCATCTTCGCAGATCGACCAGCTCAACGCCCTCGCTGCGGTTGCGCGCAAACTACGCGCACCGGAGATCCTCCGATGCCTGCGAGAAGCTGGAAGCAAGGACGAATTTTACAGGACAATCACGACGTGATCGCGGTTGAAATCCGATTCCTAAGCAACCCCGCTTGAGCCCTACGCCGAGCTCGGCGTGGCGGTCAGATTAACTACTTAATTATAGCTGTTTACTCTCCTACATTAAGGTCAACGAAGAAGAATCCGCAGTGCCGGATTGTTCCAACATTGATCCCTCCGTAACGTCATCAGCAAACGCTTGGCGTGAGGAGTAGAGTGATGAACGAGGAAGAGGCCCCGGGGGTAAAGAGCGTCAATAGCCCGGGCAGGCGGCGCTTCTTCCATGTGATGGCGGGTGCAGCGGGCTTTACTGCTGTTGCGGGGCTTTCAACGCAGGCACTCGCAGCCAAGAGATTTTTCAAGTGCCTCCCTGAACAGCTTCCCTGCTTCCTCCGTGGCACGCACATCCTCACGAGCTCCGGCAACGTCCCGGTCGAAGCGCTGTCCATCGGCGATCGCGTGATCACAGTGTCGGGTCAGCATAGGCCTATAAAGTGGATCGGGCGGCGCGCTTTCCGCCGGGGCGCGACCTCGAACTGGCCCGACAACATTCAGCCCATCCGCGTCGCCAGATCGGCGCTATCGGACAGCGTGCCGAGTACGGATCTTTATCTGTCGCCTCTTCATGCGCTCTACCTCGATGGCGTTCTCATACCGGTGAAGCATCTCGTAAACGGCGCCACAATCCGACCCGGTACACCGGAAGGCATTCAGGACATCGAGTACTTTCACATCGAGTTGGAAACGCACGATGTCGTCCTCGCGGAAGGCGCTCCGATCGAGACCTTCCGGGAGATCGACAATCGGGAAATCTTCGGAAACTTCGCCGAGTACCTTCGTCTGTACGGCCGTGAGCAGCACGGCATTCCACCGCCGTATGCGCCGGTCGCACACTATCGCGGCAGACGCGATCGTTTGAAGGCGCTGTTGCGCCTTGGCGTTTCGCGCGTCGTCGATGTTCGCGATCCCATCCAGGTCGCGTACGACCGCCTTGCCGAGCGCGCCGCGGTTATGGCGCTCTAAGATCTTCGCGCCGACATAGCGTTCCCCGTGCACGACCGCGCCGCCCAGGTGTCTCGCGATCGCGCATGACCGTGCGCTGACAGCGCGCAGTCCGCGGCTTGGGTGCAGAGAGCTCGAAACGGAGTCCAGCTAAAACAGCGGGCTGCATCACGATGCCTCGCCGCTTGCTTCGGGGCCTCTCGTTTATAAACCTCGTCAGTTTAACTTAATGGATAGTCTCGTCGTGCCCCCGTAGCTCTCGTAGTCGCCAATTCCGATACCATCATAAAAGCCTTCCAGCGTTAGACTTGCGCCGTCGCCAAAACTGGCAATAAGCCCGCCCTCCAGACGACCGCGTATTGCTTGCAAAGTGGCCGGCAGGCCCGTCTCGACATCGACAAGCTCAGTTCTGTCGAAGTCCCAGATACCCGTCATTCTGAGGTGGGCCGAGACTTTGGCGGCGCTCGCAAGGTCGACGTTCTTGCTCACTCTTGGACCGAAGGTCAACCGCCCCATCGCGGTGCTCTGTCCGGGAATGTCAAACCCCAGCTCATCTATGTACCGCTCCTGATGGTCGCGCATGTAGACAAAGCCAAGTTCGGGATTGATCCGCCATCCAACCCAGTCGAAATCACCCGTGATGCGAGACCTGATGAGCCAACGGGTGGTTTCAAAATTGTCGGTGTAGGTCCCGATCGGGCTAACCGTATTGTCCGACTGCCCCCAGGCAACTCGGCCGTCGAAGAACAAATTCTCATTCAAGCGCGTCACAAAATATGGTCCGCTAAGCCAACCGAAGCCCGCCACGTCCGCGCTGTCCGTGTCGTTCTGTTCACGGGTCCAGTCGAATTGAGTCAAAAGCCCGAACAAAAAATTCTGAGCGACCCGATACTCGATGCCCAAATAGAGCAGACCCAGGTTGCTCTGTGCCGTGTCTGTCTCGACGTGCGACCAATGCCCTTCAACCCAAACGCCGGGTACTTTCATACACGCGCGCGACTCGTGGGCTTCAGTCTGAGCCAGCGACATCTGTTCGGGTGCATCCGAGCCGCCGAACTTTGCAGCTGTACTCGATGCCCTCATCCTGTTCAGGCTGGTTGAAACATGTATCGAACTACCACGATCGCTCCCTGAGCCGTCGAGCGTGATAGGGTCCTTTGCGCTTTCGCAGCCGTCGGTTAAACGTTGAACGAGATCCGGTTCGGCCGCAGTTATTTGATCCGTGCGTCTGACCATGAAGTTGGAGATTAAGCGTTGGGTCCGCGATACCATGTATGCTTCGTCGCGACCGCTCACGAACGTGCAAGTCACGTTTTCCCCGGCTTCCAGTCCAATTGTTGCCCTACGGTCAGCCGTCACGGCCGTCGAGTTCGGAGTGCCCGTCTCGCTGCAGGAAACCGATGTCAGAACCCAACCATCGACAATATTCTCGGAGATTTCGAACGTCCCTGGCGATTTCAGAATAGTAATCGAACCTGCTCCGCCCGCAGTCGATATTGAGATTCCATTGAGATCGGAATCCGGCGACACATAGGTAAATGTTCCTTGTCCAGCGCTTTGCGGCGTGACGTTTTTCACGATCGTAATTGAGCCGAACGACTGCAGCAGAATTGTCGTGGCGGTCGCCGCATCGCTACCATTACCCAACGCATCCGTCGCTGCACCCGCCGCGATATCGATTGTGATATCGCCGCCGCCGCTTGGAGTGATCGTCAGCGTGTAGTTCGCGCCTGATCCACTGAGGCCGCTCGCGGTGCCGTTGGCCACGACGACGTCGCCAAGCGTGAAGCCGGACACAGGTTCGCTGAAAGTTACAGTGACAACAAAGGGATCGGGCGTGGAAACAGACGCAGGAGCCGAGATGTTTGTGGCCACCCCCGCGTTGTCGAGCAGATAGGTTTCGTCGATGGGCGGCTCCCCGGCGGGCAACGGATTGGCGGCGGCATCGGTGATGTCCTGGCCGGCGGCGAGGTCGAGACCGACCGTGCCGTTGAAGGCGGCGAGGTCGCCACCCGACACGGTGACATCGTAGACCGAGCCGCTCACAGGCGTGACGGCGGTGACGGTGGCAGTTGTCGTGCCGTTGACGGCGAAGTCGGCGGCATCGACGTTCTGAACGTCCTCGGAAAAGGTCGCCCGGAACACCAGCGTGTCCGCACTCGTCGGCGATGTCGCCGGGTTCTGCCGCGTAAAGCTCGCGAGCGTCACCCCGGCGTTGTCGAGCAGATAGGTTTCGTCGATGGGCGGTTCCCCGGTCGGCAACGGATTGGCGGCGGCATCGGTGATGTCCTGGCCGGCGGCGAGGTCGAGACCGACCGTGCCGTTGAAGGCGGCGAGGTCGCCACCCGACACGGTGACATCGTAGACCGAGCCGCTCACAGGCGTGACGGCGGTGACGGTGGCAGTTGTCGTGCCGTTGACGGCGAAGTCGGCGGCATCGACGTTCTGAACGTCCTCGGAAAAGGTCGCCCGGAACACCAGCGTGTCCGCACTCGTCGGCGATGTCGCCGGGTTCTGCCGCGTAAAGCTCGCGAGCGTCACCCCGGCGTTGTCGAGCAGATAGGTTTCGTCGATGGGCGGTTCCCCGGTCGGCAACGGATTGGCGGCGGCATCGGTGATGTCCTGGCCGGCGGCGAGGTCGAGACCGACCGTGCCGTTGAAGGCGGCGAGGTCGCCACCCGACACGGTGACATCGTAGACCGAGCCGCTCACAGGCGTGACGGCGGTGACGGTGGCAGTTGTCGTGCCGTTGACGGCGAAGTCGGCGGCATCGACGTTCTGAACGTCCTCGGAAAAGGTCGCCCGGAACACCAGCGTGTCCGCACTCGTCGGCGATGTCGCCGGGTTCTGCCGCGTAAAGCCGTTTAGGATAGGAGCGGTCGAATCCGAGACGCTGAGGAACGTACACGTTAGAATGTCCAAAGCCCCCAATTGGAACGACACGCTCGCGCCCGTGATGTCGAACGTTGAGGTGAGCGTTGCGCTCACGCATACAACGCTCGATATGGAAAAACCGACCGTTTGAGCTTCGGCAACAACGTAGGCGCCGGCGCCAACCCCAAGGAATGTTTGGGTCGCAGTATTGGCAACGGTCAAAAGGCTGAAGTTTCCGATGCCCGCGGATCCAGAGAAATCGAAATTGCCATCTAGTCCAATCGTGGTCTTGACGATCACGACGGTTCCAGCCTGAGACGAAGTCGCAAGACTTAGCGTGCCAAAAAACGCGAACGCGATGACGAGCATCCTCGCGGCCAGCCATCGATGACAGCCCGGCCGGCTTCTATGTCTGCTGCTCGCGAACACCCCAATAGCCATTATCCGCGCCCTTTGAGAACGCACGCAAATGCTCAGCCCCGCGATTGCGAGGTTGTGGAATGAGACAGGAAGACATCGAATTGCGGTTACATTCGCCGCTGTGAAACGGCTCTCCAATGGACGGCAGAAAACGAATGTGCCGCCCGAATTTTTTGGAGCCAGGCCGTTACCAAAACGGACTCATCAGCCCACCAACATATTCAGGCAACGCTTCTTTGGTAAATATTTGGTAAAAGCGCAACTAACAGGGGCTAGAGTTTTTTTCGGGTGTCCCTGTCAAATCTAACAGGGCGCGCCATTTCTCCCCAAAGCAGCAAACTTGACGCCTGCTCCTCGCAATATCCTGAAATGGAATGGCTTTATTTTATTTACCTCGGCTTCACCTTGATGCCGCCGCGCGCCGATCTGGCAGGGCACCTCAACTCTAATCGGAACCATAGCGCCATGCCCCGTCATTCGAGGAGAAGGCAAACAATGGCGAAAAAAGGGGAATGCAGTCATTGCGAGCCGCATCTCTGTGAACCGCCATCTTGTCCTGAAACTGAATCGGAGGTCCTACCATGAATTGCCCTGATCAGACCTGCCAAGAAGGAAATGGAACCGATGTCACAATCAACACTGGAGATATAGACATCGGCGACGTCGGCGTCGATCCCCTAGGCGATATCGGCCTTGGAGATGTTGACCTCGTCAACGTCGATGCAGTGGACGGCCGGCTCAGCGACATCGCCGCACCGATAGGCTGCATCGCTCCGACCTTTTCCAATCTACTCAATGTCGACAAAATCGCCGCCACAGCATCTGACCTGCTAGCTGCCGACGCCTCGAGCGATCTGCTCGGCGATGTCTCGGCGACTGTATCGGATCTCTTGGGCGCCGATGCCTCGGGATGCCTACTCGGAGACATCACCGCGGCCGTCGATGCCGGCATCGGAAGCGGCCTTGTGGAGGCGTTGACAAGCCTCGATGCCAACGGGGTTTCCGGTCTCGACCTCGCCGGCATTTGTGTCGGTGCCGATCTCGCCGCTACGGTTTCCGACCTGCTTGGCACTGCGACCGATGCCGACGTATCGGGCCTCCTGTCCAACCTCTGCCAGGAGGACGGTCTTTTGGGTGTCGACCTTGGCGATGTGGGCGCGCTGCTCGGTGCCGAAGGCGCGGGCGATATTGTGCCAGCCTTGGATCTCCAGGGTTTGCTTTCCTAAGTCGACCTCTTCGATACCGACGACTTACTTCCCGACACTGCTTGATAATTCGCCCCGCCAAAAAACTTGGCCCCCTAATACCGGGGCCAAGTTTACTGTTCGACAACACTATCATCGAATAATCCTTTTCCGGCAGTGGTCGAATGATTTGAGTGATGATCGCCGTGGAATTAGGGCACGGCACGCCGAATGGAAATCTGCAAATGGAGCAGAATTCTCATGCATAGCGACGCCGATCACTTTGAGGAAATTAATTCTCGCATCGCGAAAGAAATCAATCGGGAATACGAAACAGATCCCTCTCGCCTGAACCGGCACCGGGGAATGTGGAGTTTTCTAACTAGGTTTTTTTATCTCGGGCAGATTTTCGTCGTCCATCAGTTTCTCAACAGCACAGCCCATGCTGCTCAAACGGCTGATGAAGACGGCGACCGCACTTCGCCGGACAGCGATCCAAGCGGAAGCACCAACGGATTCGCCGCGACGCTTGCCGGTATCGTCGGAGGCGACGACTCCGGTGCAGTAGCCGCAGCAGCCGCGAAGGAGGCAAGCCCCGTCGCAGGTAAGATGGCCGCCGGAACATCGCAGGAAATCCCGAGCGGTGATGGCGCGCCGTTCCAAGCAGACAAACTCGACGCAGGCGGTGGCCAGCCGGTCGCAGCAAAGGCTGCCACGGAAGGTGAGGCTGGTGACACACCAGTTGCGCCAGGCGACGGACATCAGGATCCTGGGCATTCCGGCTCGTGCGAGGGCGGCGATAGCGCTTGCGGTCCGCACGTCGGCATCGATACTGGTGTGATCGATATCGAGCTTGGTCTTGGCGACGGAATCTCGCTTGATCTCGACATCACTAATCTGATTGACCTCGACATCCCGTTGGACCTTGGCGCATTGACCGAGCCTGTTGTCGCATTGGTCGATGATACTTTGGGCCTCGTGACGGACGCCGTCGTTAATACCACGACCCTGCTCACGAATGTGGCGGACACGGCAACGGATGTTCTCGAGACAACCATTGGCGCCGTCGTGCCAGTTGTCGATGACGTCGTAGAGCTGGTCGGAACAGTCGGCAACACGGCGCTCGACGCCGTTGCCTCGACGCTCGACGGAGTAGGGTCTGCTGTCGGGACGACCGTGGCCGGTCTTACGGATACGGTCGATGACCTCACCGGCTCTGTCACCGATACCCTCGGCGAGACGGTCGGCGGGCTGGGATCCGTTGTCGACTCAACGGTAGCTGGTCTCTCGAGCACCATCAGCGGCGTGACCGGATCCTTGTCGCTCGCCGGCGACGTCGGCTCATCGGGCTCGATCTCGTTCCTTTCGACCACTGTTTCGAGCACGCTCAACCCGGACACGCTGTTCGACGGCGGCAAGTATACCGACCTCAACATCGCCATGCGGACGGATACGGGCGCCGGCAGCGAACCTTTGTCCGACCTCGTCCACTCAACGACGAGCTCGCTGACGGACGTCTTGCTGGGCAATGCGGAGGATGCCGATTCCATCGATATCGGAACCGGTCATGGACATGGGCTCCTCGCATCCATCATTCCCGATACGGGCAAAGGCGGACTTGCGGCAGACCTGTTCTCATAGCTGTCAGGCCTCTGAGGGAGAGCGACCGTGTCTCAATCGATGATCGTAGACCCCGGGGGGCAGGCGACGACGCCTCGTATCGAGAGCATAGGTGGGCATGTCGCGCAGACTTTCGCCGAGTTGGCGAAGGCCATAGACAATGGTTGGCCTCGCAGAGCGCAAGACGAGCAGGCCGTTGAGCAGGCGCGCGGTTCAACGGATGCCGCGACGGAACGCGACAGCTCCGCCATGCGCGGGCGAGGCGCGCGCGATCCGATGTCGGAATGGCGATATGCAGCCCGACGCTCATTCGTCGCGGTCGGGCTGTTTTCGGCTTTCGTCAACGTTCTGATGATGACGATGCCGATCTACCTGTTCCAGCTCTCGGACCGGGTTCTAACCAGCCACAGCTTCGAAACGCTTTTGATGCTGTCTGGACTGGCGCTCGGTCTGATCGGCGTCCTTTCCGTTCTCGACATCATCCGGCGCCAGATGCTCGGCCGTCTGTCCATGAAAATGGAAAGTATTCTCGCCGGGCCGGTGCTCGCAAGCGTGATCGGGAGCGCACCGACCGGCGAAGGCGGCAATATCCAGCCGCTTCGCAATCTGCATCAGGTCCGCAGCTTTCTCTCGAGCCCGACGATGCTGCTGCTGTTCGATGCACCGCTGGCTCCGATGTACTTTCTCGTCATATTCCTCGTGCATCCGCTGCTCGGCACCCTGTGTGTCCTTGCCGGTGCGGTGCTATTCGGAATCGCCCTCGTCAACCGCAGCGTGACGGCCAAGCCGTTGTCGAGCGCGGGTTCTCATGCGGCCAAAGCCGATGCCAACGCCGAGGCGCTCGCCCGCAACGCCCAGGTCATCAACGCCATGGGCATGATGAACGAGAGCATCCTGCATTGGGGGCGCGAGCAAGCGGACGCGCTCAGGGCCCAACTCGATGGCCAAGAACGCAACGTTTGGATCAGCGGGTCGTCCAAGTTCGTGCGGCTCGTCACACAAATTCTCATGCTGGGCGTCGGCGCATATCTGGCGCTCAAGGGAGAGCTTACGGGCGGCATGATGATTGCTGCCTCGATCATCGCCGGGCGCGCGCTGCAGCCGCTCGAGGGCATGATCGAAGGTTGGCGCAGCCTGATCCAGGCGCGTCAGGCTTACGCGAAAGTCAAAAATGCCGTTGAAGCAATGCAGGCTTTCAAGCCGCGGCTGCTGCTGCCCAAGCCGGATGGCCGATTGACCGTCGACAAAGTGCTTTACCTATGCCCCGGCAGCAAGGAGCCCGCGCTCAACGGCATCAGCTTCGAGCTTCCCGCAGGGCAGTCGCTGGCCATCGTCGGCCCTTCGGGATCCGGCAAAAGCACGCTCGCCCGCATCGTTGTCGGTTGCCTGTTCCCCACCGCGGGCAAGGTGAGGCTCGATGGCACCGAGCTTCGAAACTGGGACCGGCGCCAGTTCGGCGAGTTCACCGGCTACCTTCCGCAGGAGGTCGAACTCTTCCCCGGAACCATCCGCGAAAATGTCTGCCGCATGCGCTCGGACCTACCGGACATCGAGGTGCTCCGCGCCGCGCAGATCGCCGGCGTGCACGACATGATCACACACCTCAGCAACGGCTACGAAACGGTCCTGGACCGCAACGGCGCGCCCTTGTCGGGCGGCCAGAAGCAGAGAATCGCACTCGCCCGCGCCTTCTTCGGCGAGCCGTCCCTCGTCGTGCTCGACGAGCCGAACTCGAACCTCGATGCGCTTGGCGAGCAGGCGCTCGCGGAAACCTTGCGTCGGGCCAAGACGCGGGGCGTGTCGATCGTGGTGATCACGCAGCGGCCGGCGCTGCTCAACCTCGTCGACAAAGTCCTCATTCTGCGGGGCGGACGCATGGAAGCCTTCGGTCCGCCAAGCGAGGTCCTGCATCGCCTGGTCCGCATGAATGCCGGCAAGAACAGCGGGCAAGTTTCCGCCAGCGAGCCGCTGCCGGCGACTGGCCATGGCGAAACGACCGCGGCACCCGCCGCGTCTAGTCCGGCGTGATGGGGCTGCCATGTCCATAGAAATGCCGAGCCTTGATCAGTGGCACCGCGACGTGCCGAAATCCAGCCGGCGCCTTTGTCTTTGGGGCATCGCCATTCTTGCGATCCTCGGGCCGGGTTTCGGGGCCTGGGCCGTGTATGCGCCATTGGAGGGCGCCGTCGTCGCCTCCGGCTCGTTCGTGGCAACCGGACAGAACAAGCAGATCCAGCACCTCGAGGGCGGCATCGTCGAGCAGGTGATGGTTCGTGAGGGCGATGTCGTCGAGAAGGGACAGGCCCTCCTTCGCCTCAACGAGACGGCAGCACGCACCCGCCTAACGCGGCTCGCGTTGCGCCGATACCGGCTGCTTGCCCTGCGCGCCAGGGTTCAGTCCGAGATCGACGGATTGACCACCATAGAGTTCCCCGACGAGATCAGAAACGCGAGCGGCGATCCCGAGCTTAGCGAGCTGATGGAACGGCAACGGGTCGAGCTCAACGCGCGGCTCAAGAAGCGCACAGCCGAGCAGGACGTCCTCAATAAGGAGATTGCCGGACTTCGCGAGGGCATTCACGGCTACGAGGCTCAGGTCAAATCCGCGGAAGCCCGGCTGGAGCTTTTCAAAGAGGAAATGAAAGACAAGGCCGAGCTGCTGGCCCGGCAGTTGGCGCGTAAGACAGACATGCTGGCGATCCAGCGCGCGGAGGCAACCTTGCTGGGAGAGCTGGGAGAGCTGTCCGGCCGCATTGCCGATGCGAAGGAGCGGATTGCTCGCGCCGAGCAACAGATCGTCTCCCTGCAGTCGGCCGCCATACAGCAGGCCGTCGAAGAGCTGCGCCAGACCGAAACGGAGCTGGACGACATCACCGAGCAGCTTCGCGCCGCGGAGGATGTGGTCAACCGCATTGAGGTTCGCGCGCCGGTCCAGGGCGCCGTAGTCAAGCTCAACTCGAACACGCCAGGCGGCGTCATAGCGCCCGGTGCGATCATCATGGAGCTCCTTCCAACCAACGAGGCGTTGCTGATCGAGGCTCGCATCAGCCCCAGAGAGATCGTTCACGTTCACTCCGGGCAAGAGGCATTGATCCGTCTTTCCGCCCTGAAGCAGCGCCTCACGCCGATGATACCGGGAAAGGTCGTTTATCTTTCCCCGGACACGATCAACGACCCCGGTTCGCCAGCGTCCGCAAAGGCCGGACAAAGCGGGTCCGGACCGGCATTCGTCGTGCGCGTCAAGCTCGACGGCGAAGCGTCTGCCAAGCTCGTTCCCGATTTCAAGCCCACGCCGGGCATGCCGGCCGATCTATTCATTCGCACGGAGGAGAGAACCTTCTTCGACTACATCATGCGGCCAGTGTTCGACAGCTTCGCACGCGCGTTCCGCGAAACGTAAGCCTGGTGAGCGACGATGCTAGAGTCCCTCTATCTCGAAATCACAAAGCGCGAACCCAAGGTTCAGAAGTGCGAGCAGGGCGTTGCGTTCCTCAACGCAGCCAAGGCGCTCTACAGCCTTTCGACCGTTTCCTATGTCGCAATCAACATTCCCAAATCAGACCAATATCTCCATTGCTTGTATTCGGATAGCTGCATCCGTCAGAAGGTGACGCTTGCGCCGCTTTCAACCGACAGCCTCCGCGACTTCGGGCTGCTCGACGGGCAGCAGCCGATCGATTGGACAACGCGGGAACGCCTCTGCATCGAGCTGAAGCTCAGAGATCCACAGTGCGCCGCCGCACCGGATAACGTGCATGCCGTATCGTTCTGTCTGGCGCCCTTACGAGGCGAGACGGCCCTGTTTGCAGCGTCGGGAGCTGCGAAATCGGAGGATGCTCCTCCCACGACGGCATCGCTTGTCGCAGAGTGGCGCGCACTCGCCAAATATTTTCATAGCCACATCTTGAGGCTCAACGGACACGATACATTCGAGTCGCTGCTGATCTCTGCACGCGAGCTCGATTGCCTCAAATGGACGGCGGCGGGGAAAACGGCGTGGGAGGCCAGCAAGATCCTCGGCATCAGCGAGCGCACAGTCATCTTCCACCTCAACGCTGCGCGGAAGAAGCTGGACTGCGCGACGACCACCCAAGCCGTCGCGAAAGCTGTGGCAACGCAATTGATCTCCATCTGACTGCCGCACCTGTTCCAAAAGAGACCTCACATCCAGATCACGATCTGCGGCGGGTGGTAGTGAATCCTGTGCGGGTCGGGGTTTTCGGGCTCGCGCTTCTCGCCGGGCGATGGCGCGGCATCCTGATACGAAGTATTGGGTGCCTCGATAATCATCGCGTCTCCGTTGTCCGAAGTTTCCGCATGCGGTCTATGCTGCAGACTTTCATGTTTTTCCAGCCATTCCACGAGCTTGGCGCGCGCTCTATCCGCTCTCCGCCACAAGCGGTGCATGACTTTTGAGTTCAGCCTTTCAGCCGCAAACATCACGGCATCCGACACAGTTTCGGCATGCTGAAGCAAAAAGCGAACGAGCAGGTCAGTGGCCTTCTTGGAAGAGAGCGACAGGATAACGGTTTCCGAAAGCACGTTCTGCGTGGACACCTCGTTGGCACGATCACTGTCCGGCGGGAGCATGGATTTCGCGCGCGCCACGTGGTGCTTGAGCGCGGAGGCGTATGAGCGTGCCTTTGTCACGAGCTCCGTTTCGGACGAGATCCGACCAACCAGCATCTCAATGGTTGCCGCCGCATTTTGCTCCCGGAGCAGAGCCCATTTGATGGATGCCTGCAACTCCGCCCGAACCGGCTCCGGCAACAAATCTCCGCTCTTGGAGCCGGTCCACACGTCCCGGCGGACATTCTCATTTTTTGCTTTCGGCACCGCGCCCTCGCAGGACATCAAAGGTACTTCGATGCCTGAAGGTATGTTCGTTCGAAAAGATCCGTAACTGTCAGAACCTACAATGGCTGGGCGCGGCGCCTTTGCGCGACACGCCGGGTGCGGCAATTCCCCGAATTTATTGCTTTCCTTCCCGGTGGACGGGCGCCCGATTATCAATTTGGTAATCGTGCCAAGCCAATTTAGTCTGACAGCGGATGCTTCGCTTTTATAAGCAAGCGACTACGGCTCGGAGTTGAACCGATGAGCAATCCCGACGGCGAGCCCGGCGGAAAAACTGCCGACCACGTGACCGAGACGGTATCGGATCACATCGCTAATTCGGATGCTGTTTTCTTTGCTGAAGACATCCAGGCTGGCCAGATCCTGGCTGAAATACTCGGAGCAGGCAGCGAAGCCGCGGGCGCAATGGACGACCTCCATGCTGCCCTCGCCTCCATTCCCGAGGACACGTACCTGTCGCTCGACGACGCGGCCCATCACCTCACGACGTCTATCGATCTTTTCGACGTGCCGGCCGCCCACGAGAGCGACACGTCGGACCACGGCTCATAACGATCGAAAGCGAGCTTCCTTAAAAGAATCGGGGGCACGGTTGCGCCCCTCGATGCCGCTTCTCAAGCGTGTGCCCAGCCTACTTGAGCGGCACGACCGCTTCTTCCCGCGCGCCGAAATGATAGGCCACGCCGATGCGCGCGGTCCAGAAATCATCCTCGTAATCAACTACCGCCGAGCAGGAGCAGCCGGCCTGGTAGTCGATCTCCTCATTTCCGAGGTCGACGTAGAGCGCTTCAGCCTTGAGCGACCACTTTGCGTCGCGGATAAGCTCGACACCGCCGCCGATCGTCCACCCGAACTTCGTCTCGCTGTCCCGCTGCGAGAAAGGCAAGCTCGTGTCGGATATCAAATAGTCGAAATCCGCGTAAGCCAAGCCGCCGGTGACGTAGAAGAGCGTCTTATCGTCGTGAACGACGCCCAACCGAGCGCGAACGGTGCCGAACCAGTTCATTTCACTTGAAAGCGTTTGATCGCAGCAGATCCACTCGGCTTCCGTGCCCGAATAGTTGAAATCGGACTCGATGCCGTAAAGCAGACGACCGCACTGGACGTTGTAACCGCCGTAGATGCCAAATGTTACACCGTTGTCGTCACCGCTGACGTGCCCGCCGTCAATTTCGTCGTTGAACTTCGCGTCATGGTCCAGATAGCCGACCTGCCCACCAACATAGGTGCCGGAATACTGGCCGACACATCCCGTCGCCACGGGGGCGGGAATATCCTTGGGGCTTCCATCGGCCCACGACGATCCCGCACCGAATGTCATGACAAGCACGCCAACAAGCATTCCTACCAACCGCATGGCGATGGCCCCCTTGAATTCATCCTCCACACCGTCGCAACAATTTGGTGTCCGCTCAGACAAAGAGATGATTCGTGGTGCTCGTCGATAGCGGCTAGCCCGAATGCAACCTTTATTGCGGTCGGCAGAGTCGAAATGACCACAATCTTTTTCCTAGTGTGTTCAATATGCGCAAAGGTGCGGTCATCGTACTTGCCCCCCGCGATGCCTGTCATTTCCGACAGGCGGATAATTCATGCGACGATAACCGTCCAACCGATACTTTTGACGCGCTCCCCTTGCGACCAGGCCCGTCGGGAGGATGCTTTCACGAGCGATTTCCGGCGGGCCGAATTACTGCTCATCGCTGGAAGCACTCGGTTCGCGCCGGCACGCGTGCCGCCCGCCCGGACCGGGCCGGGCGAGCGGCGTATCGCGGAGCCGAAACCCTCGGGTCCCCGCACCTCCGCGACGCACGCGAGTATCTCGTGCGCACTTGAGCGTGACACCTGCGAGAAATGACGGCTTGCATGTCGCGGGCAACTCCGTTCGCCTTTGCCATCGCCGGCACAGATGTCCGTAAACTCGGCAATGCCGGCATGCTGTCTCACCGCTGGAGCGCGAAGCAGCACCGAAGCGTGTTCGATCCAGAAGCAAATATTATTTCGATGCGTGGCCGCTGCTCCGACCCAGCGTGGGCCGACACTCTCAGACTTCGGCGTCGCCCAAGGCGGCGCGTGTCTCGGCCGCAGAGACGTTTATCGAGCGGCGCTTTAGTGCGTCCGGGTCCAGGATCTCAACGCGCCGGCGTCCGACCGTCGCGATGACCCCTTCCCCCTTGAGCTGTGTCAGCTGCCGGCACACGGTCTCGAGGCGCAGGCCGAGACACTCCGCCATCTCCATGCGCGACAGCGGGAGCGCCAGCCTCCCCTTCGATGCGTCGGCGGACCCGCAGGTGCGTCCGCCCTCGGCGCGATCGACAATGATCTGAAGGAGCGTCGCGACCTTCTCTTGTGCCCTCGTCCGCCCAAGCAGGAAAGCCCAATCGCGCGCGACATCGAGATCGGCCAACACGCGCCTCAATAGCGCGCGCTCGATGTCGGGATGCTCGCGCATCAGGGCCTCGAAGGCACGGCCGGAGAAGCAGCACAGCTCGAGCTTGGTGGCGGCCTCGGCGGACACGCTCGAGGAACCCGTCAAGGGCCGCCCAACGAAATCTGACGGGAACTGAAGGCCGACGATCTGCTGGCGACCGTCCGGCTTGGTCGTCACGAGCTTGACGACGCCGGACAGGATGATCGCAAACGAGCGCACCGGCTCGGCGGCACCGTACACGGTGCGCCCGGGGGAGACGCGCATCCGGTGCGTGATGCCGGACAGCGCAGCCAAGGCCTCCTCTCCGAGGTCGCTGCAGAGTGAGGAAACCTGCACGGGGCAGGCGAGACAGCGGGCTGGGATCGTCATCGCCGATGCGGCTCCAGTGTCCATCGGGGCGCATGTTGTAAGCATGCGGCCCCGGCCACCGCTGTATTTGATCTCTGTCAAACCAACCGCCTCGTCCGTTCGGGGAAAAGAAGGGCCCGCAGCACGACCGCGACGAACCAGGCGCCGCCGATCACCGCGCACAGGGCCCCGATGCCGTGCAGATACATGCCCGCGACGGCTCCATCGCTGATCGACGCCAAGCCGCTCGGGGTCTTCCGCGGTGCACCATATCCGCCGGCCAGAAAAAGTCCGACCGACGCGAAGAGCTGCCCCACGGCGAAGAATGCGATCTGCGTTCTGAGCCCTTTGCTGACAACCGGGCGTCCGAGTGCCGGAAGGCAATAAGTGAGCATCAGCCCCATGCACGCGATGGTCACGCCGGCGATAACCGAATGATAGTGGGCGGGCGTCCGCGTGTCGGACCCCGTGATCAGGAGCCCCATGAGTCCGCCGGCGCCGAACACGACCGGTGACAGGACAAGCGCGAGAAGGGCCGGGTCGGTCCAGGGAAGCGGCCCCTTCCGGCGCGCCCGCATCACCGCGACCGCTCCGCCGAAGGCGATCAGCAAGCTCGGCAATGCGAGCACGAACTGCAGGCGCCGGAACGCCTCCATCTGCTTCATCGCGAACGGCTCGAATGCGAACGTGAACACGAGCGCCGGCAGCGCGAAGATCGCGATCAGCACCACGGCGAGGCGGAAGATGTCGGGGTCGACGATGGCGACGCCGAGACTTTTGCGCGCCAGAACGTACCAGGCCGTCAGCATGAGAAGGCAGTACAGGAACTGAAGCACGTGTCCGCCGCCCCAGAAGAGCTGCTCGTGCATCATGCCGGATGGCTCGACGCCCCAGAGATTCCGTAGCGCGCCCGCGAAGCATACGAGCGCCACGACGTAGACGATGCCGCCCATGGCCATCGCAAAGGGGAGATCTCCGATGTCCTTGAGTCTCGCGGGGAGATTGGCGAACAGGCGGACCACAGGGAGCAGGATGCCGAGCGCAAGCAGCACGAGTCCCGCGTAGTAGCCGGGGTGAACGATCACCGGCACATAGTTGTTGAGCGTGGCGGTCGCGGTCTCGTGGAAAGCCGGCACGAGAAGCAGGCCGAATGCCATTGACACGAGGCCGAGGCCGATGCGTCCGAGCATGGCGAGGCGCGGCCGGCCTGCGGCGGCATCGCGGGTTGCGAACGTGACCAGCAAAGCGAAGACCGCGAGGAACCATATGACCAGCGAGAAGATGACGTGAACGACGAGACCCTTGCTGAAGAAGTCCAGCGGCCAGCGGATGACCTTCTCGATGCCCGGCACACGGGATAGCGCGAGCAGGAAGGCGAACAGGCCCGCTATGGCGAGCGCCCCGGCAGCGAGCAGCGCCCACGAGCGAAGCTCGGCTTCGAGCGCGTATGCATCGGACGACGCACGGCTTTCGTGGACGAGCGCATCTGCGCCGTCGTAGCGAACCGTATCGCTCATGCGCTCTCTCCGGCGTAGGGCCAGATATGGATCGTCATGACGTAGACGACCAACCCGGATACCGCGACGAACATCCAGACCTTCAAGGCGAGCGGCGCGAGCGTGCGGTGCGCAGCGGTGCTGCCGCTCAACGCCCGCCAGGCCGCGATGGGCACAAGCGGCGTCGAGACGACGGCGGCGAGGATGTGGATGATCAGGATCGAGAAGTAGATGGGGCGGATCACGCCCTCACCACCGAACTTCGCTAGGCCAGCGCCGAAGTGATAGGCAAGGTAGACGGCGAGGAAGGCGGCGCCGAGCGCAAGCGCGACAATCATGCATTTCCTGTGCGCGTCTCTCCGTCCGCCGCGGATGTAGACGTACCCGGTGGAGAGCGCCGCGATGGTCGCCGCGTTGATGACCGCAAGCACATGCGGCAGGACAGCGTTGAGCGTCATCGGCGGTCAGGGTCCGTAGTGAATGATCTTGTACATGATGGATCCGTACATGATCGCCGAAAGCAGCAGGAAGGCGCCGAGCGCCCACAGGCGCTTGCGTGCGGGCTTCTTCTCTATCGTTGTTGCAGACATCTCTTCTCCGTCGCCAATCAACGGCCCGCGGCCGGCTCGAACCCAGCCGGCCGCGGTTCCAATACTCAGTACTTGTCCTTGTCCCAGGGGACGTAGTTGTAGGGGGTCCAGTTCTCGTCCACGACCACCGGCTTCGGGAAGTTGCCGGGACCGGGCGGGCTTTCGGTGTGGGTCCACTCGAGCGACTTCGACCGCCACGGGTTCGTGCCGACGACCGGGCCCCGGAAGGCCGAGTAGACCCATCCGATGATCATCAGCGCCACGCCGGCTGCGATCATGAAGGCGCCGAACGTCGCCACCTCGTGGTAGACCTCGAACTCGGGGAACATCGAGTAGTCCCAGTAGCGCCGCGGCATACCCTTCACGCCTATGATGAAGAGCGGCCAGAACGTGACCTGCGTTCCGACGACCTTGATCCAGAACGCCAGCTTGGCGATTGCGGAATCCGCGGAGCGTCCGGTCATCTTCGGGAACCAGTGGTAGACCGCCGCGAACACCGCGAAGGTGGCCATGAGCCCCATGATGAAGTGGAAGTGCGCGTGCACGAAGCTCGTCTCCGAGAGGTGCACGGTCATCGAGGTGACGGCGAGCGGGATGCCGGTCAGGCCGCCGACGAGGATGAGGAACAGGCAGATCACCGCGTACCACATGGAGACGTTGTAGTGGATCGCCCCCTTGTACATCGTACCCCAGAGCGAGATCAGAAGCAGGCCGACCGGCACCGAGATCAATAGCGTCGAGATCATCATGCCGATGCGCAGCCAATCCGGCATGCCGGCGATGTAGAGGTGGTGGATCCACACCTCGCCCGTGATGGCCAGGATACCGATGATGCCGCCGTAGACGCAGGCCTTGTAGTTGAAGACGTGGTTCCTCGCCTGTGTCGCAATGATGTCGAACAGGAGGCCTACCGCAGGGAGGAAGATGACGTACACGGCCGGGTGCGAGTAGAACCAGAAGAGGTTCTGGTAGAGCAGCACGTCGCCGCCGCGCGTCGGGTCGAAGAAGCCGGTACCGAGATACTTGTCGAACAAGAGCAGCGTCACCGCAGACGCCAGCACGGGGACGAACACGATCTGGATCATGAAGGCCGCGAACGTGGTCCAGACGAAGATGTTCATCTGGTTCCAGCCCATGCCGGGGGCGCGCATGTAGATGATGGTGACGAGGAAGTTCACGGCGCCGAGGATCGACGAGAAGCCGATCAGGTGCACCGTGAAGACATAGAGCGCGGTGTTGGCTTCCGTCGTGATGGCGTAAGGCGGATAGCCGGTCCACATGACATCGGGCTTGTCCGTCACGACGAACGTCAGCAGCGCCAGGACGATGCCGGCCCAGAACAACCAGACCGACAACGCGTTTATGCGCGGGAAAGCGACGTCCGGCGCGCCGATCATCATCGGCACGAGATAGTTGGCGGCAAATCCCGTCAGGGCCGGGATCAGGAACGCCAGGATCATCGCTGCGCCGTGGAAGTAGAGCGCCACGTTGTATGCCTGACCCGACGGCATGCTCTGCGCGAAATCGAGTACGAAATAATTGATGAGCCCGGATTCGCCGGGATGCATCTGCTCGATGCGGATACCGAGCGCCATCAGGCCGGCGACGACGAACGCCGCCATCGCGCCGACGAGATAGATGATGCCGACACGCTTATGGTCGGTGGTGAAGATCCATTCCTTCCAGGCGGAGCTACGCCGCGGCTCAAGGAGATCGGTCGAGGTCGTCGTTGCCATGTCTCAGATGCTCCCTTGGGCTCAGCGGGCTTCTTCCGTCGCGGTGTCCTGCGCCACCTTGGTCTTCGTCTCGGCGGCAGCCTTCTTCGCCTTCTCGAGCTTGCCGGCCATCCAGGCGTCGTAGTCGGCCTGGGCCACAGCCTTCACCGGGTTCGTCATCTGCGAATGCGCCATACCGCAGAACTCGACGCACACCACATTCGTGTCGAGCGGCTTGTCGGGATAGAACCAGATGTAGGTGATGCGCCCCGGCATCACGTCCTCCTTCACGCGGTACTCGGTGAGGCCGAAGGAATGAATTACGTCGTTCGAGGTCATACGCAGCACGACCGGCTTACCCACGGGCACCGTGAGCTCCGTGTCGGTGACGCCGTTGCCGTAGTCGTATTCGAAGAACCACTGGTTGCCGGTGACCTTGATCTCCATGGCGCCGGGCGGCACCTGCCGCTGCAGGTTCCACAGCGACCAGCCCTTCGCCGCGAGCAGGAAGTCGTCAGCCATGAAAAGGGCGGCCGGCACCAGCGACCATGCCAGCGCCTTGTCGAGGTTGAGCGGCATTGCCTTGCCGGTGTCGTCCTCGGAGCGGGCGCGGAAACGGATCAGCATCCACACGGCGACGACCGCGAAGATGCCGCCGATGATCCAAAGATCCCACAGGATCTCGTTCCAAACCGTGTTCCACTCGTGCGCGGGGCTCTTGATCTCGGCGCTGCCCGAGGCTTCCTGCGCCCAGGCGGGACAGGCCAGGATTGGCATCACCGCAAGTGCCGTGAGGCACGAATTAAATCGCTTCCACATAGTTCCCGTCCCCTGCGCGTTTGTGGCGTTTCGAGAGTTTGAACACGAGCATGGAGCCGAACAGCGTCGACAGGCCGACGCCGAGTGCTCCAACTCCGACGATGATGGGAATGCTCAAGACGTATCTGCCGTCTTGATAGCTGTAGCTGTAGCAAAGGCTCAGCGCGTACTTCAGCACCTCGACCGGGCGAAACTGACCCTGGCGCGCGTCGAGCACGGCAAGCTCGACATCGCGCGGCGCGATCTGGTCCTGGTAGAGTATGCGGATCAGGCGACCGTCCGGCGAGAAGAACAGGAACGCGCCGGGATGAAGAAAAATCCGGTCCTCCGGCGACCAGAAGAACTTGAAGCCGATCTTCTCCGTCTCGGAGCGCAGCGCCTCCTCGCTCTTGAAAGTCGCGAACGTCCAATGCGGCGCCAGATCGCCCGCGAGCTTCAAGTGCGACCGGAAGGCGTTCGTCGTTGCGAGCGTGTCGTGGCGGTCGAACGACAGCGTGACGATGCGATAGTCCTTCCCCGCATCCACCGCCTGCACATCGGCAAGCAGCGAAGCCAGCGCCTCGTTGATAATGGAGCAGCTCCCATCGCACGTGTAGTAGGCAAGCACGAGGATGACGGGCATTCCTTGCATGTCGCCCCATCGGACCTCGCGCCCGTCCTGATCGATGAGAACGGTGTCTGCATCCATTTTGGCGCCGAGCACCGCCTTCTCGTCGATCACCATGATGTTGGGATCGATCTCGGACACCGGGCGGCGGAAATACTGCGCCGATGCGGGCTCCGGCACGGCAAGCGCCATCGCGAGCAAAAGCGCTCCGAGCCTGCCTGCGAGATGAATGCTGGATGTCCGCATGGTGCGCGTCTCTCCCGCGCCTACCAGAAGTAAATCTGGGAGGCGACGAAGAACCAGATCACGTCGACGAAGTGCCAGTAGATGCCAGCCACCTTGACGAACATCGGATGCACGCGGCCAAGAACGGAGCCGAGCGCGACGAACAGGAAGGTCACAAGTCCGACCAGAACGTGCGAGCCGTGAAACCCGGTCAGCGAGTAGAAGGCCGCCGAATACTGATTGGTGGCGGGCGTGAAGCCTTCGCCGATGAGGTGGGTGTACTCATAGATCGTGCAGCCGAGAAAGGCGCCGCCGAGAAGGATCGAAAAGACGATCCAGGTCACGAATGCGCCTGTCTTCCCCTCATCGAACAAAGCTTCCGCGCGGTGGTATGTGAAGCTCGACGCGACAAGCAGCCCGGTCATGACGAGCGGCAATGTCTTGTTGATGTGGGGCGTTCCTTCGGGCGGCCACGCCTCGCCGGCGCTCAAGCGCATGAGCCAATAAGACGCGAATAGGCCGAGAAAGATGAAGATCTCACCGATGATGAAGACGCCGACCCCCACCGGCGAAACATTGGAGATCGCCGAATGCTGCGTGGCGCCCTCGTGCACCCAGCGCGCGATTCCGGCGAGCACCAGCGGCGTTCCGATACCGGCGGTGACGATGGCGGCGATCGGCTGATCGTAGACGAGTGCGAGCACGAACGTCAGCGGCACGAGCAACAGCGTGCCGAAGGAGATGGCCATTGGCGCCCAGCTCACCTCCCAGTGATGCGCTCCCGCATGGGCAGATCCGGCTACGTCCTGCTGCATTTCCATCTCCTCGCTTGTGCTGGCGTCGGCATGTCTCACTGAGCTCCCACAAGCAGAGCCGAGAAGAGAGCGCCCATGTAAATGATCGAGCATCCAAACAGCCGGTTCGCAGCGGACGCGTAGGTCTCGCCCTTGCGGGCGCGATAAAGCTCCGCTACGCGCTGCACCAGGACGGCATTCAGCGCCGTGGCGAAGGCTGCGTAGATCAGGCCCTCAAAGCCCAGCGCGACGGGCAGGTACGTCACCGGGACGAGCAGCACGGTGTAGCCTGCGATCTGGCGCACGGTTGCTTCCGGCCCGACGGTCACGGGAAGCATCGGGACGCCCGCCTTGGCGTAATCGGTCGCCCGGCCGAGGGCGAGCGCCCAGAAATGGGGAGGGGTCCAGAGGAAGATGATGAGGAACAGCGCGACCGCGCCCCACTCGACGGCACCCGTCTGCGCGGCCCAACCGATCATGGGCGGAAATGCCCCGGACGCGCCACCGATGACGATGTTCTGCGCCGTCCGCCGCTTGAGCCCCATCGTGTAGATGAAGATGTAGAAGCCGATCGTCAGCGCCAGGAGTGCGGCGGCCGTCCAGTTGACGTAGAGACCGAGCGTTGCAACCGAGAGGATGGCGAGACACACGCCTTCGACGAGTGCCTCGGCGGGGCGCACCCGACCGCGGGGAATCGGGCGCATAGCCGTGCGTTGCATGAGCGCATCGATGTCGGCATCGTACCACATATTAAGGGCACCGCAGGCACCGGCCCCACCGGCCATTGCAAGAAGCGTGATGAGGAGAACCGCGGCATCGACAGGTCCGGGGGCAACCACGAGCCCTACACCGCCGGTGAACACCACCAGCGACATGACTCTCGGCTTCAAGAGAATGACGCGGTCGCGCGCACCGCTCAGGACCTGAGCCCGCCAATCCGTCTCCCCGCGGATGGCATCGGCTTCAGCTTGGCCCGCTGTCACAATCCTTCCCCCCATTAACCCAAGTAACCGTCATTGTTCGCGGTTTTTTGGAGGGCATATTAGCGAGGCGGCAGTTCCTCGCTTGACCAAGGTCAAGTTTCGCTGCGGCAATCTAGATGCTTTTCCGCGCCTCAAGGCCTGCGCACCGGCCAATCACATCCATTCCGCCGACACCCGTATTCCGTCGCGACAGGCGCTCCGGAGCGGTTACTCACTAGCCATCTAGAATGATGGGTGAGACATCAATTTCGAATAATGATACATTAGGATCGCTTCGAGGAATCGATTTGACATGATCACAGCCGCTCAATTGCGTGCCGCGAGGGCGCTGCTCGGCATCGATCAGCAGACGTTGGCTGATCTTGCCGGCGTATCGTTGCCGACCATTCAGCGCATGGAAGCGAGCCAAGGCAATGTTCGCGGCGTCGTCGACACGCTGACCAAGGTCGTCGACGCGTTCTACCGCGAAGGGGTCGAGCTTATTGCCGACAATGCCCGCAGTGACGGGAGAGGCCGGGGTGTGCGCATGCGCGAGCCCGAGCAGGATCGCGCGGCGAAACAGAAGGCACAGGCAAAGGGTCGGAAGAATTGGGTGAGGCAAGGCAAAGGGCCTGACGCTGCCGCGAACAGCGCCGCAGGCCGTCAAAGGAGGACGTGAGGCCGCGATCATGGCTGCAACGCTTGCCATCGGCTGCGTCGGAGCTCTGCTGGGGGTGGCCGTACTTGGCGCTGCCGTGTCACAGGCTCGCAACGGCACGCCGATCAGCTATCTGTTTGTCCTGGTCCTCTGTCTTGTGGCTTCGGGCAATGCGCTCGGTGCCTTGCTCTTTTCGCAAGGTCCGTCGTCCTTCGAGCTTCCGCTCGGGCTTCCGTGGCTCGGCGCGCACTTTCGCGTCGACCCGCTATCGGCCTTCTTTCTCGCCCTGGTCAACTTCGGCGCAGCGGCGGCAAGCCTCTATGCCGTCGGCTACGGCCGCCATGAGAAAAGCCCCGGTCGCGTGCTGCCGTTCTATCCGGCGTTCATCGCGGGCATGAACCTGGTTCTGCTGGCTGACGACGCCTTTACCTTCCTCTTCGCCTGGGAGGTCATGTCGCTTGCCTCCTGGGCGCTGGTGATGGCGCACCACGACGAGCCCGGCAATGCCCGCGCGGGCTTCATCTACCTCGTGATGGCGAGCTTCGGCACGGCAATGCTGCTGCTCGCCTTCGGTCTGCTGGCCGGTACGGGCGGCGACTACTTGTTCGCGACCATTCGGACCGGTCATCACGCAGAAGCCGTCTCCGGCCTCGTGCTGGTGCTCGCGCTGATCGGCGCGGGCTCGAAAGCCGGCCTGGTGCCGCTCCACGTCTGGCTGCCGCTCGCCCACCCCGCCGCACCGAGCCACGTCTCGGCACTCATGAGCGGCGTCATGACCAAAGTCGCGATCTACGGCTTCATTCGCATCAGCATGGATCTGCTCGGCACGCCGCAGTGGTGGTGGGCGGTCGTCGTCCTTATCGTCGGCGCCGTGACAGCGGTGCTGGGAGTCCTGCACGCGTTGATGGAGAATGACATCAAGCGGCTGCTCGCCTACAGCACGATCGAGAACGTCGGCATGGTGTTTGTCGGTCTCGGGCTGACGCTCGCGTTCGCGTCCAACGGCTTCGGCGCCGCCGCGGCCCTGGCGCTCACTGCCGCCCTGCTCCATGCCTTCAACCACACGCTCTTCAAGAGCCTGCTCTTCTTTGGCTCCGGCGCCATGCTCGGCGCGACCGGTGAGCGCAACATCGAGCGTATGGGCGGCCTTATCCATCGCATGCCGCAGACGAGCCTCTTCATGCTGGCCGGAGCGGCCGCTATCTCGGCCCTGCCTCCCTTCAACGGCTTCGTATCCGAATGGCTCACGTTTCAGGCGGTGCTGATCAGCCCTCAGCTCCCGCAATGGGGCCTCAAGTTCTTCGTCCCGGCCGTGGGCGCCATGCTGGCGCTGGCGGCGGCGCTGGCCGCGGCATGCTTCGTCCGAGCGTACGGCGTCGCCTTTCTGGGACGGCCCCGTTCCGAGGCAGCACGCAGCGCCGGAGAGACGGACGGCTGGTCGCTCGCCGCCATGGGGCTCCTCGCCGGGCTTTGCCTTCTTGCGGGTCTCCTGCCCGGTCTGCTCATCGACGCATTGGCACCGGTCACGACGCAGATCGTGTCCGCTCACATGCCGACACAGAGCTCCGAGCCGTGGCTTTCCATCGTCCCGATCAGCGAGAGCCGCAGCTCCTACAACGGGCTTCTTGTGTTCGTGTTCATCTGCATTGCGGCCGGCCTCTCGGCGCTCGCGATCCACAAGCTCGCCGTGCGCTCGCTTCGCCGCGCGCCGGCCTGGGACTGTGGCTACCCGGAGCCGAGCCCGATGACGCAGTATACGGGGCTGAGCTTCAGCCAGCCGATCCGGCGCGTGTTCGGCACGACGGTGCTCCGTGCCTCCGAGGTGGTCGACATGCCGGCGCCGGGCGACATGCGGCCCGCTGTCTATGAAGCGCGCCTGCACGACGTCGCCTGGGAGGTGCTCTATGCGCCGATCGGCTGGGGTATCGACACGCTCTCGCGTCTTCTCAACAAGGCGCAGTTCCTCACCATCAGAAGCTTCCTGAGCCTCGTGTTCATCGCGCTCATCGTTCTACTTGTGGGGCTCGCGGTATGGCCGTGATCCTGGATCTCCTGGCTCAAGGCGGCGAGATGCTTCTCGTGCTCGCGCTCGCGCCCTTGCTTACGGGCTTCGTCCGCAAGGCGAAGGCGCGCCTTCTCATGCGCCGCGGACCGCCCGTGCTGCAGCCCTATCGCGACCTTCTGCGCCTCGTGCGCAAGGATGTCGTTCTTGCCGAAAACGCGTCATGGCTGTTCCGCGTGGCGCCGTATCTGATCTTCGCAGCAACATGGGTAGCGGCCAGTCTCGTGCCGACCTTCGCGACGGGTCTCATGTTCAGCTGGTCCGCCGACCTGATTGCGATCACGGCGCTCCTCGGCAGTGCGCGCTTCTTCCTGGCACTTGCCGGCATGGACGTCGGGACAAGCTTCGGAGGCATCGGCTCAAGCCGGGAGGTCATGTTCGCGACACTGGCGGAACCGGCGATGATCATGATGGTGTTCTCGGTCGCCCTGCTCGCGGGATCGACGCAGCTTTCCACGATCTCGGGCTTCATGGCGTCGCCGGACGTGGGCTTGCGCGTTTCGCTCGGGCTCGCCCTTGTGGCGCTGATCATCGTCGCCATCGCCGAGAACGCCCGCATCCCGGTCGACAACCCCGCGACGCACCTCGAGCTCACCATGGTGCACGAAGCCATGATCCTCGAGTACTCGGGGCGGCATCTGGCCGTGATCGAGTTGGCGGCACACTTGAAGCTCCTGCTCTACGCGTCGCTCATCGCCTGCCTCTTTCTGCCGTGGGGGATGGCAGGCACCGTCGACAGCGTTCAAGGGCTGGCCGTCGGCGCGGCCTCCTATGCGGCGAAGCTCACGGGCCTCGGGCTCCTGCTCGCCATTTTCGAGACGGCGATCGCCAAGATGCGTGTCTTCCGCGTCGCCGAGTTCCTGGGCATCGCGCTCATGCTCGGCCTGCTCGCCACGCTGCTGTTGTTCATGTCGAGGAGCCTCTAGCGATGGACCAGCGCCTCGTCTTCGACATTGCGCACCTGCTGGCTGGCGGTCTCGTTCTGGTGAGCTTCATGCTGCTCTACCAGGACAGGATGTTCGGGCTTCTGAACGTGTTCGCGCTGCATGCCTTTGTTCTGTCGCTCTCCGTTGCCTGGCAGGCGTACATCCAGAATGCACCGCACCTCTACATCACGGCCGGTATCGCCCTCGTGCTCAAGGCAGTCCTGATCCCCGTTCTCCTGCATCGTGTCGTGGTGCGGCTCAAGATCCACCGCACCATCGAGACGGTGGGAGGTATCGGCATCACCATGCTGGCCGGCATCGGCCTAGTCGCGCTCTCGATGGTCGTGATGCTGCATGTGACGGAAGGCGCCGACCGGCTGGCCCGAGAGGATCTGGCGCTCGCACTCTCCGTGGTTCTCCTGGGATTCCTGATGATGGTCACGCGGCGCAACGCGGTGAGCCAGGTGGTCGGCTTCATGTCGCTCGAGAACGGGCTGATCCTGGCGGCTGCGGGTGCAAAGGGCATGCCGCTTGTCGTCGAGATGAGCGTCGCGTTCTCGGTGCTGGTCGCGTTCCTTGTCATCGGCATCTTCCTGTTCCGCATTCGCGAGCGCTTTGACACGGTGGACATGACCGCTCTCGACCGCTTCCGCGGAGAGCAATCATGATCCCGGTGAACGGCCTCACGCTCGTGCTCGCCATCCCGGCTGTGTCCGCCGCGCTTCTCGCGCTGCTGCCCGGCTATCGCCTCACCGCACGTCTCAATGTGGCGGCAAGCTTCCTTACGCTTGTCGCGGCGCTTTCGTTGATCTGGCAGAGGCCCGAGCCGGGGCTTCTGTTGCATGTCGACGATCTCAACATCGTCTTTGTGGTGCTCAACACCTTCGTCGGATTCACGACCAGTGCTTTCAGCGCGAGCTACATCCGTCACGAGCTCGAAACCGGGCGCCTGACACCGAGCTATCTGCGTTTCTACCACGCCATGTACCAGGCGCTGATGTTCGAGATGAACCTTGCGCTCGTCGCCAACAATCTCGGGCTCATGTGGGTCGGCGTCGAGTTCGCGACGTTGACCACCGTGCTCATGGTCGGCATCTACCGCACGCACCAGGCGCTCGAAGCGGCATGGAAGTACTTCATCCTCGGCAGCGTCGGCATCGCGCTTGCCCTGTTCGGCACCATCCTCCTCTACATGGCCGCGCGCCCTGTTGCCGGTCAGGAAGTCGAGGCCATGGCCTGGACGGCGCTGATGCAGCGCGCGGCGGGATTCGATCCCGAGCTCCTGAACCTCGCTTTCGTGTTTCTCCTTCTGGGCTACGGAACCAAGGTCGGCCTCGCGCCAATGCACGGCTGGCTGCCCGATGCTCACGCCGAAGGCCCCACGCCGATCTCTGCGGTCCTCTCCGGCCTGCTGCTCAACGTGGCCCTGCACGCGCTCCTGCGTTTCAAAATGCTGCTCGCCACCAACGGTCAGGCCATCGCGCCCGGACCGCTCCTGGTGATCATGGGGCTCATCTCGCTCCTGTTCGCGGCCCTGATGCTCTACCGGCGGCGGGACATCAAACGCATGTTCGCCTACTCGTCGATCGAGCACATGGGCATTATCGCATTCGCCTTCGGCATGGGCGGACCGCTGGCGAACTTCGCCGGGCTTCTCCACATGACGATGCACAGCCTGACGAAGTCGGCGATCTTCTTCTCCGTGGGGCACATCGCGCAGGTCAAGGGCACGCAGGACATGACCGAAATCAGCGGCCTTACGGTCACGCACCCCATCCTCGGATGGGGTCTTGTCGCCGGTGTCATGGCCATCGCGGGACTGCCGCCGTTCGGCCTTTTCATGAGCGAGTTCCTGATCGTCACGTCGACGTTCTCGCGCGAGCCGCTGCTCGCCATCCTGCTCGTTCTCGGCATCGTGCTCGCGCTCGGCGCGCTGCTGCAGAAGCTCAACGGTCTCGCCTTCGGCGCCCCGAAGGGCAGCCTTGCGCCGGTCGATGCCTCCTACGTGCCGATGTTCGCCCACTTCATTCTGGTCCTCGTAGCCGGCGTCTTTCTGCCTGCCGAGCTGGTGGCGTGGTTCCAGAATGTGGCAAGGCTGCTGGGTTGAGGAGAGAGACGCCGATGCCCGCCCTCGACGAAGCCTTCGGATCCTGTCCCGCCGCCGCGCCGCCGCGTCCCTGGCCGCGTCTTTCGGTCGATGCCGGGCGTTGGCGCGATGCGGCGTCCGAGCTCGCCTCCGGACGCTGGACGCTGGTCGCGCTGTGGGGCGAGCCCGACGCGGTTCACATGGCTGTCTTCGAGGCCGCTACGGGCAAGCTTGCCATTCTCACCCATGCCTGCCCGAAAGCGCGCTTTCCGTCCGTCGGCCGCATGCATCCGCCGGCTATACGCCTGGAACGGGCGATTGCCGATCTGGTGGGATTGTCCGCCGAGGGCTGCCCGGACACGCGTCCCTGGCTCGATCACGGGCGCTGGAGCGTGTCCCATCCGCTGGGCGCCATAGCGGCCGCGTCGCCGAGCACGGGCGAGCGGTACGCGTTCCTGGCAGCCGAGGGGCCGGATCTACACCAGATTCCGGTCGGCCCCGTGCACGCCGGCATCATCGAGCCGGGCCACTTCCGCTTCACGGCCAGCGGCGAGACGGTCGTCCGCCTGGAAGAGCGGCTCGGCTACGTGCACAAGGGCATCGAGCG
Source organism: uncultured Hyphomicrobium sp. (assembly GCA_964508485.1). Lineage (GTDB taxonomy): Bacteria > Pseudomonadota > Alphaproteobacteria > Rhizobiales > Hyphomicrobiaceae > Hyphomicrobium_C. Next base: position 13,687 of record CAZDUD010000007.1, on the reverse strand, counting down.
GCTGATGCAGGGCGCGACGGTCGAACATGCCGCCCGCCTTGCGGGGCGCGTTTCGGGCGACAGCACAGTTGCGTATGCGCTGGCTTTCGCGCGCGCCGTGGAAGCCGCCCTCGGCATCGACGCGCCGCCGCGTGCCGTCGCGCTCAGGGCCGTCATGGCGGAGCTTGAACGCATCGCCAATCATCTCGGCGACATCGGCGCCATCTGCAACGACGCGGCCTTTGCGCTGATGCTCGCCCATCTCGCCGTCCTGCGCGAGCGCGTGCTGCGCGCCGCCATGGCCGCCTTCGGTCATCGGCTCATGATGGACGCTGTCGTGCCGGGCGGCGTGGCGCGGGATATCTCAAGCAACGGGGCGCGCGAGATCCTGGACGTTCTCCAACTCATCGAGGCAAGCGCGCCGCGGCTGCTCGAGCTCTATGACAACACGACCTCGCTACAGGACAGAACCGCGGCGACCGGCGTTCTTTCAAACGCGCTTGCGATGCAATTCGGGGCAGGCGGCTTTGTGGGACGAGCCTCCGGCCGGGATTTCGATTGCCGCCGCCAGCCCGGCTATCCGCCGTACGACGCGCTCGCGTTCGATGTGCCGGTGCGCCGGGACGGAGATGTCAATGCCAGGCTGTGGATCAGGGTCCTCGAGATCGACCAGTCGATGCGCCTGATCCGGCAGTTGCTCGAGACGCTGCCCGCTGGCCCGGTGGCGAGCGTTCCGAACGTCCTTGCCATCAGCAGCGCCTGCGAGGGTGCGGCGCTGGTCGAGAGCTTCCGCGGCGACATCTTCGTCTGGCTGCGCCTCGAGCGCGGCGGCACAGTCGCGAGGTGCCACCTGCGCGATCCGTCCTGGTTCCAATGGCCGCTTCTTGAAGCCGTCATCGAGGGCAACATCGTTGCCGATTTCCCCCTCTGCAACAAATCCTTCAACTGCTCCTATGCGGGGCACGACGTTTGAGGCAATCGGTCCATGCGCAGGACGCTCCTTGACAGTCTCATCCGCGGGCCGCTGACGGAAGCGGCGCCGAAGCCTGACGAGACGGCGCTTCTCGAGATCGGCGACAGCTTGAAGCGCGCCTCGCGCCGGAGCCTCGGCCGCAGCCTGTCGATCCGCGAGGTTGACGCGGGCTCGTGCAACGGCTGCGAGCTCGAGATCCACGCCCTCAGCAATGCCTTCTACGACATCGAGCGCTTTGGACTTCGCTTCGTGGCATCGCCGCGCCACGCCGACGTCCTCCTCGTCACCGGCCCCGTCACGCTCAACATGCGTGAGGCGCTGGAGCGGACATGGCACGCGACGCCCGATCCCAAGTGGGTCGTTGCCGTCGGGGAGTGCGCCTGCAACGGCGGCATGTTCGCGGGAAGCTACGCCTGCGTTGGGAAGGTCTCTGCGGTGATTCCGGTCGATGCCACCGTCGCGGGATGCCCGCCGCCGCCGGTCGAGATCCTGAAGGTTCTGCTCGCGCTTCTGGAGGGAGCTGAACGCGGCTCGCATTGACGCGATCCGCTGCATGCGGAGCGGATGGGCTTATCGTGCGCGGAGGCCGAAGAAGCGCCGCGGCTCGCCGAAGCCCGTCACCGGGCGCTCTCCTGCAAACTGGAGATCGAGGTGGTCCTGCAGCTTTGCAGCAGCCTGCTCGCTCGCGAGGAACGCCCGGTTCATCGTGCCGGCGATCTTCTCCATGCGAAAGAGGAGCACGAGCTCGATGCCGGAGAGGCTGTCCTCGCCCATGCTTTGCCCACCGCCCATCATCACATCGCCGTAGTGGATCGCGATCCGAAACGGCAGATGGACGTTGGCCTGCATGTCCAATAGCGCGTTTACCGCGCTCACCACGGGCGTCGTCTGCTGCTCCTCACGGGGCCAGATGGCGAGGAAGCCGTCGCCCAGGTACTTGTTGATCACGCCGTCGTTCGTTTCGACGACTCGCCGGCAGTCGCCCGTCCAGCCACCGACGGTGGAGGCCCAGTGCTCCGGCGCATACTTGAGCGCAAGCTCCGTCGAGCCCACGAGATCGGCGACCAGCATCCAGCACGTTGTGCTTTTGACCTCGATCACGGTCAGTGGGGAGGACGCAATGGGCCGCGAGCGTGCCGCGCCCTTCAACTGGCGGAACGTGAGGATCGTCGCGCCGATCGCGACGCTGTCCCCGTCCTTGAGGCGCGTCGGCAACGCAACGCGCAGGCCGTTCACGAACGAGCCGTTGCCGCTGCCGAGGTCGACGAGCCAGTACTCGTTGCTGTCCTGGCGGTGCACGATGGCGTGCTTCCGCGAGACGCGCTCGTCGCTCAAGACGATGTTGTTGGTTGAAGCACGTCCAATCGAGCAGCCGGCTACGAGCGGCCACACCTGGCCTGCCCCAGTCTCGAGCCACGCCTCATGACTACCCGTGTTGTCCGTCACTCTACGCCCTGCTGCAGGGATCCGTTCTCAAGGCTTTCAAGAATACAGCAATAAATTCAATCTGGCCCAGGGCGTTGCAAGCGATATCTGCGCCTCCACGGGGTCCGGGCTGACAGGGGCGAGGCGCGTGCTAGTCTCGGGAAGCGAGTCGCAACCCCGCGAGGCGGCCGATGAACGAGCGCGTGAAGGCTATCCTGCTCACCGCGTTCAAGCTTTCTCCCGAAGAACGCCAGGAGCTTGCCCAGGCGCTGATCGACACGCTTGCCGCCGATCCGGCCGAGGTGGAGCAACAGCTTGTGGCGGAGGAGAGCGTCTCAGGCGGCGCGTCCGAGGAGGCGCCGCAACAGCCCACCACCGACGTTCTCGCCAAGTACCTCGACGTCTGACAGCGTCACCGCGAAGCGCTTTTCGTCCGCGCACGGCAGCGCGTTCTCGGCGATCAGCTTGCGAAGCTGGTCCATCTCGTACTCGACCGAGTCGATGGTCTCCTTGGCCTGCTCCTGCTCGGCGCACGCCTTGCCGACGTCGGCGCTGAACTCCTCAAGCTCACGCTGAATGACCGCGAAGGCTGTGTCCGTATCCAGGCCCATGGAGTTATCCCCCTAATCCACAGACCGGACGTAGCCGATTCCTGGCCGCGCGTTGCGGCCAGTCCTCTGCTTTTGCGCAGATTTACGAGTTGCAGGAGCCTTGGTCGGACCGATGATTCACGCTTCGGGCTTTTTCTGCGCTGCCGATTCACGTCGCGCCTGATAGGCGACGCGACGATCGGAGCGACTAAGGCCCGAAGCGATCATGGTCTGTCCCTTAGCCCAACAGGGCCTCGGGAGCGTCCGTCTCGCCGTAGAGCGTCATCATCGGCTCATCGTCGAGGATGGCCTCCTCGTACTTGCCGTAGCCGTTGAAGTCGCCGGCGATAGCGCGGCCATAGGCGCCGACGTTGCCGATCTCGAGGTAATCGCCCTCGCGGATGCAGCCCGGCAGCAGGAACGGCCCCTTCATGTGATCGATCGAGTCGCAGGTCGGTCCCCACAGCTCATAAGGGACCATCCCTTCGGCCGCCGGCTCACGGCCGATCAGGCGCGCCGGATAGATCCAGCCCAGATGGGCGGCGTCGAACAGCACGCCATAGCCGCCATCGTTGATGAAGAGGTCGTTGCCGCGGCGGGCCTCGACGCGCACGATCAGGCTTTCGGCCTCGGCGACGAGCGCGCGGCCCGGCTCGCACATGAGGCGCACGTCCTCGCGCACGGGGAGCTTGTTCACGCTCTCCTCGATCGCGGACAGGAAACGCTTCAACGGTGCCGGCTGCATGCCCGGATAGATCGACGGAAATCCGCCGCCGACATCGATGCGGTCGACGACCACGCCGGCCTTGCCGATCAGGGACTGCACTTCCGAGAGCGCATTGATGTAGGCATCCGGCGTCATGGTCTGCGAGCCGACGTGGAACGTGATGCCAAGCTCGGCGGCGACGCGGCGCGTCTCGACGAGCACGCGCGCGGCCTTCTGCCCGCTGGTGCCGAACTTGCGCTCGAGCGGGATGCGGCTGTTGATGGCCGGAACCGCAACGCGAACGAACAGCACGAGATCGCGCGCCGGCCCCGCGGGGCCGGAGGTCTCCTCGACGATCTTCTTCAGCTCATCCTCGGTGTCGAGCGAGAAGCTCCTGACGCCGTGCTCGTGGTAGGCGCGGCGGATGCTCTCGCGCGACTTCACGGGATGCATGAAATGCAGCTCGGCGCCCGGGATGGTCGCCGCATCCTCGATCTCGGGGATGGAGGCCACGTCAAAATGGCGGATGCCGGCGCCGTACAGCGCGCCGATCAGGAAGACCGAGCTGTTGGCCTTATAGGCGTAGGCGACGTCGCCGTTGAAGTTTTCGATGAACCAGCGGGCGGCGCGGGCGGCAGCGTGCGGACGGGCGCAGACTACCGGGCGCTCGGGTTTGCGGACGGCAACAAGCTCGGCCGCTGAGGCGTATCGCTCCATGTAACGGACCTCCACCAACTCGGGTTGGACCAGAAGCGCCGTGCGAAGCGAAAATCGTCGCCGTGCGTGGGGTGCATTTAGGACCTATGGGCTTGGATGTAAAGCCCTTTGGGCCGCGCAGAATTGTGACAGTCTCGCGATGATGTCGCTTCGCCGCCCGCCGGAAAATACTACGCAAATATTGAGGCGTTCAGTTCCCGCCTCTGCGCGTGGTTACTTCCGCTCCTGAGCACGCCGGAGGGCGGCGGCAAGGGCGCTCTCGCCGGCGGGCTCCGGCCCCTTCTTCGGCGGCGGCGCGAAGCTCCGGGACTGCCCGCCCGAGGCGCTCTGCGGACGCGGCTGGCCGCCGCTCGATGCACCGCGATCGATGGCGCCCGAGCGCATGGTGAGGCCGATGCGCTTCCGCTCGACGTCGACCTCCTTGACGCGGACGGTCACGACGTCGCCGACTTTCACCACCTCGCGCGGGTCCTTCACGAAGCGGTCGGCAAGCTCCGAGATGTGGACGAGGCCGTCCTGGTGCACGCCGACGTCCACGAAGGCGCCGAAGGCGGCGACGTTGGTGACGGTGCCTTCGAGCTGCATGCCCGGTTTCAGGTCCGAGATCTTCTCGACGCCCTCCGTGAAGGTCGCGGTCTTGAACTCGGGGCGCGGGTCGCGGCCGGGCTTTTCCAGCTCGGCGAGGATGTCGGTCACGGTCGGGACGCCAAACGTCTCGTCGGCGTAGTCGGCGGGGCGCAGCGCCTTCAGGAAGGCTCGGTCGCCGATCATGGCCTTCAACGGCCGCTTGGTCTTTTCCGAGATGCGCTCGACGACCTCGTAGGCTTCGGGATGCACAGCCGAGCCATCGAGAGGGTTCGCGCCGTTCATGATGCGCAGGAAGCCGGCGGCCTGCTCGAAGGCCTTGGGTCCGAGGCGCGGCACCTTCTTCAGCGCCGCGCGGGTCTTGAAGGCGCCGTTCTCGTTGCGGAAGGCTACGATGTTGGAGGCGAGCGTCTGGTTGAGGCCGGAGACGCGCGTCAGCAGCGGCACTGACGCGGTGTTGACGTCGACGCCGACCGAGTTCACGCAGTCCTCGACCACGGCGTCGAGCGAGCGCGCGAGGCCGGTCTGGTCGACGTCGTGCTGGTACTGGCCGACGCCGATGGCCTTGGGCTCGATCTTGACCAGCTCGGCCAGCGGATCCTGCAGGCGGCGCGCGATGGAGACGGCGCCACGCAGCGACACGTCGAGATCGGGAAACTCCTTGGCCGCCAGCTCGGAGGCGGAATAGACCGAGGCGCCGGCTTCCGACACCATGACCTTGGTGAGCTTGAGCTGGGGCATCTTCGTCATCAGCTCGGCGACGAGCTTGTCGGTCTCGCGGCTGCCGGTGCCGTTGCCGACGCTCACGAGGTCGACCTTGTGCTTTGCTGCAAGCGCGGCGAGCGACGCAAGCGAACCCGCCCAATCGCGCTTCGGCTCGTGCGGGTAGATGGTCGCCGTGTCGAGCACCTTGCCGGTGGAATCGACGATGGCGACCTTGACGCCAGTGCGCAGGCCCGGATCGAGGCCCATGGTGACGCGTGGGCCGGCGGGGGCGGCAAGCAACAGATCCTTCAGGTTGGATGAGAAGACGGTGATGGCCTCCGCGTCGGCGCGCTCCTTCAAGCGCGTCAGGAGGTCCGACGTGATGCTGGTCGCGAGGCGCGCTTTCCAGGCGAGACGCACGGTCTCGCCGAGCCAGGCATCCGCCGGGCGGCCCTTGTCTGCAATGTTGAACGCCGCTCTGATCTTGGCTTCGGCGGGATGCGCTTTCGTCTCGTCGTGCTCCACGTCGAGATCGATGTCGAGCACACCCTCGTTGACGCCGCGCAGAAGCGCGAGCGCACGGTGGCTCGGCATGTCCTTGATGGACTGGCCGAAGTCGAAATAATCGGAGAACTTGGCGCCTTCGGTTTCCTTACCCTTCTTGACCTTGGAGGCGAGGCGCCCCTCGCTCCACTCCCATTCGCGCAGGCTCTGCACGACATCCGCGCGCTCGGAGATGCGCTCGATGAGGATGTGGCGGGCGCCGTCGAGGGCGGCCTTCTGATCGGCAACGCCCTTGTCGGCGGCGATGAATTTCTCGGCTTCGGCGGCGGGGTCGAGCGACGGGTTGGCAAGCAGCGTGTCGGCCAGAGGCTCGAGGCCCGCCTCGCGCGCGATCTGCGCCTTGGTGCGCCGCTTGGGTTTGTAGGGTGCGTAGAGATCCTCAAGCTCAACCTTCGTCGCGGCGGCATTCAAGGCGCGCTGCAATTCAGGCGTGAGCTTGCCCTGCTCCTCGACGCTCCTCAGGACGGAAGCGCGGCGGTCCTCCAGCTCGCGCAGATAGACGAGGCGCTCGGAGAGCGTGCGCAATTGCGTGTCGTCGAGACCACCGGTCTTCTCTTTTCGGTAGCGCGCGATGAAGGGGACGGTGGCGCCCTCGTCCAGCAGGGTCACGGCGGCGGCCACCTGGCCCGCGGCCACGCGCAACTCATCGGCAATCCGCTGATTGATCTTGTCCATGACTTCGCCTTCAGAGATTTAGGACGCGCGCTGCGTGAGCTGCGCGGCCGGGGACGTGCCGTTCGGCGCTGTTTCATCCTCGAGATCGAGGGCTGTCAAGCGCTCGCCGCGGCCGGTAATGCGCGCAGCAGACGTCGAGACCTTCTCCAACGCCTTGCCCGACGCGGCAAAATGCCGTTCCAGCTCGGCGACACGCTCGGCAAGGCGCGATACGTCGCCCAAGAGCAATCCCACCTCGCGCTGGATGAGACCGGCCTGGTCGCGCATCTTCGCATCCTTGATCACGGCCTGAACGGTCTGCACGGCGAGCATGAGAATGTTGGGGGCTACGATCACGATGCGGGCGCGGTGGGCGCGCTGCACAAGGTCGGCGAAGTGCTCGTGCAGGTCGCCGTACACCGATTCCGACGGCACGAACATCAGCGCCGTATCCTGCGTCTCGCCGGGGATCAGATACTTCTCCGCGATCTCGTCGATATGACGGCCGACGGCGGTGCGGATGGCGCTTTGCGCCGCCTTCTGCTCGTCGGCGCTGCGTGCAATGCGCAGCGCCTCGAAGCCTTCGAGCGGGAACTTGGAATCGATGACAAGCGGGGCGGGCGTGTTCGGCAGGCGGATCACGCAGTCGGGGCGCTTGCCGTTCGAGAGGGTGGCCTGGAACTCGTAGGCACCAGAGGGAAGCGCATCGCGGATGATGGCTTCCATGCGCACCTGCCCGAAGGCGCCGCGGGCCTGCTTGTTGGCTAGCACGCCCGACAGCGAGCCGACCTCCGACGAGAGATCGGCAAGGCTCTGCTTTGCTTCGGCGATGACGGCCAAGCGCTCGTTGAGGTTGGAAAGCGTCTCGCTCGTGCGGCGACCCGCCTCGGCCAGGTTATCGCCCATGTGGCGCGCGAGCGTGTCGACGCGCTCGGAGAGGCGCGCGACGGTGTCGCTGTTCTGGCGCTGCGTTTCAGCGAGGCTTTCCGACAGGCGGCGGCTCACGCCATCGAGCGCAACACCGAGGCGGGACGCCACCTGCTCCACGCGCTCGTCGAGCGCGTGCGCCTCCTCTGCCTGGCGGCGCACCGTCATCTCGCTCATGGCGGTGAGGCGGCCTTTGATCTCCGCGAACTCGGCGGCAGTCGTGGCACCTTGCGGTCCGCGCCGCATCGCGAGGATCAGCAGCGCGATCACCGCCAGGGCGGCGGCGCCGACGATCAGGACGGGATCGGCCGCGTTCAATGCTTCGCGCAGCGACGCTAGCCATTGCGACAACCGATCGGATGCGGGTTCGACCATGTGTCCTGCGATATCCGATTCGGATGCCCAAAATTCGTCAGGAACGGGAGGATCCTTGTTTTGGCCGGAGATCACAGCTTGCCGGGATCGATGGTGACAGTGATGGCGGCGCGGCCTTCGACGGACGGGCCGTCCGGATCGATGGCCGGCGGTCCGTTGGATTGAGGCCGGCGCCCACGCCGCTTCCTGCGCGCGGCCTCGGCGGTCTCGCGGGCGCGGATCTGCTTCTCGCGCTCGGAGATCGTGCGCAGGAACGTGCGCCAGTCGCCGAGAATGGCGAAGCGCTGCCGCTCGTAGTCGTAGTCGATACCGGCGGAATCGCGCGACTTGCGCTGGCAAATGGCGATGATCTGCTCCTCGCCGCTCCGCTCGAAGCGGAACTGATAGCCTGCCTCGGCACCCGGAATGCGAACGGTTACGCCGGGCGCAATCAGATTGTCCTGCTCGAGCTCGTTGGGGAACAGCACGATGGCCTTTCCGTCCTGGTCGACGTCGATCAGCGTCAGGTGGCATGCCCGGTCGACGGAGATATTCAGTGTCACGAGATCGCGCGGGCGGTAGACCGGCTTATCGGTCCAGAGCAGCACGTCGATTGCCATCTCGGAGCGCGTCGCGCCGCTCAGCGCCGAGCCCGGCCTCGCCTCGCCGTCGAGCGCGAGCGAGAGGCTTTCCCAGGCTGGGCGCGGAAGCGTTCCCTGGAGCAGCCGCCGCGCGGGGCGCAGGAACTCGCCGCCGACATTGGCGAGTTTTGCGGCGAGCGTTCGCGGGGCAACGCCGCGTTCGGCGGCGGCGCGCGTGAGGTCAACATCCCTGGCCCAAAGCTTCGCGAGAGCCTCGATGCCCAGCTGGGTTGCGGCATCGAATTTCACGTCGAAGGCAGGATCGATGGTTCCGGATGCATCCTTGGGCTGCGAGAGAACATGTGCCGCAAGCCAATCGGCCGGCGCCGCATCGGCGGCAGCCAGGCGCGGCGCGGTCTCCATCAGGCGCACCCACTCAGCCGGTAGGAGCGCAAGTGTCGAAAGACGCGCGACGAGGATGGTGTCTTTGTCGCCCAAGGTCTCGATCTCGAGCGGCTCGCGTCGGCGCGCAAACCCCGCGAGCAACATCCTCACGGCATTGCTGTGCTCTTTCAGTTGCTGCTCGGGAACGCAGGCGTTCCAGAGGTGGACCAGCGACAGGAAGCGTGCGTCCGCCCGCTCGGCCGTTCCGTGCCGTCGGTTCCAGTCGGCGATTTGGGCTGCCACGTCGGCATTGGTGACGAGCGTGCGGTCGTGGCAGGCCGCGTCGCGTGCGGGCAAGCTTTCGATCCAATCGCGGACCGTTTCCACATCGGCCGGCGTCGGACCAGCATTCGCGTCCAGCGTCTGGACGGCGAGCAAGCGCTGGTAGATGCGCGACGCGTCGGGTCGCTTCGGCACCACGAGCGTCGCATCATCGGCGAGGGACGCGAGATCGAGCCCGCCGCCGTTTGCGTGCGCCTCCCGGCATGCGGGGCAATGCGTCTCCAGCACGGCGCGGGCGCGCTCGGGCAGCGGTTGGCCGGCGAGGGCCGGGGCAGCCGGTGCGGCGCCAAGCGCTACCGTCAGCGCCAGCGCAAACGCCACTCGTCCCAAACCTTGCATCCACCCCGCCATGCCCGCTCCTTCCCGCAAGATTAGCGGCGTCGCGCGGGCTTAGGCTAGCGATGACCGGCAACATCTTGCGTGTCAAAATTTCGAGTGTTGCTGCTACCTCCGCAGAAGGTGGTCCTTAACCACGGCTGCATAACACGGGTCTCGCGCTCCGGTGTCTTGGGCCGGCAAAGCTAGCCTCATCGCCTGGGGTGCCCTATGTGTGAGGCATGGCTGCAAACGGCCGCCCCCTTGCACGGACTCCAATCACGCCTCATGCCCCACGGTGGAAAGCTCCTCGTCGACCAACTCGCAGCACACGGCGTGTCCCGTGTGTTCGAAGTGCCCGGCGAGAGTTTCCTGGCAGCGCTCGACGGGCTCTACGATACCCCGGCCATCCGCACCGTCGTCTGCCGCCATGAAGGCGGCGCGGCGATGATGGCGGAAGCGACGGGCAAGCTCACGGGGCAGCCGGGGATTGCGTTCGCCACGCGCGGGCCAGGCGTCGTCAACGCGGTCTCGGGCGTCTATGTCGCGCAGCAGGACGCGACGCCGATGATCCTGTTCGTCGGGTTGCCCACGACGCCGCTCGAGGAGCGCGCGCCGTTCCAGGAGATCGACATCGAGGCCCTGTTCTCGAAGATCGCAAAGTGGACCGCGGTGATACGGTCGGCCGACCGTATTCCCGAATTCGTCGCGCGGGCGTTCCGCGTCGCGACCTCGGGGCGGCCGGGACCGGTCGTCATCGGATTGCCGGAGAACGTGCTGTCGGCCCAAAGCGCAGCCTCCGTCCTGCCCACTGCCACGGTTGCAGGCGCGGCGCCTTCGTCGCGCGACATGAGCGATCTCGCACAGCGCCTCGGCGCGGCGGAACGTCCGCTCCTCATCGTCGGCGGGCCGGCATGGAGCCAGACCGTCCAGCGCGCCGTCGAGGATTTCGCGGCGGCGTTCGACGTTCCGATGGCGGCGTCGTTCCGCTGCCAGGACTACGTGGACAACCGCCACGGCAGCTATGTGGGGCATCTGGGCTTCACGACCGACCGCAAGCTCAAGGCGGGGCTCAAGGCCGCGGACCTCGTGATCGCGCTCGGCGCGGAGCTCGGCGACATCGCCACCGGTGGCTATTCCCTGCTCGGCGGGCCGGAGCAGACCTTCGTGCAGATCCATCCCGAGCCCAGTGCCATCGTCGGCTATCGAGACGCCGCGCTTTCGATCGCGGCTACGTCGGCGGCCTTCGTGGAGGCGATGGCCAGCTTCGCGCCGAACCTGCGCGGGGCGGCGGAGCGTCCGTGGGCACGCTTCCGGCGTGACCTCAGGGCCGCCTACGAAGACAGCCTCGTGCCGCGCGCGACACCCGGCGCGGTGCACATGGAGGATGTGGTCAGCACGGTTTCGGCGCTGCTGCCCGAGGATGGCTTCGTCACCAACGGCGCCGGCAACTACTCGCAGTGGGTGCACCGCTATTTCCAGTTCAAGGGCTATCGCAGCGGGCTTGCGCCGACGTCAGGGTCAATGGGCTACGGATTGCCGGCAGCGGTCGCGGCCAAGCTCGCGCATCCCGAGCGGCCAGTGGTCTGCTTCGCAGGCGACGGCTGCTTCGCCATGACGTTCAACGAGCTTGGTACGGCGGTACAGTACGGGCTGCCGATGGTGATCCTGATCGCCAACAACGGCATATACGGCACCATCCGCATGCATCAGGAGCGCAGCTTTCCAGGGCGCCCGAACGGAACGAGCCTCGTCAATCCGGACTTCGCCGCGCTTGCGCGCGCTCATGGCGCGGACGGCGCGACCGTCACGCGGAGCGAGGATTTCGAAGCGGTGTTCCGCGACGCGTTGGCTGCGGACGTGCCGTTCGTCATCGATCTCAAGCTCGATCCGGAAGCGATCACGCCGATGGAGACGCTCTCTGGCGTGCGGGAAGGCACCGCGGCGAAGTAGCGTCGCTTCCGGGTCTTCTCAGTGAGACGCGCCCTGATACTCGTCAGAAGATTGCGCCGCTTCACGCGCATCCGGTTGATGGCAATCAAACAGCGCATCGGACGAGGTTGTACCGTTCGCTCTATCCGACGCAGCCGCCTTCACAGGAGCGAACATGTTCAAGATCGCCGCGGTCGTATGGATTATGCTCGCGACCACCCTTGCCGGCATTGCATTGCTTGTCGTCGTCACGGTCCCTTCGCTTGCCAGCCAGGCCCAGTTTCTTATCCCCGTGGCCTGCGGCGGCGCTATTGTGGCTGCCATGCCGCTTTCCTACATCGTCGCGCGCCAGATCTCGCGCGCGAGGTCAGGGTAAGCAGGGATCGTAGATCTCGGTGCTGGCGGCCCTACTTCCAGAAGCGGTCGTAGAGGCCGAGCACGACCTCGAGCAGGATCAGCGCGATGATGTACCACTCGAGGCGGTGGCTCGTGCGCGTCGAGATGAGATCCGTCAGCGTCTCCGATGTCTCCCGGATCACATCGAGCTTGCGGGCGATGGCGCGGCTTCTGACCGTCAGGTCGTATTCGTCGACGAGGCGGGTCCACAGCCGCTCGAGCTCAGGATGGTCCCAGAGCACGCCGGGCTTCTCCTCGAGGTCGACGCGGCTCGCCAAGCGCTCCTGAATGGAGAGCGCGTCGCCGATCTGGCTTACGAGCTCCCGCTGCGGCTGATCGGGAAGGCGCCCCTGCTTCAGGCGCTCCGTCAGCGGGCCGATGCGATCGAAGGCGCGGGCGATGCGCCGCTCGTCATAGGCGAGTGCGACGCTCGTGGCCATGGCCTCGGCCACGAGCAGGATCCGGTTCTGGTCGAGGCCCCGGAGGTTCAGCGTGCCGGCAGGGCCTGAGAGATCGTCCGCGTCCGCCTTTACGACGAGGCGCGCCGTTTCGCTCTCACGCTCGCCCTCGGGGAGAGGCCCGGCAATGCGGCTGCCGAGGCTTTCGATCAGCGCGTCCTCGGCCACGGGGTTGAGGCCCAGAAAGACCGCGGTCCCCGACTTGAACAGCACGACCGTGCCGCCTTCGGGCGTATGGAAGGCCAGCGGGATGGCCGAGAACACGTCCTCGCGCTCGAGCCCCTTCAAGTCGATGCGCTCACCGAGTTGCAGCGCCCGCGCCAAAACACCAGCTTCGCTCATGTGCCCCTCCGTCGCCCGATCGCTGACGAACGGATGGTTCATGCGGCTTGTCAATCCCGGGAAATGGGGCTATTGAGCCGCCATCTCACACGCGCACCTCATGCGCCTCGCGGATTAAAAGCCCCGCAAGGTCGCTCCGGTGGATCAGCTAACCTCTTCTAGAGGCTCGCTTTTCTTCTAAAGGGTGCGCGGAGGACCAACCGGAAAAGGATACCAACGCACATGTCCGTGCCGCAATTCAACATGCGCCAGCTCCTGGAAGCAGGCGTGCACTTTGGTCACCAGTCGCATCGCTGGAACCCCAAGATGGCGCCCTTCATCTACGGCGCCCGCAACAACATCCACATCCTCGACCTGACCCAGACCGTGCCGATGCTGCATCAGGCGCTGAACAAGGTCTCGGACACCGTCGCCGGCGGTGGCCGCGTGCTGTTCGTCGCCACCAAGCGCCAGGCTTCGGATTCGATCGCGGAAGCCGCCAAGAAGTCGGCTCAGTATTTCATCAATCACCGCTGGCTCGGCGGCACGCTGACCAACTGGAAGACGATCTCGACCTCGATCCGCCGCCTGCGCCAGCTCGACGATATTCTCGCCGATCCGCAGGGTCGCACCAAGAAAGAGATCCTCAACATCCAGCGCGAGCGCGACAAGCTCAATCAGGCGCTCGGCGGCATCAAGGACATGGGCGGCGTGCCGGACCTCCTGTTCGTCATCGACACGAACAAGGAAGGCATCGCCATCAAGGAAGCGCGCAAGCT
>CAZDUD010000006.1:24717-60991 GCA_964508485.1 uncultured Hyphomicrobium sp. | reverse complement strand
GTTCTGGAGCAGCACCGTCTTGCCGGTGCGCGGCGGCGCGACGATCAACGCGCGCTGACCTTTGCCGAGCGGCACCACGATGTCGATCACACGCGCCGAAAGGTCTTTGATGGTCGGATCCTCGATCTCCATCTTGAGCCAGTTCGTCGGATAGAGCGGCGTCAGGTTATCGAAGTGGATCTTGTGCTTGACCTTCTCGGGGTCTTCGAAGTTGATCCGGTTGACCTTGAGCAGGGCGAAGTAGCGCTCACCCTCCTTCGGGCTGCGGATCTGACCCTCGACGGTATCGCCGGTCCGGAGCGCGAAGCGGCGGATCTGCGAGGGCGAGATGTAGATGTCGTCGGGACCCGGTAGGTAGTTGGCGTCCGGCGAGCGCAGGAAGCCGAAGCCGTCCTGCAGCACCTCGACGACGCCGACGCCGGTGATTTCGATCTCTTTGGCCGCGAGCTGCTTCAGCGTCGCGAACATCAGCTCCTGCTTGCGCATGGTGCTGGCGTTCTCGACGCCGTTCTCTTCGGCAAAGCTAAGGAGCTCGGTGGGGGACTTGAGCTTAAGGTCCTCGAGCTTCATTTCGGTCATAAAACCGCTCCATGGCGGCCACGGCGAAGGGTGGGAGGGGGGTTCTGCCGGGCCTGAGAAGGTGGGGATGTAAAGATGGGTGGCTGAAAGCCGTTTGGCTCGCGGGCAATGCACCGGCTAGCCAAAGTTCCCTGGTCGGAGAGACCAGGGGGTCGATGTGATCCACCCCTTTTATAGCAAACGAATCAGGTCAGCGGAAGTGCCTCGACGCAAACGCGAAACCATTCAAAAGGGTTTCACGACGACGAGAATAACGATGAGGACCATGAGCACGGTCGGTGCCTCGTTCCACATCCGCCACTGCCGCGCCGTGAGCGTATTGCGGTCCTCGCCGAACCGGCGCACCGCCGCCGAGAAGAAACCATGAACACCCGAGAGCGCCAGCACCAGGGCCAGCTTGGCGTGGAACCAGCCGGCCGCGAAATGCCCGCCTTTCCAGGCGAGCCAGAGCCCGAGAACCCAGGTCGCGACCATCGCCGGATTGATGATGATCCGGAGCAGCCGCTGCTCCATGACCTTGAACGTCTCGCTCGTCTCCGAGCCCAGCGCGGCGCCGCAGTGGTAAATGAAGAGCCGCGGCAGATAGAGCATGCCCGCCATCCAGGAGATGACGGCGATCACATGCACGGCCTTGAGCCACAGATAGGCCGCCTCCCCGGCCAGCACCGCGACAGCAAGACACAGGGCAGCCGTCACGGCGAGCGCCACCGCCGCCCGCATCGCAGGAGATGCACCGTCTGCCGTCTTCTCAACCACGCGGGGCTAGCCTCTGCTCCGCACGCGCGCAACCAGTTGCGCCACATGCTCAGGCGGCGTTTGTGGCACGATTCCATGGCCCAGGTTGAAGATGAATCTTTTCCCTTCCATGAGATCCAGGATCTCGTCCACACGATCGTCGAGCCGCGCGCCGCCGGCGACCAGCAGCAGAGGATCGAGGTTCCCCTGCACGACGACATCCTGCTCGTCGAACGCCTCGCTCATGACGAACGGCGGCGTGGCCGTATCGCAACCGATGCCGTCGACGCCCGTTTCCGAAACATACCAGACCGCTGTCGCGCCAACCCCGCGCGGAAACCCGATCATGGGCACATCGGGGTGTAGATCCTTGAGCGCATCGCGGATCGCGCGCGTGGGCGCGACCACCCAGCGGTCGAACTCGTCGTCCGGCAGCGAGCCGGCCCAAGTATCGAAAATTTGCAGGCAATCGGCACCCGCCTGCACCTGCCGGTCGAGATAATCGATCGAGGCCGCAACCAGAAGCTCAATCAGGGCCTCGAACCCCTCCGGATCCCGATAAGCCCACAGCCGCGCTTCCGCCTGATCGGCCGAGCCCTGCCCCTGCACCATGTAGGTCGCGACCGTCCACGGCGCCCCACAAAACCCGATCAGCGCCGTCTCGCCCGGCAGATCCTGCCGCAGCCGGGACACCGTCTCGGCCACGATCCCGAACTTCTCGGACGTTCCCGAGAGACTGAGGCCCTTGAGGCCATCGACCGAACGGATCGGATCGAGCCGCGGCCCTTCCCCTTCGACGAACCGCACCGCCTGCCCCAGCGCATCGGGCACGACAAGGATATCCGAGAACAGGATCGCGGCATCGAACCCGTAACGCCGGATCGGCTGCAGCGTCACCTCGGCCGCAAGCTTGGGCGTGTAGCAAAGAGTCAGGAAATCTCCAGCCTCGGCGCGCGTCGCCCGGTACTCAGGCAGATAACGCCCCGCCTGGCGCATGAGCCAGACCGGCGGCACATCGAGCACCTCGCCTCGGAACGGCGCCAGGAACCGTCGCTCGCCACCCGATCCACCCTCACCCATCGTCGTCCCTTCAATCAAAAACTAAGAGTCTGAAGTTGTTATTGTTGTTATTAGGAGCGTGGGTTCTGGGCATGAGCACCCCGTCCCGCGTCTCTCCAAAGCTTTTCGACTCCTGGAAGCTCCCGAGCGCCAGCCATAGTGGGCCGGTCCGAAGCCGCGCCACTAGGCCCGTTGAGAGCCATGAGAGTCAACAGCTTGCTCGCTAACCTTGCCCGACGTTCCCTGTGGAGGCCGTGTTGAATATCGGTGGGAGCCTGTCGAGGATACCCCAATCCACGGGGAGGCCCGCCTTATGAGAAATTTGGTTCACATCGGCGATATTCGGGGTAAGCCCGTGGATAACCGGCCGGCCCTGTGGCTGGTCCGCCGACCCGGCCCGCCCGTCCCTGCATAACAAGGGTCCTGATCCACAGATGGCCAACAGCCAGCCGAGCTACTTCCACCTCCATCTCGTGTCGGATTCGACGGGCGAGACCCTGACGACCATCGCCAAGGCGGCTGCCGTCCAGTATGCGCAGATCCGGCCCATCGAGCACGTGCATCCGCTGGTGCGCAACGCGCGGCAGTTGAAGCGCGTGCTGCAGGAGATCGAGCAGGCGCCGGGCATCGTGCTCTATACGATCGTCAACCTGGACCTGATCGCGGAGCTCGAGATGCGCTGTAAGGAGCTCGCGGTGCCCTGCCTCGCGGTGCTCCAGCCGATCATGCAGGTCTTCGAATCCTATCTCGGCGCGCCGCAGACGCCGACGGTCGCCGGCCAGCACGTGCTCGACGCCGATTACTTCCGCCGCATCGACGCCTTGAACTTCACCATGGCCCACGACGACGGCCGCCTGCCGGACGATCTGAACGAAGCCGACATCATCCTGCTCGGCATCTCGCGCACATCGAAGACGCCGACCTCCATCTACCTGGCCCAGCGCGGCTACAAGACGGCTAATGTGCCGTTGGTTCCGTCGCTTCCTTTCCCGGAAGAGATTGCAGGCCAGCACTCAGCGTTCGTCGTCTGCCTCGTCGCGAGCCCCGACCGAATCGCAGAGGTACGGCGCAACCGTGCGTTGCTGCTCGCCGACCGCGACCTCGACGATTACGTGGACCGCAGCCGCATCGCCGCCGAGATCGCCTACACGAGGAAGCTCTGCGCCAAGCACGGCTGGCCGATCATCGACGTCACGCGTCGCTCGGTCGAGGAGACGGCCGCAACGATCATCAGCCTCATGCACGACCGCGAGGTGGGCGAGCTCGCGCAAGGCGCGGAAGACATCGCCACGCAGGGCCAGGGTAAGTAAGGCCATGCCCCACCACCCGCCATCGTTGGTGCTGGCGTCCGGCAGCGCGACACGGCGCGCCATGCTGGAGGCCGCCGGCATCGTGTTCCGGGTGTATCCGGCCCAGATCGACGAGGCGGCGTTGCGCGATGCGCTGTTTGTGGCGAACGAATGTGTTTCACATGAATCGGTTGCTTTGGCGCTCGCCGAGGAGAAAGCCAAAACGGTGAGCGCCGAGGAGCAGGACACGCTTGTCATCGGTGCCGACCAGGTGCTGTCTTTCGAAGGCCGCCTGTTCGAGAAGCCAAGATCCCTAGACGACGCGCGCGCGCAACTGATCGCCTTGCGCGGAAAGACCCATGCACTGCATGCGGCCGTTGCTCTGGCTGCGGACGGCAAGGTTGTTTGGCAGAATGTGCAAACCGCGCACCTGACGTTTCGAAACTTCAGCGAGGCCGCGCTCGAGGCCTATCTCGCGCGTGCTGAGGATGCCGTGCTGACCTCCGTCGGCGCCTACCAGATCGAAGGGCCGGCAGTGCAGTTGTTCGAGACGATCGAGGGCGACCACACCACGATCCTGGGTCTTCCGCTTCTGCCGCTTCTGAAGGAATTGCGCCGCCGCGAGGTGCTGATGTCATGAAGCACGCCTGCGTCATCGGCTGGCCCATCGCGCATTCGCGTTCGCCCGCGATTCACGGCTACTGGCTCAACCGCTACAAGATCGACGGCACCTACACGAAGCGCGCCGTGCGGCCGGAGGAGATCGACGCCTTTCTGGGCTCGCTCGCAGCCGAAGGGTTGGCCGGCTGCAACGTGACGATCCCACACAAGGAAGCCGCCTTCCGTCGCGCCGACGAACGAGACGAATCAGCCGTTGCGGTCGGAGCCGCCAACACGCTGTGGCTCGATGACAAGGGACGGCTCTGCGCCGCTAACACCGACACGTACGGCTACATGACCTACCTCACGCTCGAGGCCGAGGACTGGCACCGCCGCGACGCGCCCGTTTCGATTCTGGGCGCAGGCGGCGCAGCCCGCGCCGTCGCCCATGGCTTTCTCGAAGCAGGCGTGTCCGAGATCCGCATCTTCAACCGGTCCGCAGCCCGCGCCGAGGCGCTCGCCAAGGATTTCGGGCCGCGCGTGAAACCGATGCCGTGGGAGGAACGCTCGCGGGCCTCGACGGAGGCCGCCGTCCTCGTCAACACCACGTCCGTCGGGCTCAAGGGCGAAGGCGCGCTCGACATGGATTTCACCGACTTCCATCCCGATTGCATCGTCTCCGACATCGTCTATGTACCGCTCGAAACCGGATTGATCCGCGACGCGCGCCGCCACGGCCTGCGCACCGTCGACGGCCTCGGCATGCTGTTGCACCAGGCCGTGCCCGGCTTCGAGAAATGGTTCGGCGTGCGGCCGGAGGTGACGGTCGAGCTCTACGACCGGTTCGCCGCCGACATCGTGGCCTCCTGATGCTGATCGTCGGCCTCACCGGTTCGATCGGCATGGGAAAGTCGACGGTCGCCGGCATGTTCCGCAAGCGGGGAATTCCCGTCTTCGACGCCGACGCGGAGGTGCATCGGCTGTACGCCGGCGAGGCCGTGCCGCAAATAGAAGCCGCCTTTCCCGGCACGACGGCCAACGGCGTCGTCGACCGTGCGAAACTTGCCGCCGCACTCGCCAGCAACGCCGAGAGCTTCCGCACGCTGGAAAAGATCGTGCATCCGCTCGTCGCCGCAGCGGAACGGCACTTCCTGCATAAGGCGCATGACCGCGGCGAGAAGGTCGTCGTGCTCGAGGTTCCATTGCTCCTGGAGGTCGGTCGCCATCTGCACGTCGATTCAGTCGTCGTGGTATCGGCGCCGGCCCATCACCAGCGCGCCCGCGTGCTCGAGCGCCCGGGCATGACGGACGCGCGCCTTGACGCGCTGCTCGAACGGCAACTGTCGGATGCCGAAAAGCGCCGCCACGCCGATTACGTTGTGGATACCGGGGTCGCTCTTGCCGACACCGAGACCCAGGTCGATGCTATCCTGGCGGAACTCGCTACGCGCCCGGCGCACGCTTATTCGCGTCATTGGCGATAAGCTTCGTCCGTCCCCACCTCGTCTCGCGTCCATTTCTCAGAGAAAACCATGCTGCGCGAGATCGTGTTCGACACGGAGACCACGGGCCTTGACCCCCGCAAGGGCGACCGGCTGATCGAGATCGGCTGCATCGAGCTCGTCAACCGCATCCCGACCGGCAAGGAGTTCCACCGCTACATCAATCCCGAGCGCACGGTGCCAGCCGAAGCCGAGGCCGTGCACGGCCTCTCCACGCAGTTCCTGCTCGACAAACCGCTTTTTGCCGAGGTTGCGCAGGAGTTCATCGACTTCATTGCGGGAGATACGCTCGTTGCCCACAACGCCGTGTTCGACGTCGGCTTTCTGAACGCGGAGTTCGAGCGCCTCAAAGGCCCCGTCATCTCCATGAGCCGCGTGGTGGACACGCTACAGCTCGCGCGGCGCAAGCATCCCGCCGGCCCGAACAGTCTCGACGCCCTCTGCAAACGCTACGGCATCGACAACTCGAAGCGCATCAAGCACGGCGCCCTGATGGACTCGCTGCTCCTGGCCGAAGTCTATGTCGAGCTTCTGGGTGAGCGGCAGGCGAGCCTGGTGCTCGCGGGCGATCGCGGTGGCACGACAGCGGGTGCGCGGAACGGAACCGTCTCAGTGCGCGGGCCTCGCCCGACGCCCCTGCCCGCCCGCCTGACCGAGGACCTGATCGCGGCTCACCGCGCGTTTGTCGAGACATTGGGGCCGAAGGCGCTCTGGAAACGCTACTTCGCCCCCGACGAAGCGACCTAAGAGTGCGCGCGAAGAACAAGTCTCCGTTTTCTCTCACCATGGCCGCCGTCATCGCGAAGCGATGCTCTGCATCGACAGGCGGCCATCCAGGGGCAACGTGCGCCGCGTTGGGTGCAATGCCCCGGCAATGAGGAGGAGGCCGACTAGTTCGGTTTCTTCGACGCCGCGGCCACCTGCTCCTGCATGCGCCGGATGAAAAGCTGTCCGAAATCGATGGGATCGAGCAGCAGCGGCGGAAAACCGCCTTCCCGCGTGATGTCGGCCACGAGGCGGCGCAGGAACGGGAAGATCAGCGTCGGACAATTGACGAGCAGAAACGGCTCCAGTGCCTGCTCCGGAATGCTCTTGATCTGGAACAGACCCGCATAGACGAGCTCGAGGTCGTAGATGGTGCCGTCCTTGGTCGAAGCGACGGCCTTGAAGTCGATGGCGCTCTCGTAGAGATCGGGCTTCATCCTCTTGGCGCCAACGTTGATCTCGAACTTCATCTCCGGCGTCTCGCCGGCGGTTCCGAGCAGCCTCTCGATATTCGGGTTCTCGAACGACAGATCCTTGATGAACTGTCCGACGATGCGTGCCTCGATCGGCCTTTGCGCCGCCTCTTCGCCATCGGTGCCCTTGGGGGCTGGCTTTGCCTTGTCTGTCATGGTGGACTTTCGGACCTGTTTCGAGGCATGCCGAGACCCGCGACCTGTTAAGTCCGGCCTGCCTCGGGATTGCGGAATGGCGTGCTGGCTAACACGGCCGGCAGGCCCCCGCAATCGGCCAATATCCCGGACCTGGGGCCGTAACAGGCCCTGCCTGCAAGAATATTGGCTTCTCCCTCGTTGTGGCCTAAGTTGAGGCGCAATGCTCTGCGCGCCTCCGACGCGCGGCCGTCCGGCTTTCCGGGAGATTGGCCGCCGGGAGATGGTACGTCTGGACGGATCTCACGAGCGTTCTTACATCAGGGCAAACGCCCCGTTCCGCGGGCCTTGCCGGGAAGCAGCCGAGAATGAATGGCGAAATCAATCTTCTGACGCTTCTGTCGCTCATCGTTGCCATCATCGCGATCGTAAAGCTGCGGAGTGTGCTCGGCCGCAAGACCGGCGACGAGGAAGCGCGCATCGAGCAGCGCCGCCGCGAGGCGCAGCTTCAGAAGACGGCCGCCGCGTCCCAGTCGGACAAGGTGGTTGCACTGCCGCAGCGCCGCGAGCGCGAGCCCGATCCGGTAGAGACGACGGTCTCGGTGGCCGAGGTCGAGGAACGCATCAAGTCCTTCGCCGGTGCTGACACGGCCCTCGCCAATGGCCTGACGGCTATGTTGAAGCTCGATCCCAAATTCGATCCGGAGCATTTTCTGAGTGGCGCCCGCGCGGCTTACGAGATGATCGTCACAGCCTTCGCTGAAGGCAACCGCCGCATGCTGCGTGATCTCCTCTCGTCCGACGTGCTCGACAGCTTCGGCCGCGCCATCACGGAGCGTGAGCAGCGCGGCCTCGTCATCGACCAGAGCTTCGTCGGCATCAACAAAGCCGACATGCTGGAAGCCGAGGTAAGCCCCAAGGGCATCGCCTCGATCACGGTGCGCTTCGTCAGCCAGTTGATCAGCGCCACGCGGGATAAGTCCGGCGAGGTGATCGATGGCGACGATCAACGCATCAAGGATGTGACGGATATCTGGACGTTCTCGCGCGACATCTCCTCCAGGGACGCACGCCGGAATCTCAACTGGAAGCTGGTCGGCACGCAGGCGCCGAACTAGACCCATAGTCTGCCGCCAACCGACGTCACGCCATGCCGCTTGGAGCCCGTACATCTGAGTTGGCAAAAGTCACCGCGAGTTTCGAGCCCGTTCCGTTCTCGGCGCTTCCCGGTTGGGAGGCCGATGATCACTTGGCCGCGTTCCGGGCGTTTGTTCGGTCTGCGTCCGCGCTGGGCAAGCAAGACGCCACCGGAAAAACGAAAGCCGCCGATGCGCCATTGATCGCGGCGGCACGGCACGCCGCTGCGCTGGCGGATGCGACGGCGACCGGAGACGATGCCAAAGCCTTTTTCGAGCAGACCTTCACTCCCCACCGCGTGGTGCACAACGGCGCGCCGGGCCTTCTGACGGGCTATTACGAGCCGGTTCTGGCCGGGTCGCGAACGCCGCAAGGCCCCTTCCGCATCCCGGTCTATCGCCGCCCCGCGGATCTCGTGAACCTGGTGCGCGAGGAGGAGCGTGGCGCGCTGGCCGACGGCCTGACGCACGCACGCAGGACCACGGATGGCGTCGAGCCGTACGCAACGCGGGCCGAGATCGAGAATGGTGCGCTGGAAGGCCAAGGCCTCGAGCTCGTCTGGATGGCCGACCCCGTGGACACGTTCTTCATGCATGTCCAAGGGTCCGGTCGCATCCGCTTTCCGGACGGCAGCACGACGCGCATCACCTACGACGGCAAGAACGGTCACCCTTACACGTCCATCGGCCGCGTGCTGATCGACGCCGGATATTTCACGCCCGAGGAGATGACGCTCGGCGCCTTGAAGACCTGGCTCGCCGCCGACACCGCGCGCGGCCGCAAGACCATGCAGGAGAACCGCTCTTTCATCTTCTTCCGCGAGCTCGCGAACGAAGCCGATGGTCCCCTGGGCGCCCTCGAGATCCCGCTGTCCGACGGCCGGAGCCTCGCCGTCGACACCGGCTTCCACGCCATCGGCACACCGGTTTACGTCAGCGCGCCCACGCTGAAGCCATGGGACGGAGCGGGCTTCGAGCGGCTCATGATCGCGCAGGACGTCGGGTCCGCCATCCGCGGCCCCGAGCGCGGCGACATCTATTTCGGCTCCGGCGATGAGGCAGGCCGCTTGGCCGGCGGAACCAAGCATGCAGGCCAATTCTTCGTTTTGCTCCCGCGCGCCGATGGCGCCTCATGACGAAGCCGCCCAAGCCACCGCGACGGCGGCACCTCAGCACCGAGGACGAGGCGCTCTGGGAGCACACGGCCTCCTCCCTGAAGCCGCTACGCGGAAAGAAGGGGCGCCATCATCCGAGCGTGTTCGAGGGTGACGAAACACCGCCCTTCGCACCGAAAACGAAGAAGACCCACACGGGCGCCCAGCAAGGTGCAGAAAAATCCGGCGCGAAGGCCCCGCTTGCGACGACTCCGAAATCAGCTGCCAAGCCCACGCCCGACTTGGCCGCGTTCGACCGGAAAGCGGCGCGCCGGCTGCGGCAAGGGCAGTTCGAGATCGAGGCCCGCATCGACCTGCACGGGATGCGTCAGCACGAGGCGCACGCCGCGCTGCGCCGGTTTCTGCTGTCCTGCTTCGGACGCGGCCTCAAATGGGTGCTGGTGATCACCGGAAAAGGCGGACCTCAGAAACCGCGCGATGACGACGGCTGGTCGTCTCAAGAGCGCGGCGTGTTGCGAAAGAACGTTCCCATGTGGCTTGCCGAGCCCGAGTTGCGCGCCGTCGTCGTGAGCTTCACGACCGCCGCCACCCCGCACGGCGGCGAAGGCGCGCTCTACGTGCAACTCCGCAACCCCGACCGTTCACGCGGATGATCTTCGCGTGTCTCATCCGTGTAAGCTTGCGCGGGTACCGGCCGTCCATGCGAAGCGTGGCTTCGCCATGACGCCGGCATGACGTCAATTTCTTGGCTTGCCCGTTGCCACAAACTCAACGTCACGCCGACGAAGGTCGGGGCCTACGCAAGCTTCAGCGCGCACAACGATAGCGAATAACAACGCGGCACTCGAAGCGAGCCCTACTGGCACGCGCTCGTAATGGCATCGAGCGCCTGACCGAAACCATTGAGCGAGTAGGTGTCTGTCGTCTGCGTGCCGCGAGTCGACGTTGCCTGCAGCACGATCTTCGAGCCTTTTTTCATGGCCTCGATCAGCTTCGCTTCCTGTGCGGCGTCGGCGACATAGGCGCGGTCTGCGTCGGCAAAGAGCGGGAAGGCGGTATCGTCGACGGTCGCAGACACGGGGGCGTCCGGCTTCATGGGGTAGCCCATCTTGGCGGAGAACTCCGCTTTCACGCCGTCCTTGGGCCACGCCGAGACGTAAAGCACGATCTTGGAGCGATTGGCTGCGGCCGGCTCCTTGGTCTTAGGTTGCGAAGCGACAAAGCAGATCTTCGGTCCGTCGCCCGCATTCTGGTGCACCAGCCAGTCGCCGAAAGCGCCGGTCTTGAGCGAGGCCGTCTCGGACTCTTGCGCAAGGCTCGCGCCGGAAAGAGCGACGAGGGCGAGGAGAATTGGGATCGTGGCAAAGAGCGGTCTCATGCGGCGTTCGTCAGTCCCCTCGACCAAGAGCGCTTCGAACCCACCTGTCCGACGCCACCCGATGGTCCTGTCAAAACCCTAGAGCATTTTCCGACGAAGTGGACACCGGTTCATCGTGAGAAAATGCGACAAAACAAAACCCTAGAGCGCGATCCGCTGTGGTGCAAAGCCGATCACGCTTTAGCTCTGGCGAATCCCGTCCTTATACGGGGGGATGCGCTGTCCTGTCACCCGTCCGTCCGACCCTTACGGTGGCCGTCGGATCGCACCCGCCCCGTCGTTCCCGAGGGTCCTCCCTCGGAAATGGGCCGTTCCGCGAACGGAGCGAGACTTTTGACGCGATCGTACATGACGATCGCGCCGGCCATCGCCACATTGACGCAAAAGCTGGTCGGGATCTTGACGGTGAAGTCGCAGCGTTCGAGCAGCGCGTCGGAGAGCGAGCCGCGCTCGGGCCCGAGCACATAAGCTGCCTGCAGCGGATGGCGGAAACTCGGCAGCGCGATGGCCTCGTCGAGCAGCTCGATGCCGACCAGCTTGCAGCCCTTGGGCAGGATCATGTCGCCGGGCGTTCCCCAGTTGTAGTGGGGCAGGTGCCAGTGTCCCTTCGACGTATCGGCGCGCGCCTCCAGCGCCTGGTACTGCGCGCCGATGGTGAACGTGAAGCTGGCGCCGAACGCGTGCGCCGACCGCAGGAGATTGCCGAGGTTGAGCGCCTTCGACGAGCGCTCGGCGCCGATGGCGAAATAGCCGCGGGATTTCGGGGGCCAGGAAGCGGGAACGGCAGGCGTGGTCATCAAGGGGCTCGCATGAGAGGCGCTCTCCCGCTAGGAGAAACGGCGGGAATTCTGTCACGGGAGTCACACATGAAGGCGGCCCTTTGCAAGAGCCTCGATGGCCCCGGGGCCTTGGTGGTCGAGGAGATTGCGGACCCCGTAGCCGGCCCGGGCGAGGCCGTGGTCCGGGTAAAGGCCGCTGCCCTCAACTTCTTCGACACCCTGATCACGCGCGGAAAATACCAGACCAAGCCCGAGTTACCGTTCTCGCCGTCGGGCGAGATCGCAGGCATCGTGGAGAGCGTCGGCCCAGGCGTGACGGCGGTCAAGGTCGGCGATCGCGTCGCGGCGGCGGTAGGCTACGGCGGCGCGCGCGAGAAGATCGCCGTTGCCGCCGAGTGCCTGATCCCGGTCCCGCCGGGCGTCTCCGACGTGGTGGCCTCGGCCGTGAGCGTCACCTTCGGCACGGCCATCCACGGACTGAAGGACCGCGGCCGCCTGAAGCCGGGCGAGACGGTCGCCGTGCTCGGCGCCTCGGGCGGCGCAGGCCAGGCCGCACTCGAGATCGCCAGGCTGATGGGCGCGCGTGTCATCGCTGCGGCATCCGGGGACAAGCTCGACGTGTGCCGGGCAGCCGGTGCCGACGATGTCGTCGACTACGACGCCGTCGATCTCAAGCAGGCGTTGAAGGAGCTGACCGGCGGCCGCGGAGTCGATGTCGTCTACGATTGCGTCGGCGGAAAATATGCCGAGCCAGCCGTGCGCGCGCTCGCCTGGGAAGGCCGCTTCCTCGTCGTCGGCTTTGCTGCGGGCGATATCCCGAAGCTTCCGCTGAACCTGCTCATGCTGAAAGGTGCAGATGCCATCGGCGTGTTCTGGGGCGAGGCCGTGCGCCGCAATCCGCAAGGTCACCGCGCCAACATGATCGAGGTTCTGCGCTGGGTGGCGGACGGAAAGCTCGCCGTTCGCATTCACGGCACCTATCCGCTGGCCGACATCTGCAACGCCATCGGCATCCTCGACCGCCGCGAAGCCACCGGCAAGGTCGTCCTCACTCTGGACTGAGGCACTCGTTAACAAACATCCGTCGCGTTCGTGGAAGCTGGCGTGGATGCCGGCCTTCGCCGGCATGACGTTTAGTTTGTCCAAGCCGGTTGCCGCCCCCTCAACGTCACCCCGACGAAGGTCGGGGCCTACGCAAGCTTCCACGAACACGACGCCAGCCGAATCCTCAAGCGACATCTCAGGCTTGCGCTCATCCCACGTCCAGCACGATCAAATGATCGGGGAGCTCGTTGGCGTCGAATGAGCCAGGAGGGAAATGCTGTGCCAGATGACCGCCGACCTCCTCGATGGCGGCGACGAAACCGTCCGTGTGGCGGCCCGCCGTGAACGCAGCCGTAAGCCGTGTCACGATCTCTTGCCACGTGCCTTTCGCGACGCGCGCTTCAATGCCCGCATCGGCGACGATCTCCGCATGCCGCTCGGCGACGGAGATGAAGATGAGAACGCCCGTGCGCCCCGCCGTGGTGTGCAGGTTCTGCGTCACGAACTGCTCGAGCGCCCGCCGGTGCGCCCGTGCGCGCTTGACGTATCCCGGCACGAGCCAATAGCGGACCGGCCGCGGCAGTGTCGCGGCGAGCACGAGGGCGAACGCGGCCACCTGCGCCAGATAGATCCACGCCGCCGGCCACCAGGTCCAGAGGATGAGCGGCCACGGTACGAGCAGCGCCACGACGGAGGCCCACAGGAACGGCGCGTAGAGATAGGTGCTGCTCTCCGCCGCGACTACGGCGACGATCTCGCCGGACGTCGCCTTCTCGGCGCGCGTGATGGCTTCCGCAATCCGGTGCTCGTCGCTTTCCGAGAACATCAGTCCCATCGCACGTATCCTGCCTACCAGCTTCCCGATCCGCCGCCGCCGCCGAAGTCGCCGCCGCCTCC
Source organism: uncultured Hyphomicrobium sp. (assembly GCA_964508485.1). Lineage (GTDB taxonomy): Bacteria > Pseudomonadota > Alphaproteobacteria > Rhizobiales > Hyphomicrobiaceae > Hyphomicrobium_C. The sequence continues at coordinate 47,505 of CAZDUD010000006.1, read as the reverse complement.
GGACCATCCGCCACCACCGCCCGACCATCCGCCACCCCAGTCGCTCGAACCGCCGCCGGGAAAGACGATGAAACCATCATCATTGCCAGAGCGGCGCGCGCGTCGGCGCTGCGCGTTGCGGCCCACGGTCTGCGGCTGTTGCGCGGCGTAACGCGACTGCGCGTAAAGGATGTAGAGGAAGATCGCGATCCAGACCGCGATCAGGAAAAGTCCGAGCCAGTCCGGACCGTCGCCGGCATCGAGCCCACGTGCGCGCTCCTTCACGGCTTCCGCATCACCGAGCAGCGTATCCTTGATGTCCCGCACGCCCGCGCGGATGCCTGCCCCGTAGTTGCCGCGGCGGAACTCCGGCAGGATCGCATTCTCGATGATGATCTTGCTCATGAGGTCGGTGACGATGGGCTCGAGCCCGCGCCCGACCTCGATCCGAACCTTGCGCTCGTTGGGCGCTACGATGAGCAGGACGCCGTTGTCCTTGCCCTTCTGCCCGATGCCCCAGTGGCGGCCGAGCTGGTAGCCGTACTCCTCGATCTCGTAGCCTTGCAGCGAAGGCACCGTCACGATGGCGAATTGGTCCGTCGACTTCTGCTCGAGCGTCTGCAAGTCGGCCAGGATCGCAGCTCGATCCTCGGGCGACAGCAGGCCGGCGGTATCGACGATCTGCCCCGTGAGCTCGGGAAACGTCGGTGCGGCCGACGCAGCGGCACAGACAAGCAGGATCGTGGCGAACGCAAAGAGCGCCGCCGCGACCCGCGTCGTCAAAGCCCATGCCGCGCCGAGGGTCACTTGCTCGTGCCGAAATCGACCTTGGGTGCCTTCTGCTCTTCAGCAGGAATGTCGAACGTCGCCATCTCCTGCGCCGAAGGATAGAGCGCCATCTTCCAGAGACGGCCGGGGAACGTGGTGATCTCGGTATTGTACTGGCGCACGGCCTGGATGTAGTCGCGTCGCGCAATGGCGATGCGGTTCTCGGTACCCTCGATCTGGCTCTGCAGCGCCAGGAAGTTCTGCCCCGACTTGATGTCCGGATAGTTCTCGACCACCGCGAGGAGTTGCCGCAGCGCGCCGCCGAGCGTGTTCTGCGCGTCCTGATACGCTTTCATCGCCTCGGGGTTGGTGAGAATATCGGCCGGCACCTGCACGCTGACGGCCTTCGCGCGCGCTTCCGTCACGTCGGTCAGCACCTTGCGCTCCTGCTCGGCGAAGCCCTTCACGCTTTCGACGAGGTTCGGGATGAGGTCCGTGCGCCGCTTGTACTGGTTCTGCACCTCCGCCCACGCAGCCTTGGCGCTCTGCTCGTAGGTCGGGATGTTGTTGATGCCGCAACCGCCGAGCGAGAGCGCGGTCAGCGCGACGGCAAGGAGGGCGAACGGACGAAACGTGCGGAGAGCGGGGGCTCGGGTCATGACGTGAACCTCGTGAGGGTGAGTCCGGGAAGCGGGAAGCAGGGATGCGATCGGACGATCGACAACGATAACAAGGCCGGAGTGGATCAACGCAGCATTAGCAGACGTCGGTATGACAGGAAATCGGCCGCGCCGAGGGAAGCGTTGAAACTTTCGATGGAGAGTTATTAAAACATAAGTCGTCTCAATTAGTTGCGCTTAACCAAGGGATGAGTCTCACCGCGCTGTGGCTGCGCGGCTCGGGTATCTTGCACCAATTCCCCAGGAGCGCCCTCCTCATGTCTTTGCGTGGTCCCTCTGTTCTTGCCGCCCTCCTCGTCGCCCTCGAGATCGCAGCGACGCCGGCGCTCGCCTGCCGCGGCGACTGCTACGACAAGGTCCGCCTCCGGGACGTCTACCGTACCGTCGATCGTCCCGTGATCGTCCGCCCTGGCTTCCGCGAGGTCGTCGAGACGGAGCCCGTCGTCGTCATGCGCGCCGAGCGCGTCATGGTGGCCCCGCGCCGCGTCGACTTCGTGATGACACCGCCCGTCACGCGCACCGTGATGCAGGAAATCGTTGTGCGCCGCGGCGGCTATCGCTGGAAGACGACGTACGGGCCTTACGGCGAGCGCCGCTGCAAGGTGCCGGTAGCCGCCGAGGTCAAGGTTGTCCCGCGCGAGGTCGTCGTCGCTCCCGGACGGCGCGTGCGCGTCGTGTCGCCGCCCGTGTATGCGCTCCGTGAGCGTGCCATCGCCGTGCGGCCGGCGCAGCGCCTCGTCTACGACTATCCGCCGGTTGTTGCGCGCGAGCGCGCACGTGTGCTCGTTCGCCGTGGCGGCACCGTCTGGGTGCGCGCCGGAACCTGACCATGATCGCGTCGGACCATATCGGTCCGAAGCATGAATCATCGGTCTCGTCGCGCTCAAGACACCGAAGGCCAGACGCAACCCCTGCGCCACCATCACATCTTGACGCTCACCGCAGGCACTTTGCTATCACAAAGCACGCGGCGTGATGCTCGGAATGCGGAATTTCGCGCTGGCTTCGCGAGACCGCCACAATCTCGACGCACATCGGATGGGGATGACGGGACATTGGGGCAGGGGAGGCCTCGCAGCGTTATGCGCAACGCGATTGCTCTGATGAACACCAAAGGCGGCGTGGGCAAATCGACCCTTGTGCTCGCCTTGGCCGAAACCCTCTCGGTCTATCACGGCAAGAACGTGTTGGTGATCGACAGCGACTCCCAGGCCTCGGTCTCGAGCATGCTGATGACCATCCCCAATCTGCACCGCCTGCAGCAGAACGGGCTGACGATGGTCGACTTTCTCGTCGCCCGCGTGCTTCAGGATGCGCCCGTCGACTGGTTGCGTTTCGTCGTCCGCAACGTGTCGGACGTCGACGATGCGCGAAGTGTCTTTCTCATTCCGAGCGACATGCAGCTCACGCTGTTCGAGCGCGAGGTATCGAAGGGCAGCCAGCATGCCCGTCTGCGCCAGGTCATTTCCGCGCTCTTGAACGAAGCCCGGCCCGTGTTCGATATCATTCTCATCGATTGTCCGCCGGGCCTCTCGGTGCTGACCGAAAGCTGGCTGCGCGAAGCAGACTTCCACATCTCGCCCACCAAGGCCGATTACATTTCCGTCTGCGGCCTCGAGGTGTTCCGCCGCTTCAAGGCGCTGAACCCCGAGATGGGCTTTGCCGAGAACATGGGCGTCCTGATCAACATGAAGGACATCGGCTCGCCGACCGAGGAGGACTATCACGCCTGGCTCCTGAGCAATCCGGAGAACCGCGTCTTCGACCAGGTGATCCCGCGCTCCATCGTGCTGCAGGAGGCCGCGCGCTTCCACACGCCGGACCGCTCCTACTTCGCCAAGTATCCGGGCGATACGGGCAAGGCCGTGCGCAAGCTGTGTGAGGAGGTGCTGACACGCATGGGGCTCGCTTCGGCGACGACGACCGTTCCGGCCGCGCCGCCGCCGATCCCGCAGGCGACCAGCACGCCGGATGCGCCCATCGCCTCGGCCCCGCCGGCAGCCGTGCAGCCCGCGACCTGAGGCGCCGCACGGGCGCAACAACGGCGCCCACGGGTCCTGTGGCGTTCAACGTTTAGAGAACTGAAGAGATTGGAGCGGGCGATGAGATTCGAACTCACGACCCTCACGTTGGCAACGTGATGCTCTACCCCTGAGCTACGCCCGCGTCCGGAAATGGGGTATCGGCGCACCGCTGTGCGGCGCGCGCCCGGTCTTATTGCTCAACCGCTGCGCCTTTGCAAGCCTCTTCCGCGCGAGACGCCAGGAGGACGCATTTCCCGCGTGAAAAGCCCCGGCTGCATGGGGGTGGGCCCCTCGGAGGGCTCGCATAATTCGCCGGCGCCTACCATATTGCCAGCCGGGGATCGGGCTGCGAAAGTTCGAGCCGATCGTGGCACTTCGAGGAGCGACGGAATGGACTTGGGAGGATTGAAGCCCGGCGGGGCTTCGCCGGCCGCACAAGGCATCATCAAGGACGGAACCTCGGCGGGCTTCGCCAAGGACGTCATCGATGCGTCCCGCCACGCGCTCGTGCTCGTCGACTTCTGGGCCGCCTGGTGCGGGCCCTGCAAGCAGCTGACGCCGATCCTCGAGAAGGTCGTGACGAGCTACGGTGGCAAGGTGCGGCTCGTGAAGATCAACACCGACGAGCATCCGGCCATCGCGGGCCAGTTGCGCATTCAGTCGCTGCCCACTGTCTATGCGTTCCGCGACGGCCATCCGCTCGACGGCTTTATGGGCGCCCAGCCCGAAAGCCAGGTGCGCGCCTTCATCGACCGGCTCCTGGGCGAGGATGCGGAAGCCGATCTCGCAACCGTGCTCGAAGCGGCAGAAGCCGCTATCGAGGAAGGTGATCTCCAGAGCGCGGCCGAAGCCTTCGCCGCCGTGCTTCAGGAGGACCAGCAGAACGCGCAGGCCCTTGCCGGCCTTGCGCGTTGCTATCTGATCAGCGGCGACACGACACGCGCCGAGCAGACGCTCGCGCTCGTTCCGCCCGACAAGCAGTCGAGCACGCAGGTGCAGAGCGTGCGCGCGCAGCTTGAGCTCGCCAAGCTCGCCGGGAAGTCCGACAACAGCGCCGAGCTCGAGCAGCGCCTCGCCGCCAATCCGGCCGATCTCGAGGCCCGGTTCGACCTCGCTGTTGCGCTCGCCGCGCGCGGCAAGAAGGAGGATGCGCTCGACCACCTTCTGGATCTCGTGCGGCGCGACCGGAACTGGAACGATCAGGCGGCGAGGAAGCAGCTTGTGCAGCTCTTCGACGCCTGGGGGCCCAAGGACGAAAGCACGCTGGACGGCCGCCGCCGCCTGTCGTCGATTTTGTTCAGCTAAACTGAAGTTGGCTTCAAGCACGAAGCATCAGCCAAGACGAGACACGACGGCCTCATCAAGGAGCGATACGTGGCCTTTGCCGACCAGTACCGCCGCCCGGCGGATCTTCCCTCGCGCCTCCCGCTGTTTCCGTTACGGGGTGCCATCCTGCTGCCGGGCTCCACGCTGCCGCTCAACATCTTCGAGCCGCGCTATCTTGAGATGATCGATGACGTGATGAGCGGCGCGCGCATGCTCGGCATCGTTCAGCCTACGGGCTCGGACGACGACGAAAGCCCGCTCGGCAAGGACGTGCCGCTGCGCCGCATCGGCGGTGCGGGTCGCGTGACGAGCTATCAGGAGCTCGACGACGGGCGTCTCGCCATCGCTGTCACCGGCATCTCGAGGTTCGAGATTGTGGGCGAAGCCGAGAGCGGCCGATCCTATCGCACGGCGACCGTCAGCTACGATCGCTTCGCCGGCGACTTGACGCGCGGCCTCGGCGAGGAGCAGGTGGACCGTCCGCGCCTGATCAGCGCCTTGCGCATGTACCTCGAGGAGAACAACCTCAAGACCGATTGGTCAGTGATCGACCGCGCGCCGAGCGAGTTCCTGGTCAACGCGCTCTGCGTGATGGCGCCCTATGGGCCGGAAGAAAAGCAGGCCCTGCTGGAGGCTCCCGATCTCAAGAGCCGGGCCGAGGTCCTTGTTGCCCTGGCCGAGATGGAAAGCGCGACGCGCGGCGGCTCTGGCGGCACGCTGCAGTGAAGGGAAGCGCAATGATCGACGAAACGCCCGCAGCGACACCGCCGGAGGAGCCTGATCCGAAGCTGCTCGAGCTGTTGGTATGTCCCGTCACCAAAGGTCCGCTGACCTACGACAAAGCAGCCCAGGAACTGATAAGCGCTAAGGCGAATTTGGCCTTTCCGATCCGAAACGGCGTCCCTCTGATGACCGTCGAAGCTGCCCGCTCGCTCGACGATCCGGCGACACCACCTCCGGGCAAAGCCTGAGCGGACCGGCATCGTCGTAAAATTGTCTCCGAATAATGTTTGATTGCGCCACAAGGGCTTCCGGGGAGGGGATCACTTGGATTCGATCCGGGATGTTGGACGCTCGTCCAATACGGAGCCCGAAAACAGAAGAGGCCGGCACCCGCCGGTCGATACCGGACGGACTCCCATGACCATTGCGCGGCAAGGTAAGGTGCGCGGCCTGACGAAGCGCATCGCTGGGCGATGGCAGGAGCATCCGCTTTTAAATGCAGCCCCGCGCGGCATACTGGCGCTGCGTGCTTTGAATGAGAAGGCGCGCACCAAGGGTCTTCCCTTCGTCCGCAAGCTCCCGCCGAAGGTCTACGGCCGCATCGGCGATCTCGAGGTGCGCCTCGCCCAGGGCCGCAAGGACATCCTGCGCGCCCAGCGGCTGCGCTACGAAGTTTTCTACGAGGAGATGAGCGCCACGCCGAGCATGATCGCCGGCATGCGTCGCCTCGACCAGGACCCCTACGACGCCATTTGCGACCACTTGCTCGTCGAGGACCGCAGCGCCGAAGCAGGCGCCCGCACCGACGCGTGGTCGCGCACCCGACAGCCCCACGTTGTGGGCACCTATCGCTTGCTGCGCCAGGAGGTTGCTCATCGTAGCCTCGGCTTCTACACGGCAAGCGAGTACGACATCGCGCCGCTGATCGCCGCCAAGTCGCCGCGCTATCGCTTCATGGAGCTCGGCCGCTCGTGCGTGCTGAGGCCCTACCGGACGAAGCGCTCGGTCGAGCTTCTCTGGCACGGCCTCTGGACCTATGTGCGCGAGCACAAGGTCGACGTTATGATCGGCTGCGCGAGCTTCGAAGGCACCGACCCCAAGGCCCACGAGATGGCCTTGAGCTTCCTGCACCATCACGCGCTTGCCCCGCCCGAGTGGCGCTGCCGCGCACATGACCGGCTTTACGTGCCGATGGATCGCCTGCCGCGCGAGAAGATCGACACCAAGGCAGCGTTGAAGGCGCTCCCGCCGCTGATCAAGGGCTATCTGCGGCTCGGCGCATTTGTCGGCGACGGCGCGGTCATAGACCGCCAGTTCGGCACCATCGATGTGCTGATCGTGCTGCCGGTCGAGAACATCGACCCGCGCTACTTCGGCCACTTCGGCGCCCCCGACGAGCTGAAAAGCCGCATCGCCGTCGAGGTTTAGGTTGCCTTAGCGGACACGCGTCCCCACCAAATTCGTGCGTCGCTTCCGCGCGGGGTTTCCATTCCCGCCGCCAACCGGCTATCCGTGAGCCGGGAACGGAGGGAGCAGGCGGCGGATGGCGGGCGCGCGGCGGCATCGCAAGGAAAACATCCTGGAGACCGGGGCGGCGGCCAGTGAGGCGTCCGTCCGCGAAGACCCCGTGCCGGCATCCGTGCCCGCGGCAACGCCGCCTGCGGCCATCGGCGAGGCGACGCCCTCCATGGCCCAGTTCCTCGAGATCAAGACCGCCAACCCGGACAGCATCCTCTGGTACCGGATGGGCGACTTCTACGAGCTGTTCTTCGACGATGCCGTGGTTGCATCGCAGGCGCTGGGGATCGTGCTCACCAAGCGCGGCAAGCACCTGGGTCAGGACATCCCCATGTGCGGCGTGCCGGTCCACCGCGCCGACGAATACCTGCAGCGCCTCATCCGGCAAGGCTACCGCGTCGCCGTCTGCGAGCAGCTCGAAGACCCGGCGGAAGCAAGGAAGCGCGGCGCGAAAGCCGTCGTCCGCCGCGACGTCGTGCGCCTCGTCACGCCCGGCACGCTGACCGAGGAGACGCTGCTCGACGCGCGGAGCCGCAACTACCTGACGGCATTGTTCCGCGCACCCGGCGGCGCGGACGGTCCCTTGATCGGCTCGGACGCGACGGCCGCCTTAGCCTCGCTCGACATCTCGACCGGCGAGTGCGAGGTCGGCGAGATTCGCGGCCGGGACCTGCCGGGCGAGCTGGTCCGCCTCGCGCCCGGCGAGGTGATCGTCGCCGACACGCTGATCGCCGAGCCCGACCTCAAAGCCTGGATCGAGCGCGCAGGCGCCGCCGCGACGCCGGTGCCGGCCGCATCCTTCGACAGCCTCGCGGGCGAGCGCGACCTGAAGGCACGCCTCGGCGTCGCCGACCTAGGCGCTTTCGGCGTGTTCAGCCGCGCGGAGCTGGCGGCCATCGGTGCGCTTCTGCGCTACATCGACCTGACGCAGATCGGCAAGAAGCCGGTCGTGCGCGCGCCGCGCCGGATGGGCACCGGCGAGACGCTGGTCATCGACGCCGCGAGCCGCGCCAGCCTCGAGATCGTGCGCTCCACGTCGGGCGAGAAGGCCGGCAGCCTTCTCGACGCCATCGACTGCACGGTGACGGGCGCGGGCGCCCGTGAGCTGGCGGCGCGGCTCGCAACGCCTTTGACCGATGTGCACGCCATCGCCGCCCGGCTCGATGCGGTCGCGTTTTTCGTCGACGATGCACCGCTGCGCGACGCCATCCGTGAGACGCTGAAGGGTGCACCCGACCTCGCTCGCGCCATCTCTCGCCTCGCCTTCGGCCGCGGCGGTCCGCGCGATCTTGAGGCCATCGCACAGGGGCTCGCGGCGACTGCCGAGGCCGCACGCCTTCTGCGCGGCAATAAAAAACGCGCCGACGTTCCGGATGAGATCGCGCGGCTTCTCGCACGCATCGATGGACAAGGCACCGAGCTTCATCACCTGCTCGCCTCCGCCCTCGTGGATGACCCGCCGCATCTGAGGCGTGACGGCGGCTTCGTGCGTCGCGGCTTCCGCGCGAGCCTCGACGAGGCCATTGCGTTGCGCGACGACAGCCGCCGCGTCATGGCCGAGCTTGAAGGACGCTACGTCGAGCTGACCGGCATCAAGACGCTGAAGGTCCGCCACAACAATATCCTGGGCTACTTCATCGAGGTCACGCAAACGAACGCAAAGCCGCTGACCGAGCCGCCGCTTGCCGACATGTTCCGGCACCGGCAGTCCATGGCCAACGCCATGCGCTTCACGACGGCCGAGCTGTCGGAGATCGAAGGCCGCATCGCCTCTGCCGCCGACCGCGCGCTCGCCATCGAGCAGGAGATCTTCAACGAGCTCGCTGCGGCCGTCGCGCGCGAAGAGCGCATGCTGTCCGATATCGCAGCAGTGCTAGCAGAGCTGGACCACACGACCGCACTTGCGCACCTCGCCCACCACGAGCGGTATGCGCGCCCCGTCGTCGATGCGAGCGAGGTCTTCGAAATTCGCGGTGGCCGCCATCCTGTTGTTGAGCAAGCCCTCGCGCGCGCCAAGGGGGGACCGTTCGTCGCCAACGATTGCGTGCTCGGCCGTGCAGGCGCGGAACGTCCGCCGGGATTCGACGAGATGCCGGACGCGCGCATCTGGCTCGTGACGGGGCCTAACATGGCCGGCAAGTCGACCTTCTTGCGCCAGAATGCGCTGATCGCCATCCTCGCCCAGATGGGCTCGTTCGTGCCAGCCGCCGAAGCGCACATCGGCGTCGTCGATCGGCTCTTCAGTCGCGTGGGTGCCGCCGACGATCTCGCGCGCGGCCGCTCCACCTTCATGGTCGAGATGGTCGAGACGGCCGCCATCCTGAACCAGGCGACCGCCCGCTCGCTCGTTATTCTCGATGAGATCGGACGCGGCACTGCGACCTTTGATGGCCTCTCCATCGCCTGGGCCGCGGTCGAGTACCTGCATGAGGAGGCGAAGGCGCGCGTGCTATTCGCCACCCACTATCACGAGCTGACGGCGCTGGCCGGCCGCCTGGCGTCGGTCGCCAACGTGACCATGGACGTCAAGGAATGGCACGATGACATCGTGTTCCTACATCGGGTCAAGGCCGGCGCCGCCGATCGCTCCTACGGCATCCAGGTCGCAAAGCTGGCGGGGCTCCCCTCCCCCGTCATCGCGCGTGCCCGGGAGGTGCTCGCGCTTCTCGAGAAGGCCGACCGGCGCCGCGGCCAGGGCACGGGCCCGCTGGAGGATCTGCCGCTGTTCGCCGCCGCCCGGCCGGCGAGCGGGCCGGAGCGGGCGGGCCCATCCCCCGTCGAGGAAACCTTGGACGCCATCAACCCGGATGAGCTTTCGCCGAAGGCGGCGCTCGACGCGCTGTACCGCCTGAAGCAACTTCGCACGAGCTCGGACGGTAAATGACGGTTTCGGCTTCAAAAAAAGGCGGCCGCGCACTAAGAGAGCGGATGGCCCAAGACAGCCCCATGGACAAACCGAAACTCCCGCCGGCGCCCTATTTCGATCCGCAGGAGCTGCGCGAGACACTGAGCGCGCTCTTCAAATCGCACGGCAGCGCTCCGGACGCGCGACCGGCCATCGTTGATCGCTTGAAGCTCCTCGTAAAGGCGGCGCGCGGCACGGCGCGACTGCAACTCGAGGCAGACGGCAACGGCCGCCGCTGCGCGAGGGGGCTCGCCCAATTTCAGGACGAGCTGGTTCGCCTGATCTATGACTACACGGTCACCCACATCTACCGCGCCACGAACCCGTCGGATGCCGAGCGCATGGCGGTTGTGGCAACCGGTGGCTACGGGCGTGAGATGCTGGCGCCCGGCTCCGACATCGACCTCCTGTTCCTGCTCCCCTATAAGCAGACGCCGTGGGGCGAAAGCGTCGCCGAGTACATGCTCTATCTGCTGTGGGACCTGGGCTTCAAGGTCGGCCACGCGACGCGCACGGTCGATCAGTGCATAAAGCTCGCGCGCGAGGACCTGACAATCCGCACCTCGCTGCTCGACATGTGGCTGATCCACGGCGATGGCCAGCTCTATGCCGAGCTCGAGCAGCGCTTCCGCGACGAGGTGATCCGCGGCTCGGAGCGTGCCTTCATCGACGCCAAGATGGCCGAGCGCAGCGAGCGTCATCGCCGCTCCGGCGAGAGCCGCTATCGCGTCGAGCCGAACATCAAGGACGGCAAGGGCGGCCTGCGCGACCTGCACACGCTGCACTGGCTCTCGAAGTATTTGCTCGACCACCCGGTGGGACCCGACACCGTCGCGAGAGGCATTTTCACGCGCGAGGAAGCCGTCACCTTCCGCAGGTGCGAGAACTTCCTCTGGACCGTGCGCTGCTTCCTGCACTTTTACACGGGCCGGCCCGAGGAGCTTCTCTCCTTCGAGATCCAGCCCGTTCTCGCCCAGAAGCTCGGCTACCGCGACAAGCACGGCCTGCGCGCCGTCGAGCGCTTCATGAAGCATTACTTCCTGATCGCCAAGGACGTCGGAGACCTCACGACCATTCTCTGCAGTGCGCTCGAGATCCAGCAGTTGAAGAGCTCGCCGATGCGCGAGGGCCTCTTCAATCCGCTGTCGTGGATGACGCGCCGCCAGATCCGCGAGAAAACCGACTTCCGTATCGACAACGGCCGCATGAACATCGCCGATCCAGATGTGTTCGCGCGCGATCCGGTCAACCTGATCCGCTTCTTCGCCCAGGCCGAGAACACCGACACGTTCCTGCATCCGAACGCCATCCGCCAACTCCGCCACTCGCACAGGCTGATCGACGACAAGCTGCGCAACGATCCCGAGGCCAACCGCATCTTCCTGAAGCTGCTCACCGGCCACGTGAGCCCGGAGGCGACGCTGAGGCGCATGAACGAGGCCGGCGTGCTGGGCCGCTTCATTCCGGAGTTCGGTCACGTCGTCGCGATGATGCAGTTCAACATGTACCACCACTACACGGTGGACGAGCATCTGATCCGCACCGTCGGCATGCTGACCGAGATCGAGCGCGGCGGATCGTCGGGCGACCTCCCGCTGTCGACGGAGCTGATCAAGACCATTCAGAACCGCCGCGTGCTGTTCGTCGCCGCCTTTCTGCACGACATCGGCAAGGGACGCATCGAGGACCATTCGATTGTCGGCGCAAGGATCGCGAAGAAGATCTGTCCGCGCCTCGGCCTGACGCCCGCCGAGACGGACACCGTCGTCTGGCTCATTGAGCAGCATCTGACGATGAGCAACATCGCCCAGAGCCGCGACATCAACGATCCGAAGACGGTGCGCGATTTCGCCGACATCGTGCAAAGCCCCGAGCGGCTGAAGCTTCTGCTTCTCTTGACGGTGGCCGACATCCGCGCTGTCGGCCCCGGCGTCTGGAACGGCTGGAAGGGCCAGCTCCTGCGCACGCTCTACGCCGAGACGGAGCCTCTGCTCTCGGGCGGCCACACGCAGATCCCGCGCGACAAGCTCGTGGCCGACGCCCAGGCCGAGTTGCGCGCCACGCTCTCCGATTGGCCGCCGGAGGATGTCGAACGCTTTATCGGCCGCCATTATCCCGAATACTGGCTACGCACGGACCCCAAGCGTCAGATCGACCACGCGCGCCTGCTGCGTCGCGCCGAGACCGAAGGCAAGACCTTCGCCGCGGAGCACCGGACGGACGCCTTCACCGCCATCACGGAGCTCACGGTTTTCGCACCGAACCATCCGCGTCTGCTCGCCAACTTCGCGGGCGCCTGCGCCGCCAACGGCGCCAACATTCTGGGCGCTCACATCACGACGACGCGCGACGGCTTTGCGCTCGACACGTTCTTGCTTGCCCGCGAGTTCGGAGAGGATGAGGACGAGCTGCGCCGGGCGCGGCGCATCGAGGACACCATTGAGCGGCTCTTGCGCGGTGAGACGTGGGTCGCGGCCCTGCTCGCGAACCGCCGCCCCACGCCACCGCGTGTGGAGGCCTTCACTGTCGCGCCGGAGGTCTACGTCAACAACGCGCTGTCGGACGTGTTCACCGTGATAGAGGTGGCTGGCCGCGACCGCACAGGCCTCTTGTATGAGCTGACCACGGCGCTGTCGGATCTCTCGCTCGACATCGCCTCCGCCCACATCACGACCTTCGGCGAGAAGGCCGTGGACGTGTTCTACGTCACGGACCTGACCAACAAGAAGATCGACAGCGAAACCCGCCAGGACGCCATCAAGGAACGGCTGACGAAGATTTTGGAAGGACCAGTTACGACCTAACCGATACCAACGATTTGATCCGTCATCTCTCGAAGAGGTTTGAGCGCCGCACTGTACACTAGCTCAAACGTCATCCCGGCGCAGGCCGGGACCCACGCCAGTATCCAAGCGCTCGACGCTAGAATTTCTCGCGAGCCGTATCGGCTGGACCGAATCCGATCTCACCAGTCTCTGGATCGAACAGATCACGCCACTCCGGGTTCATCGTTTCGATTAGCCGAACCTTCCACGCGCGCTGCCACTCCTTGAGGCGCTTCTCGCGCGTGATCGCCTCGTCCATGGTCGCATGCATTTCGTAGTAGACGAGATGCTTGATGCAATGGTGCCGGGTGAAGCCGGGAAGCAAACCCTGGCTGTGCTCGGCCATCCGATGCGCAAGGTCGCTCGTCACGCCGATGTAGAGGATACCGTCGCGTTTGCTGGCAAGAATGTAGACGCAGGGCTGCTTCACACCAGGGCTCCCATCGAGGGAGGAGCATATCATCGACCGGCGAGATCGTGGCGGCTGGCGTGGGTCCCGGCCTGCGCCGGGGTGACGGATTTACGGAGGCGCTCGTCGCAGCAAGACGACTAATGCGCCGCTTCCCAATTCGCGCCTGCCTTCGCGTCCACATGGATGGGCACGGAGAAATGTACGGCCGGCTCCGCCGCCCTTTCCATCACGCCCTTCGCCACAACGATCAGCGTCTCCGCCTCGCGCTGCGACACCTCGAACACCAGTTCGTCGTGCACCTGTAAGAGCATGCGTGCCGTGTCGAGCTTGGCATCGCTGAGCGCAGGTCCCATGCGCACCATCGCGCGCCTCAAGATATCGGCCGCGCTGCCTTGGATCGGTGCGTTGATCGCCGCGCGCTCGAGGTTGCCGCGCACGCCGGGGTTCTTGGTGTTGATCTCCGGATAGTGGATGCGCCGCCCGAAGATCGTCTCCACATAGCCCGTGTCGTGCGCGCGTTTCTTGGTTGCATCCATGTAGTCGCGGATGCCGGGGAAGCGCTGGAAATAGGTCTGGATGTACGCGCCCGCCTCCTCGCGCGAGATGCCGAGCTGGTTGGCGAGCCCGAACGCCGAGATGCCGTAGATGATGCCGAAGTTGATCGCTTTCGCGCGCCGCCGCACGTCGGGCGGCATGTTCTTGACCGGCACGCCGAACATTTCCGACGCCGTCATGGCGTGAATGTCGAGCCCCTCGGCAAAGGCGTTCTTGAGCTGCGGGATGTCCGCGATATGCGCCAGCACGCGAAGCTCGATCTGGGAATAATCCGCCGAGACGAGCACGTTACCCTTGTCCGCGATAAACGCCGTGCGGATCGCTCGCCCTTCCTTGGTGCGGATCGGAATGTTCTGCAGGTTCGGATCGTAGGACGCGAGCCGCCCCGTCGTCGTCGACGCCAGCGCATAGCTCGTATGGATGCGGCCCGTCTCACCGTGGATGAAGGCAGGCAGCGCGTCCGTGTAGGTCGAGAGCAGCTTCGAGAGCTGCCGCCATTCGAGCATCTTGTTGATGAGCCCGCGCGCACTCTCCGGCACGTCCTCGTTGGCGGCGAGGTCGTCGAGCAGCCCCGCGCGCGTCTCCCACTGCCCGCTCTTCGTGCGCTTGCCGCCGGGCAGCTTCAGCCGGTCGAACAGGAGCTCGCCGAGCTGCTTGGGCGAGCCGAGGTTGAACTTGTGGCCGACAAGCCCGTTGATCTCCTCCTCGAGCCGCGTCAGCGATTGCGCGAACGTGGAGGACAGCTTCGACAGCACGCCCTTGTCGACAAGGATGCCAGCGTGCTCCATGCTGACGATAACCGGCACCAGTGGCCGCTCGAGCGTCTCGTAGACGGTCGCGAGCCGTTCCGCCGCGAGCCGCGGCTTGAGCTTCATCCAAAGCCTGAGCGTCACGTCCGCATCCTCGGCGGCGTACTCCGCGGCCTTCTCGATCGGCACCTGCGCGAAGTTCTTCTCGCCCTTCTTGCCGGGCGCCAGCTCCAGCACCTTCTCGAACGGGATGCACGTGTGCGCGAGATGGCGCTCCGCGAGCGTATCCATGCCGTGCGCCCACCGCCCGCCGTCGAGCACGTAGGAGAGCAGCATCGTATCGTCGATTGGCGCGAGTACGATGCCGTACCGCTTCAGCACCAGCATGTCGAACTTGATGTTGTGCCCGATCTTGAGAAGCGAGGCGTCCTCGAGCAGCGGCTTCATCAGCGCCAGCGCCTCGCGCAACGGCGCCTGCGGCAGTGCATTGCCGTCGCCGAAGTCGAACCCACCCTCGGCCGGCCGGTGCCCCATCGGCACGTAGCAGGCCTTGCCGGGTGCAACCGCGAGCGAGAAGCCGACGAGATCGCAGGTCATGCAGTCGAGCGAGGTCGTCTCTGTATCGAACGCGAACCGGCCCACCTCCCGCGCCGCGGCGATCCACCATTGAAGCCGGTCGAGGGTGATGACGGTCTCGTAGGCCGCCCGGTCGAACGGCACCTTGGCGATCTTCGCGGAATTGACCGCAGCCCCCGCCGCCGGCGTGCCCGGCCCACGCGTGTCGGCGGTTCCCTGATCCCCCGTAGCTTCCGTCTGAGCACGCTCCTGAGCCGACGCGCTGCGGGGGGGCGTCGGCGGTACTTTATCCGGAGGCGGTGCAGCCGGTGCAGCAGCCGGCGCCTCGACGCCGAGCTTCTCCGAGATCCGCTTGGTGAGCGTCGTGAATTCCATCTTGCGCAGGAAGCCGAGCAGCGCGTCGGCCTTGGGATCCTGCACGCCGAACTGCTCGACCGGCACCTCGACGGGCACGTCGTCCTTGAGCGTGACCAGCGCGCGCGAGACGCGTGCCTGCTCGGCGAATTCGATGAGCTTCTCGCGCCGCTTCGGCTGCTTGATCGAGCCCGCGGCGGCGAGCAGCGAGTCGAGATCGCCGTAGTTCGTGATCAGCTCCGCGGCCGTCTTGACGCCGATGCCCGGCACACCCGGCACGTTGTCGGTGGAATCGCCCGCCAGCGCCTGCACGTCGATGACTTTCTCAGGCGCCACGCCGAACTTCTCGAACACCTCGTCGCGGCTAATTCTTTTGTTCTTCATGCCGTCCCACATGACGACACCGGGCCGCACGAGCTGCATCAGGTCCTTGTCGGACGACACGATTGTGACGTCGCCGCCTTGATCGACCACCTGCTTGGCGTAGGTGGCGATCAGGTCGTCGGCCTCGTAGCCGAGCTGCTCAAGGCAGGCGACATTGAACGCGCGCACGGCGTCGCGGATCAGCGGGAACTGCGGCACGAGATCTTCCGGCGCCGGCGGGCGGTGCGCCTTGTAGTCCTGGTAGATCTCATTGCGGAACGTCTTCTCGGAGGCATCGAAGACGACGGCAAGGTGCGTCGGCGCTTCCGAGGCCTTGGTCTCGACCAGGAGCTTCCAGAGCATGGCGCAGAAGCCGTGCACGGCGCCCACCGGCAGCCCGTCGGACGGCCGCGTCAGCGGTGGCAGCGCGTGGAAGGCGCGGAAGATGTAGCCCGACCCGTCGACGAGATAGACGTGGCTGCCCTTGACGATGGGCACCGGCTCGCCGTCGGGCACGGAGCATTGCGGCGGCGGCCGCTGGGATTTCGTGGGGGAATTTTCACTCATGGACGCGCAATATAGGGATGGCAGGCCGTACGGTCAGCCCTTTCCGGCGGCCGGCCCCGAAAACCTTGTGCGAGGCCGTTTGCCCCCTGTCGTGGAATGCGCTATCAGGGGCGTCCCGGCCCGCTTCCGGGACGGTGTTTCACCGGACTGCACCCGTAGCTCAGCTGGATAGAGTGCTGCCCTCCGAAGGCAGAGGTCACAGGTTCGAATCCTGTCGGGTGCGCCAATTCTACGTTTGTTTTTTCTCCGCCTCAGCGCAGAACCGCGTACCTGTCTGTCAATGTGCGCAAGGCAGCCCTAGCATTATCACGCGAGCGCGTTGGTTCGCAATGTCGATGGTTTCTATCGCGGCCGCAGAGGGTGGACGCGGCCAAACCCTATTGCGGCCCTCACGCTTGGCAGCATAAAGTGCTGTGTCAGCGGCTTCTATGATTTCGGCGATCCGTACATCGGGGGCGGGTATGGCACTTGCGACACCGAAGCTTGCGGTGACGGTTCCATCCGGGGGAAGCCCTGGATGAGGGATTTTGGCTCCCTCAACGGCGCGCCTCATCCGCTCCGCAATCTCCCTTGCGACCCATAGATCTTCCCCGATGAGCAGAACGAGGAACTCCTCCCCGCCATAGCGGAAGGCCTTGTCGCCGCGGTCGCGCAATTCGCCCTGTACGATATTGGCGACCCGCCGAAGGCACATGTCCCCGGCTTGGGGCCCCGCCATATCATTGAACTTCTTGAAATGGTCGATATCGATCAGGACGATGGAGATGTTTTCGGGGATGCCGGACACCTGCTCGCATTCGGCAATGGCCTCCTCCAGCGACCGACGGTTGCACAGCCCGGTCAGCGCATCGCGCTTGCCGATCAGGTCGAGTTCGCGGTTCTGAAAGCGACCGCGCAGCGTGAGCAGATAGGTGAGGCGCACTTCCCGTTCGAGCAGATACGGATTTCGCGCGACCGATCTTCGCTGCGTTCGCACAGCCGGCGATGGTGACAAGGGAAATCGACGTGGCGGAAGCCTTATGGCAGGCCGCAAACGATCTCTCCGGTCGGCTTCGCTTCGCTGCAGGGGCTGACGCCGTCGCGCTGTCGCGCGCGGCCTGAAGAATCTGTCCGGGCCGGTCTTCCTTCCTCGGGCTGACCGGCCCGGGCCTCCAAGACGGCGTCAAAATAGCCATCGCATAGGAGTTTTCATCTATCCCGCCCGGGTTGATTGGTATGCCGGAACGGCGTGCAAGGACGTGCTGATGCTCCTCCTGTAGATCGCTCGCTTCACGAGCTCCACCGACGCGAGGTAGGCTACCACGGTACCAACGAGCAACGCATAGTAGAGCGGCGGGAGAGACTGAAGTCCGAACAATGTGCCGAGCGGGGTGAACGGGATCAGAACGCCGGCAACGGCCACTCCGAGCGAAAGACCCGCCAGCAAGGCATGCGGTCGGCTCTTCCAAGGGCGCCGGCGTGTGCGGATCACCAGAACCACGAGGGTTTGTGTCGCGAGCGATTCCACGAACCATCCCGACTGGAAAATCTGTTCGCTGGCGCCGAAAAGAGTCAATAGCGCCCAGAACGTGAAGAAATCGAATACCGAGCTCAGCGGCCCGAGGATCACCATGAAACGCTTGATGAGGGCAAGATTCCAACGGATCGGCCGCGCCACGGTTTCGGGGTCCACCTTGTCGAAGGGAACACCGACCTCCGAGAGATCGTAAAGCAGGTTGTTGAGCAGCACCTGCGTCGGAAGCATCGGCAGGAACGGCAGGAAGAGAGCGGCGCCAGCCATCGACACCATGTTGCCGAGGTTGGAGCTGGAGCCCATCAGGATGTATTTTGTGACATTCTCGACTGTGCGTCGACCCTCGCGCACGCCGTCCAGGACCACATTGAGATTGCGGTCGAGGAGCACGAGGTCCGCGGCCTCCTTCGCGACGTCGGCCGCCGTGTCGACGGAAATTCCAACGTCCGCGGCGTTGAGAGCGGAGGCATCATTGATGCCGTCGCCGAGAAACCCTGCGACATGCCCCGCCCGCTTCAGAGCCCCAAGGACCCTGGCCTTCTGCTGCGGTAGCATGCGACAAAAAACGGTCGTTGCGCCAAGGCGCGCTCGGAGCGCCTCATCGCTTAGCCCGTCGATCTCGGCTCCGGTAAGCATGCCGGCAACCTCGATGCCGAGCTCCCGGCAGATATGCAGCGTGATGCGCTCGTTGTCGCCCGTAACGATCTTCACCGCGACGCCGGCCTCGGCCAGATCGCGGATCGCGGCGGCAGCGTCGGGCTTGGGCGGGTCGACGAAGGCCAGGAATCCCCCAAACGTCAGCTCTTTTTCGTGATTGCGGGCGTCGCGGTCGTCTTTGCCGAGCGCCCGCGTCGCGACGGCCAGCACGCGGTAGCCGTCCTCGCCCAGCTTGTTGAATTCGTCCATCAGCCGTTGCGCCGTTTCGGGGCTCACGGACACCACGGAGCCGTCCGCCAGCTCGAGAACCGTCGACAAGGACAAGATGTCCTCCGGCGCGCCTTTGACGACAAGAAGGCGCTCCCCGCCTCGTTCGAGCAAAACGGACACGCGACGGCGCTCGAAGTCGAATGGGCATTCGTCCACCTTGATCCAGGAGGACGTTTCGAAAGTCTCGTGGGCGAGGACGGCCCGATCGAGTGGGCTCGCGATGCCGCCGGCAAAGAAGCTGTTGAGATAGGCGTTCTCGAAGACGCGCGCACTGGATTTCCCGTCCGCATCGACATGGCTGGCAAGCGCCACATCCGCCTGAGTCAAAGTGCCAGTCTTGTCCGTGCAGAGCACGTCCATCGCGCCGAGATCGTGGATGGCCGCGAGGCGCTTCACGATCACGCGGCGGTCTGCCAGACGGCGTGCGCCATTGGCGAGCGTAACCGTAAACACCATCGGCAACAGCTCGGGCGTCAAACCGACGGCAAGCGCCAGCGCGAAGATGAGCGATTCGAGCCATGGCCTATCGAACAACGTGTTCGCCGCCAGAACGAACAGAACCAGGAAGACCGTCAACCGCATCATCAACAGGCCGAAATCCTGGATGCCTTGCTCGAAAGCGTCGCGGGGTCGATGCGACGCAAGCGAGCGCGCCACGGCGCCGAGCTGTGTCCGCCGTCCGGTCTCGCAGACGAGCACCGTTGCACGTCCGCTGATGACGGACGTGCCGGCGAACACCGCATTCAGAGCCTCGGCGGGGCTTTCAGATGTTGCGGCGGCCTTTGCATCCTTGGCGACGGGATAGGGCTCGCCCGTCAGCAGGCTCTGATTGACGTAGAGGTTCGCTGCTTCGAGCAAACGGCAGTCGGCCGGTACGATATCGCCGGCTGAGAGCCGCACAACGTCGCCCGGAACTAACCGCTCGACGGCAATGTCTCGCGCCGCCCCGCCCCGAACGACCGTCGCCCTGAGGCCGACGCTGCGACGCAAGGCTTCGACCGCATTCTCCGCGCGTCGCTGCTGCGCGACATCGAGAACGATGCTGAGCAGCACGATGGCCACGATGATAAAAAAACTCAGGACGTCGCCGGTCCATGCTGACAGCGCGCTCGCGAATAGCAGGATCAGGATGAGCGGATTGGCAAACCGATCCGCTAAGGCGCGCCAAAGCGAGCGCGCCCGTTCGGCCAGCACATCATTGGGACCGATTGTGGCCAGCCGCGCTTCAGCCTCGGCCTCGCTCAGCCCGCGTCGACCTCGCGATGACGCCTCCAGGCTGTCAATCGGCTGTTGCCAGAAACGATGCGCCGGCGGTTTGAACATTCGTCATGCTCTGCTGCCGAACGCGACGCCCCACACAGCGAGCGACCTCCGAGCGGTCCCATCCCACCCCGGCGCCACGCGCATGCTAGACGACTCTTGCCTCCGCAAGGTGCCGTTCGATGTCGGGGATAGAGGCATTGGCAACATCGAGAAGCAACTCTTGCTTGAGGTGGCCCCTGACCGTGTTTGACAGATGTGGACGAAGATCCCCGATCATCTGCGGCGGCGCAATGACGATCAGCTCATCGAACGCCCTCGCGGCGAGGCTGGCGTCGAGCATGTGCGCCAGCTCTTTCGCAAAATTCCGTTTCTCGCTGCGATGGGGATCCGATTTCGGAGTGATGGCATGCCGTCCGGGACCGACCGAGTCGAACGTCCGAGGGAGGCTGTCGCGAACCATGTCGCTCGACTTTGCGATCGGGTGCTTGAGATCGAGCCCTTCGACCAGGGTCAAGCCGCTCTTTGGGCCGGATTGCTCGAGAACCCGGGCATGGCCGGCATCGGCAACCAGAATCCATGTCTTCTTGCCCTTCATCAAGACCTCCACTCTCCGAAGCCTAACTAAATGCGCTCCGGACGGGCTTGTTCCTTGCGCAAGATCAATATGGCCAAACTTCTGCTTGAAGTACCGAAGCACCTGGAAACTGCGCCTGGGTGAAAGCAGAAAGGCTGAGCTTAGCGAGTTGACTGTAACTTAGTCCTCCGCCTCCGCCGTCAGCCACCGCGCCGCCAGGAAAACCGCCGCCATCGCCATATATCCGAAGGCCCACGGCCACGCGGGAACGCCGAAGGCCCCGACGGAGTCGGCGGGGGTGAAAGTGTAGCTGTGCATGAGCCCCACGGCCGACAGCGCAGCCGCGGCGAGACACCACAGCGCCGCCCCGACGAAGCGCTGCTCGATGAGATTCACCGTCGCTGCCGACAGGATCATGGCCGTGAAGATGAAGCCCTGCTCCAAAGCGAACCCGCCGGCGATGTAGTTGCCGGACGCAGCCATCTTGTCCGCAAGCTCCGGCGAGAACGTCGCGCCGCCCGCGCGCAGCCCGTCCTTCGCCATCAGCACGCCCCACGCGCCGAGTCCCGGTAGCAGTCCCAGCACCACGGCGGGCGCGTGGTGGCGCGGCGTCGCGTCGAACGATTGGGTGGCCATGATGATGCCGATCCACAGCACGATCGCCATGCCGGCCTCGATCGGCACCAGCCACGCCACGAAGGCGAGCGAGCCCGTCAGGCAAAGCGCGGTGAAGAACGCGGCGTTGAGGATGGAATAGCCCGCACGCGCGCCGAGCGCCTTCCAGCCGGGATGACCGATATAGATCGTCGTCGGGAAGCACGAGCCGAAGAGCGCGGCGGCAATGGTGCCGACGCCGTTCACCGCAAGCGAGGGAGCGGTCGGAAAGGAATCGCCGGCCGCCTCGGCGGATTCGATGTTCTGCAGCGAGCCGAGCACGCTGAAGATGCCCATCGGCACGATGACGGAGAGGTAGGTGATGGCATCTTGAGTTCCGAAACCCGCTAGGATGTCGCCGAGAGCCGGAACGGGAAGATAGAGCCCGAGCGACTCGCTCGTCGGCGGATTTGGTGGAACGAGCCCCATCGCAAACGAGAGCACCACGCCCAACGCCACCGCGACGAGGCCGCCCGGCAGCCCGCCCTTGAACCGGACCTTGCCGAAATAGACGAGCAGGACGACGCCGAGCGTCGCGAGGCCGACCACCGGGCTCGCGTAGGTGCGGAAGAGAAAGGAGAACGAGATGAAGCCGAGCGCGATGCCGGCGAGTGTGGAGAGAAGCGCCGCGCGCGGCGTGGCGCGCCGCAGGCGCTCGGCGAACAGCGCCCCCAGAAGCTCGATGATGCCCGACCCGAGGCAGGCGACGAGTCCCATGCGCCAGGCGACGAGCGCAGCCTCCTCGTCGCCGAGACCGCGCGCCTTGGCCGCGAGCAGCGCCGGCAGCATGACAAGGAACACGAAGGCGAAGAGCGACACCGTATTGATGCCGTAGGGCAGTGCGCAGATGTCCGAACGCCCGGTCCGGCGCGCCAATTCCATGGCCTGCCAGCCATAGAACAGATTACCGACCACCAGCGAGATCGCGGCACCCGGCAGGATCGTGCCGAGGACGAGCGCGTCGGAGAAGCCCAGCACCCCGCGGCACAGCGCGACGATGACGAGGAGCTGCACGAGATTGTCGATGGCCAGGCCGAAGAAGCCGTCGATATCCCCGCGCACGAGCCAGGGCATGCCCTGTGGCAGCGGCTGTCGTGCTGCGGCGCCTTTGGCGTCGTCCATGGCGCGGATCCCCCCGAGCGTGTCCGGTCAATCCGCTTACAATAGGGTCGCCATCAGAACACTTCAAAGCAATCGTTCGGTTCCGCGACGCGGCGAGCGGCCGCTAGCACTCGGGCAAATTGACCGCGAGCCCGCCGAGGCTGGTCTCCTTGAGCTTGCTGCTCATCGCTTCGCCGGTCTCGCGCATGGCGGCGATGCAGTTGTCGAGCGGCATGAAATGCGAGCCGTCACCGCGCAATGCGATCGACGCGGCCGTCACGGCTTTGATCGCGCCAAGTCCGTTGCGCTCGATGCAGGGCACCTGAACCAGACCCGCAACAGGATCGCAAGTCATGCCGAGATGATGCTCGAGCGCGATCTCGGCCGCATTCTCGACCTGCGCAGGCGTGCCCCCGAGCACCTCGCAGAGCC
>CAZDUD010000006.1:0-24707 GCA_964508485.1 uncultured Hyphomicrobium sp. | reverse complement strand
ATTGCCGCCGCCGATCCGACCTCGCCCTGGCATCCCGCCTCGGCGCCGGAGATGGAGGCGTTGTGCTTGATGAGCCCGCCGATGGCCGCCGCCGTCAGCAGGAAATCGTCGATCCGCTGGGGATCGGAACCAATGCAATGGTCGAGATAGTAGCGGATGACGGCAGGCACGACGCCGGCCGCGCCGTTGGTCGGTGCCGTGACGACACGGCCGCCGGCCGCGTTCTCCTCGTTGACGGCCATCGCATAGAGATAGAGCCAGTCGGTCGCCGAATGCGGCTGGCGGCGATTGGAGCTCTGCTCCTCGCGCATCTGCTTGAACATCCGCGGCGCGCGCCGGCTGACCTTGAGCCCGCCGGGCAGGATCCCGTCCGTCGCAAGACCGCGATCCATGCACGACGACATCGCCTGCCAGATGCGCGCGATTCCTGCGCGGACTTCCGCGGACGTGCGCGACATCTCCTCGTTGCGCCGCTTCATCTCGCTGATCGCAAGCCCGCTCGCCTTGGACATCTTCAGCATGGCGGACGCCGTCGCGAACGGAAACGGACAGGAATCCGCATCGGCGACGTCATCCTCCGGTGCATGCTGATCCATCGGATTGACGATGAATCCGCCGCCGATCGAGTAGTAGGTCTCGGTGACAAGAGGTGTGCCGTCCTCGGCCAATGCCAGGAACATCATGCCGTTCGGGTGGCCCGGCAGCGGCGGACCGTAATCGAAGACGAGGTCCGTAAGAGGATCGAAGGAGATCGAGGGCAGACCTTTGGGGTGAAGCGACTTTGACTGCGTGAGAAGCGATAGCTGCTCTTCTGCGTGGGCCACGTCGAGCGTCGCAGGCTCGTGGCCGAGAAGTCCCAAGAGTATCGCGCGGTCGCTCCCGTGTCCCCGGCCGGTATACGCGAGCGACCCGTACAGCCGTGCTTGGACGCGCCTTATCTGGTCGCGGGACGGAAACGCCCGCAGCGTCTCCAGGAATCGCAACGCAGCCGTCATGGGCCCCATGGTGTGGGAGGACGAGGGGCCGATTCCGATCTTGAAGATGTCGAAGACACTGAGAAACATGGAAGTCGAACTTACTGCCAAGTCGCGGCCGGAATCCAGATTGGCGTTGTGCGCCCAAAGACCGCGCGGGATCGACGCGGGGAAATCGTAGCAGCAACGCGAACAGGACTCTGGACGGTGGTCCGGAGTTGCACGTCAGCGCCCCATCCTGCGATGCCCGACCGCATGAAATCCGGTTGCCGATTCAAGGGGTGCGGATCGGCCACGTTAAATCTATCCGTATTCGCAGTACATATGCTCGGCGCAAGACTCATTGACCACGCTCGCCTGCAAACAGAACGAAGGGGCAGGGAGCGCACATGATGACTCCGCGATACATCTCGAAACCGAGCCGGGCGCGCCTCTTGCTGTCGCTGCCCGTCGCCGGCCTGGTCGCCGCCTCGCAGCCGATCGCGGCTCCCGAGGTTGCAGCCCAGGCCGCCGGAGGCCCTCCGCCGCCCACGGTTCAGGTCGAGACCGTCCAATACACGGACTTCAGGGGCGCGAAGACATTCAGCGGACGTGTCGAGGCGATCGACAAGATCGAGCTGAAGACGCGCGTGGCGGGCCTGATCACGAAACGCGAGTTCGAGGAGGGCGCCGAGGTCGAGAAGGGGCAATTGCTGTTCGAGATCGACCGGCGGCCTTATGAGATCGCGCTCGCCCAGGCCAATGCCAATCTCGCAGCATCGCAGGCTGCCTTGGACGGCGCCACGGACGCATTCAACCGAACGCAGGAGCTCGTCACGCGCCAGGTGTCGTCGGGTGCCTCGTTGAGCAACGTCAAGTCGCAGCTCGAGCAGGCCAAGGCGAAGGTCGCCTATGATCAGGCGCAAGTCGATTCTGCGAAGCTCAACCTCTCCTACACGCAGGTTCACGCGCAGATATCGGGCCGTATCGGCCGCGCCGCGCACACCGTCGGCGATTACGTCAACGAAGGAAGCAACGCACTCGCAACCCTGATCTCGCAGAACACCGTCTACGTCACGTTTGCCGTCCCGCGGCCGACGCTCGCGAGCCTCGTGAGATCCAAGGACGGGTCGTTCGATGCCGAGGTCGAGATTCGTTTCGGGGGCGGCGAGGTCTATCCGCACACCGGCAAGATCGCCTTCGCCGACATCGAGGCGAACGCCGCAACCAACACCGTCGTGCTGCGCGCCTTGATCGCGAACCCGGAGCGCGCGCTTCTTCCACAAGAGCTGGTCGATGTCGTGCTCGTGGACAAGAACGCGACCAAGACCCTGGTCGTGTCCCAGTCGGCGCTGCTGCTCGACCAGCTCGGAAGCTATGTCCTGACGGTGGACGACGACAACAAGGTCGAAGTGCGCCGGTTCGAGTCCGGCACCTATCGCGGCTCGCTCGTTACCGTCAAATCGGGCCTCGCCGAAGGCGACCGCGTGATTGTCAGCGGGCATCTCAAGGCGCATCCGGGCATGGTCGTCGCACCGGAAGCGGCGGCGATTCAGGTCAGCAAATCGTCGGATAATCCCACGCCATGATCTTCAACGTCTTCATCGACCGCCCGCGGCTCGCGATGGTGATTTCGATCATCATCACGCTGGCGGGCGGCATGGCGGCAATCGGCATTCCGGTTGCCCAGTATCCGGACATTGCCCCGCCGACGGTGAGCGTCAGCGCGACCTATCCCGGCGCCGACGCTGCAACCGTCACGAGCGCCATCGCGCAGCCGATCGAGAATGCCGTCAACGGCGTGCCCGGCATGCGCTACATGCAGTCGACGTCGACCAATGATGGCGGCTACTCGCTGTCGATCACGTTCGAGCAGGGGATCGACCCGGACGCCGCGTCGATGAACGTCTCGAACCGGGTCAACATGGTGCTGGGCCGGCTGCCGCAGGAGGCGCGCAACGCCGGCGTCACGGTCGGCGCCGGAAAGTCGGACCTGCTTCAGATCCTGTCGTTCTACTCCGACAACCCGGAGCACGATCAGCTCTTCCTCTCGAACTTCGTCACGCTCAATATCCTCGATGACTTGAAGCGCGTGCCGGGCGTCGGCGAGGCAGCGATCATGGGCGCGCGCGACTACGCGATGCGCATCTGGATCGATCCGCAGAAGCTCATCGACTACGGCCTTTCGACGAACGACATCGCGGACGCGGTGCGTGCTCAAAACATCCAGGCGCCGGCCGGGCGTATCGGTGCGGCGCCGATCGTCTCGAACGACCAGCGCCTCGAGCTCGCCATCTCCTCCAAAGGGCTTCTGTCGACGCCGGAGGAGTTCGGCAACATCGTGCTCCGCAGCCACGACGACGGCTCGACCACGCGCCTGAAGGACGTCGCGCGCATCGAGGTCAAGGCCTCGTCCTACAATGCCGTTGCGCAGTTCGATGGCCATCCGGCCGCCCCCGTCGCCATAAATCTCGCCTCGGGCGGTAACGCCGTGAGCGTCGCCGACGCTGTCGCCGAGAAGCTCAACGCTATGCGCACGCGCCTGCCGGAAGGCGTGAGCTTCGCCTTCATCTACGACACCTCGGACTTCGTCCAGGCGATGATCGACCGTGCTGTCGAGACGCTGTTCGAAGCCTTCGTCCTCGTCGCCATTGTCGTCTACGTCTTTCTCGGGCGTCTGCGCCCCTCGCTCATTCCGCTGATCGCGGTTCCCGTCTCGATCGTCGGCGCGTTCCTCATTCTCGTGCCGCTCGGCTATTCCGCCAACACGATCTCGCTGCTCGCCCTGGTGCTGGCGATCGGCATTGTTGTCGACGACTCGATCATCGTCGTCGAGAACGTCGAGCGCGAGATGGAGGAGAACCCCGGCATGTCGGCGGCCGATGCCACGCGTAAGGCCATGGGGCAGATCATCGGCCCCATCGTCGCGGTGACGCTGGTGCTGCTCTCCGTCTTCGTGCCCGTCGCCTTCCTGCCTGGCAGCACCGGCATCCTGTTCCAGCAGTTCGCCGCCACCATCTCGGCCGCCATGGTGTTCTCCGCCATCAGCGCCGTGACGCTGACGCCGGCACTCTGCGCGTTGCTCCTGAAGCCGCAGAGCGCGGACCACAAGCCCAACGCCTTGCAGGCATTCATCGAGACGTCGGCCGATCGCTACGCCGGCATCATCAGAAAGTCCGCAGGACGCTCCGTGGCCGGCGTCGCCGCGATCGCGGTGCTGGGCCTCTTCGCGGGTTTGATCTTCTGGGACACGCCGAAAGGCTTCCTGCCGCAGGAGGACAAGGGCTATCTGCTCGTCGCCTCCACCCTCCCGCCGGCCGCCTCTCTGAACCGCACCGAGGACGCGGTGGCCAAGGTCACCGAGATCGTGAAGAAGGACCCGGCTGTAGAGAGCACGCTGTCGATCGTCGGCCTCAATTTCCTGACCGGCGGCTCGGCGTCCAACGCGGGCATCATGTTCGTCCGGTTGAAGCCGTATGAGGAGCGCCGCGACCCCACGCTCCAGGCTGACGATACGGCGATGCGGTTGTTCATGGCGCTGTCGACGCTGTCGGAAGGAACCTTCGTCGCCCTCAATCCGCCGTCGCTTCCCGGTGCAGGATCGGTCGGCGGCTTCGAATACATTCTCGAAGGCCTCGAAGGACAAGGTCCGGGCGATTTGTCCGCCGCCGCGCGCGCCTTGAGCGTCGCCGCACAGAAAAAGGCTGAGTTGTCGCAGGTGTTCTCGGGCGCGGAGGCTCAAGTCCCGCAGATCAATCTCGAGATCGACCGCGAGCGCGCCCGTCTTCTGAAGCTCGATCCCGGCGACATCTACAACGAGCTGCAGTCGATGCTCGGCGGCCGCTACGTGGCCGACTTCAACAAGTTCGGCCGCACCTGGACCGTGCAGCTTCAGGCGGACGCGCGCCATCGCGCGGATCTGGAGGATCTGACCCGTATCAACGTGAAGAACCGCGACGGCCAGATGGTGCCGATCTCGCTCGTCGCTAAGGCGACACTCGGCGTCGGGCCGAGCACGCTGACACGCTACAACAACTATCCGTCCGTGACGGTGCGCGGGTCCGCTGCGCCGAACACCGGAGACAGCGTCGCCATCGAGGCCATGGAGAAGCTGTCGGACGAGGTCCTGCCGCAGGGGTTCAAGTACGAGTGGACCGGCCAGGCGCTTGAGGAGAAGCTTTCTGCAGCGCAGACCCCCATCGTCATCACGCTCGCGCTCCTCTTCGCGTTCTTCCTCCTCGTCGGCCTCTATGAGAGCTGGACGATGCCCCTCGTCGCGCTGCTGCCCGTGACGGTCGCCGTGCTGGGCGCCATGCTGGGCCTGTTCGTGACGCAGTCGAGCCTGCTGATCTATACGGAGATCGGCATCATCGTGCTGATCGCGCTTGCGGCCAAGAACTCGATCCTGATGACTCAGTTCTTCATCGACCAGCGTCAGGCCGGCAAGTCCATCGTCGAAGCCGCGATTGCCGGCGCGCGCCAGCGCATCCGCCCGGTCATGATGACGAGCGTGGCCTTCATCGCCGCTCTGATCCCGCTCCTCGTCGCCAAGGGGCCGGGCGAAGCGAGCATGTACGCGGTGGCGCTGCCGGTGTTCGCCGGCATGCTGCTCGCGTCCCTGGTCGGCATCTTCTTCATTCCGGTGACGTACGTGGCGATCCAGCGCCTGCGCGAGCGCGTCCGCCCCATGCTCGCAAAGCAGAGCGCACCGGACTCCTCGACCCTCATTCCGGGCGAATAAATTGCACGAGCAAGAGGCAATATTAGACTGAAAGAGAACGAAATTAAGCTCTCATAAACCGAATAAGCATGGACTCCTCTCGAGACGGGATTGACGCGCCAAGCGCGCGTCGGGAGAGGACGTCATGGAAAGCTCGAAATCGACCGCGTATGCATTCATGATCATGCTCGCGGGCCTCGCGGTGATCGGCTATCTGGGCCGCGCCTCGGCGGAGGTCGCCGCGCCGCACAGCGAGAGCATCGCCCCTGCTCAGGGCATGATGAGCGCGACCGGGTACCAGCCGCAGTACGGGTTGATCCAGACCGGCATGGTTGGCGTGGCGCAACTCGAGGCGACCGGCACATTCGGCCGGCCCGCACCGATGCCGGTGTTTCAGGTCATCCAGCTCCAGCCGACTGGCTATGCACCGCGTCAGGCAAGCCTTGAAGCGGCGCCCGGCATGATCCCGCAGATGCAGGCGCAAGCGACGGAGCCGAGCATTCCGCAAGGCATGAGCGTGGCGCCCCCGTCGGCGCCGCAGATGACCGTCACGCTCTGCGATATCAAAGGCGTGCAGGCGCTGACGCAGTCGGCGGAAGCGTGTGTGACCGCAGGAGGACAGGCCGTCGCCCAATAGCAGTCCGGAGTCCTACAGATAATCAGGGTTAGGAGGATGTTTACCACTCCGCGGCACAAATTGTGGCGGAGCCGAGGATAAGTTGTGTTGCGTACCTGGGTTCAAGCAATGGCTCGCAGCTTTGACGCCGAGCGCTCTCGAATCGAGGATTGATCCCGTGACATTTGTAAAGACTCACCTCCACACGAGCATTGCAGCGGTGGCGCTCGCCCTCGGTGCACTTTCCGCACCTGCCAACGCGACCATCGCAACACCCTTCGGCGGCATCAGCGCCGGCGGCTTCGGCCTTCCCAGCGGCAACTTCGCGAACGGCCATGACTTCGGCATTTCGACGCCGTTCGGTGGCGTGTGGGGTCCCGGTTTCGGCATCGGCAACGGCGGTCCCGGCGCCGGCGGCTACTACACCGGCTTCGGCGTATCGTCGCCCTGGGGCAGCGTTTCCACTCCCTTCTTCGGTCTCAACGAGCAGCAGGCGCTCTCTGTGAAGACGCCCTTCGGCGGCTTCTACGGCCCCGGCTTCGGCATCAACGTAGGCCCGTTCAGCGGCAACTTCGGCGGCTTTGGTCTTCCAGGCCGTGGGGCGGATTTCAGCGTTTCCACGCCGTTCGGCGGCTTCAGCGGCCCAGGCTTCGGCATTGGTATGCCTTGCGGCTTCATCGGTCCGTGCATGCCGATCCCGGCCGGCTTCGGCCTTGGCCCGCAGCAGGCTCTGAGCGTTTCCACGCCGTGGGGCGGTGCCTCCGTTCCTGGTTTTGGCATCTGCGGCATCTTCATATGCAATCCTACGTTGGGTCTAAATAACGCCCAGAACGTCGGCCTTTCGACACCGTTCGGCGGCATCTACGGACCGGGTTTCGGCGTGTCCACGCCGTGGGGTGGCGTGTCGACGCCGTTCTTCGGTCTGAACGGCCAGCCGGCGGCTGCGGCTCCGCAGGTTATTCCCGTTATGGTTCCCTATCCGGTCCCGATGCAGGGCCCGATGGGCGCCCAGGGTGGCGCGCAGCCGACGCAGTGCATGATCAATGCCGTCCCGGCCCTGACCAAGAGCGTCGATGACTGCGAGAAGGCGGGTGGTTCCGTTCCGCCGACCCGCACCTCCGCGGTCCAGGAAGCCAAGAAGGAATAGTTGAACGAGGCGCCGGATCGATCGAGCCGGCGCCTCGCTCTGCGTTTGACGACGACAGTCGCCACGCCCTGCGCCTTGCACGCCACGGCTCGCAGCAGACCTGCCGCACACCTTCCTGAATTGACCAAACGCAGGCACATCGTGTGCCCAGCAACAGGATCATGAGCATGTTAGCCCTCCGTTCGTCCGTCGCCGCGCTCGGCGTGGCCTGCGTCGTCGCGATTGCGTCGGCGTCCGCGGTGCTTGCCGCGCCCAAGACGCATCTCCTCGCCATGGGCGGATGCCCGAAATGGAAAGTCATTGATGGCGATCCGGAAGCCACGAGGTTGATGAAGGAGTCCTGCCAGAACGACGTCGATGCGATTGTGGCCGGGCTCAAGAAAGCACTGAACCTCGATGACGCGAACATCATGACGCGCGTCGACGAGGAGGCAACTGCCGACGGCGTGAGGAAGGCATTCCGTGAGCTTGATCGGCGCGAGACGCGCGAGGACCGCGTCATCATCTACATCAACTTCCACGGCGGCAACGTCGACGTGAACTACAACGGTTACGACATCGAGGATGAGGTTCTCGCTCTCTACACGGACGAGGAGCCGAAGGACTTCCTGCAGGCTACCGCCAAAGGCGACTGGATGCCGATGAAGACCTTCCGCGATCTCACCAACGAGATCGAAGCCGAGGAGATCATCATCATCTTCGAGGTCTGCGAGGTCGCCGCCGGCTACAAGAACTTCAGGTACAATTTCAGCCGGCATCATCAGCGCGACTGGAAGGGCCGCGAGGCGATCATCTTCACCTCGAAGGGCGATCAGGCGGCAACCTTCAACGAGGCGGGCACGCACGCGCTCTTCACTGATCTCTTCACCGAGGGGCTCAAGAAGGTCGAGAAGGGCAACCTGCGCGACATCTTCGAGCAGGCCGCGATCGATACCCACCGCTCTCGCCGCGCGACCTGCATGAAAGACGAGAACCTCGAAACGCTCTACGACAACAAGTTCGTCTACCTCGACGCCTGCACGCAGCTTCCCTCGGTGTTCGATCCCTACGGTCTCCTGGACGACATACACATCGGCGGTGCGACGGTTGCCTCGCGCTGGCACGAGATCAAGGATCGCAAGCAGGCAACGCCCAACAACGGCAACGAGGATCCCTTCGCCTGGGCCCATGAGTTCATGGGACAGCAGTCGAGCAGCATGCAGCCGCAGGAAGCGCCGCTCATGATGCCCGCCGGTCCCTACGTGTACCCGCACTGAGATCTGCGAAATAGGGCGGCAGCGATGCCGCCCTTACCTTTTGCTAGCTCCTGATGCGCGCATTCTCCGCGTCGTAGAGCGGCGCGAGCGTCACGGTGGCTGGCACGCGCTCGGTCGCGACCTCAAGCTCGTAGGTTCCCGATAATACGAAGTCCTGATCGACGCCCTGCTCCGGCCGGCGCACATAGCCGTAGCCGATCGAGCGGCCGACCGTATAGCCGTACCCGCCGCTTGCAAGCCAGCCGACGCGCTCGCCGTTCCGGTAGATCGTCTCGCGTCCCAAGAGCACGATGGAGGGATCCGTCGTGAACCCCGCGAGCATGCGCGGCAGCGGTTTGGCGGCTTGTGCCGCGATGGCCTCGCGGCCCTGGAACGGCGTGTTGGATTTGAGCTTCACCGCCCATCCGAGGCCCGCAACCAGCGGAGAATGATCCGGGCCGATCTCGGACGCCCAGGCGCGATAGCCCTTTTCGAGACGCAGCGACTCGATGGCCCGGTAGCCGGCGTTTGCGATCCCGTGCTTCGCGCCTTCCGCCATCAGCGCCTCGTACACGGTCGCCATGAACTCGACCGGGATGTGCAGCTCCCAGCCGAGCTCGCCGACGTAGGTGACGCGCAAAGCGAGCGTGGGCGCCCCCGCGAGCGTGATCCGTTTGGCATGGCCGAACGGAAACGCCGCGTGCGAGAGATCGGCACTGGTCAATAGCGTCAGCACATCCCGCGCCTTCGGCCCCATCACCGCGAGAACGCCGTAGGCGCTCGTGACATCGGTGAGGCGCGCGTCGAGCCCGGATGGGATCGAGCGTGAGATCCAGTTGAAATCGTGCGTCGCAAAGCCCGTGCCTGTCACGATGTAGTACTCGTCCTCGGCCACGCGCGCGACCGTGAGATCGCATTCGATCCCGCCGCGCGAGTTGAGCATCTGCGTATAGACGAGCCGGCCCACGGGTTTCGAAACGTCGTTGGCCGCGATCCAGGAAAGCGCCTGCTCGGCATCGTGTCCCTTGAGCGTGAACTTGGCGAACGAGGTCTGGTCGAACACCGCAACCCGCTCGCGCGCCGCTTGGTGCTCGCGCCCCACCGCTTCGAACCAGTTCTGCCGGCCGTAGCTGTAGGCATCGCGTGCCGCTTCACCGGCCGCAACGTCCGCGAACCAGTTGGGTCGCTCCCAGCCGAGCTTCTCGCCGAACACGGCGCCCTGCGCCGTGAGCTTGTCGTAGAGCGGCGAGCGGCGCAGGGGGCGGCCTGACTGATGCTCCTCGTGCGGCCACGCCATCGTGTAGTGCTTGGCGTAGGCTTCCATCGTGCGCGTGCGCACCCAGCCGGTGTCGAGGTGATTGCGCCCGAAGCGGCGGATGTCGACGGGCCACAGATCGTACGGCGGCTCGCCTTTGGCGACCCACTCGGCGAGCGCCATGCCGGCCCCGCCCCCGGCCGCGATGCCGAACGCGTTGAAGCCCGCGCCGACGAACACGCCGCGCACCTCCGGCGCCGCACCCAGAATGAAGTTCCCGTCGGGCGTGAAGCTCTCCGGGCCGTTGATGAACTGGCGAATGCCCGCCGTCTGCATCGCCGGCACGCGCCCGATTGCCAACTCGAGCAGCGGCTCGAAGTGCTCGATGTCGTTGTCGAGAAGCTGGAACTCGAATGGTTCAGTGATCCGTGTCTCGGCCCACGGCTTCGGGTTGGGCTCATAGCCGCCCATCACGAGCCCGCCGACCTCCTCCTTCCAGTAAGTCAAGCGGTCCGGATCGCGCAGCGTCGGCAGCGCCGAGGTCACGCCGTCGATCTTCTCCGTGATGAGATATTGGTGCTGCATCGAGACGAGCGGAATGTTGACGCCCGCGAGGTTGCCGATCTGCCGCGACCACTGTCCCGCGCAGATGACGAGCTTTTCGCATTCGACGCGGCCTTTGTCGGTGAGGACGGCACGCACCACGCCGCCTTCGACCTCGACACCCGTGACGCTGACGCCTTCCTTGAGCGTGACGCCGCCCTGCCGCGCACCCTTGGCAAGCGACATCGTGATGTCGGACGGCGAGGCCTGCCCATCCGTCGGCAGGAACGCCGCGCCCACCACGTCCTCGACCTGCATCAGCGGCCACAGCTCTTTCGCTTCGCTGGGCGTCAAGAGATGCATGTCGAGCCCGAACGACGTCGCCGTCGTCGCCTGCCGCTTGACCTCGTTCCACCGTTCGGCGTTGCAGGCAAGCCGAAGCCCACCGTTCCGCTTCCAGCCCGTCGCGAGGCCCGTCTCCGCTTCGAGCCGGTCGTAGAGCGCCACCGAGTAGCCGAGCAGCTGCGTGATGTTCGCACTCGAACGCAATTGCCCGACGAGGCCGGCCGCATGCCACGTCGAGCCCGACGTGAGCTTGCCGCGTTCGAGCAGCAGAACGTCGGTGATGCCCATCTTTCCGAGGTGATAGGCCGTCGAGCAGCCGACAATGCCGCCGCCGATGATGACGATTTTTGCTGACTGGGGCAGCTCGCTCATGTGCGCTCCATGGACTCGTAGCGTGTGTAGGCCGCCTCGAACCGGGCGAGGTTCTCGGCCGTGTAGGCGGCGTAGTCGAAATCGACGGTGGAATGGATTTCGGACACCATGGCCCACATCGTCTCGCGCAAGAGCGAGGCGGCGGTCATGGCGGCGGATTTGCGGCGCAGGTCGTCATCGACGGGACGCCCGAAGTACGCGGAGACGAGCGCGTCGGCCATGTCTTGCTGCATCTCGCTGTTGGACGCGAGACCGCCCAGATCGAACAGCGGCGAGTTGAAGCCCGCGTATTCCCAGTCGAGCAGCCAGAGCTTTTTGCCGTCGTCGAGGATGTTGGCGGCGAGAAGGTCGTTATGCCCGAAGATGACATCGATCGGCCCGACGGCGACCTCGAGCCGCGCGGCGCGCGCGAGCAGATCCGGAAGCTTATCCAGGTACCGGCTCCCGCCCTCGGTGAGCGTATGTGCGTAGTCGCGGACGACATGGAACGGCCAGAACATCGGCGCCGGTCCGCGCAGGTGCAGCGCCACGTCGCGATGGCAGCGCCGGATCAGAGTGACAAGGCGGTCGAAGTTCGCCGGGCTGCGCACATCCTCAGGCGTGAACGTCCGCCCGTCGATGAAGTCGATGACCATGATGCCGGGCTCGGCATGCAGCACCGCTGGACTGATCCCCGCCGCATGTGCCGCCCGCGTGGCGGCAAGCTCGTTCGCGCGCACGACGCCGTGCACGAGGATGTCGCCGCCCGTGCGCACGACGTATTTGCGGCCGCGGTCCCGCACGACGAAGTTCTTGTTCGTGATGCCCCCGAGCAGCGGCTCCGGATCCACGCTGCCGAACCAGATGGCAAGCGTTGCCACACGCGCTACCAGCGGATCGCTCTCCGGACTAGCCTGCATGGCCGCCCCCGGTTCGTTGCGCCGCGATCCGCGCGGCGGCGGTCTGCATCAGGCGGTCGGCAACGATGGCGATCGCTGCCACGCAGAGCCCCGCGACAAGCCCCTTGCCCGTGTCAGCCTTGGTCAGCGCGATGTAGACCTGCTGGCCGAGGTCGCGCGTGCCGACCAGCGCCGTGATCACCAGCATCGAGAGCGCCAGCATGATCGTCTGATTGAGCCCGAGCAGGATGGTCGGCATCGCAACCGGAAGCTGGATGCGCTGCAGGATTTGCCGTGGCGTGCAGCCCATGGACGTTCCGGCTTCCACAAGGCCCGCCGGCACCTGCTTGATGCCGTGCGCCGAGAACCGCACTGCCGGCGCGAGCGCATAGAGCACGATGGCGAGGATCGCCGTGAAATCGCCGACGCGGAACAGCATCACCGCCGGAATGAGATAGACGAAGCTCGGCAACGTCTGCAGCGTATCGATAGTTGGCTCGACGACGCGCCACAGCCGCTGACTGAGCCCCGAGGCGATGCCGAGCGGAATGCCGATCAGCGCCGCAAACAGTACCGCGATGGCGACGAGATAGATGCTGACCATCGCGAACTCCCACTGCCCGTTGAGGACGATGAAGAGCGCGAGGCCCGAAACGAGGAGCGAGAGCCGCCAGCCGCCGAGCCACCAGCCCGCGGTCGCGAGCGCAAGCGTCACCAGCGGCCACGGCTGGGCCAGCATGAACCGCTTGACCGGCAGTAGCAGGTTCAAGAGCAGGAACGTCTTCACCGCATCGAAGACCTCGAAGAAGTGGACGTTGACCCACTGCACCGCCGCCGACCAGAACGGCGCGGTCGAGATCTTAAGCGCGTCCGGATAGGTCGCGACGAACGGCAGGAAGAGCCCGAGCACATAGGTCACGGCGACGAACGCGGCAAGCGCCAGCAGGAACGACCGCCCGCCGCCCTGCGCCTCGCGCCGTCGCGCGCCTTCCGCGTAGGCTTGGCTCAGCCGGTCGAGGGCGATGGCGAGCATGACGATGGCGACCCCGGCCTCGAGCCCACGCCCGATGTCGAGGCGCCTAAGGCTCGTCAGCACGTCGAAGCCGAGCCCGCCCGCGCCGATCATGGAGGCGATGATCACCATGTTGAGCGACAGCATGATCACCTGGTTGACGCCGACCAGAAGCTGCGGGCGCGCCGCGGGCAGCATGACTTTCAGGATCATCTGCCGCGGCGTCGTGCCGGCCATCGTCCCGTATTCGACGATCTCGCGCGGCACGCCTTCGAGCGCCGTCATCGTCACGCGCACCATGGGCGGCGCCGCGTAGATCATGGTGGCGATCATCGCCGCCACCGGGCCAAACCCGAACAGGAACAGGATCGGGATCAGGTAGGCAAAGGTCGGCACCGTCTGCATGAGGTCGAGAATGGGCATCAGGATGCGCCTGACGAGCGGCACCCGATAGCCGGCGACGCCCGTGACGAGCCCCACCACGATGCCGAGCGGCGCCGCAACGACGATGGACGACAGCGTTGTCATCGCGCTCGACCATTGTCCGAACACCGCGAGATAGAGGAAGGCGCCGCCCGCGAGCAACGCGAGGCGCAATCCGCCGAACCGGTAGCCGAGCGCAGTCACGGCGCCCACCACGGCGACCCACGGCAGCGGCGGCGCGAGCTGCACCGCCGCCGAGCCGCGGCCCTCGAGGAGCCCGGTCGAAAGCACCGACGTCGCGATATCGAGCGGCACGTTGAGCACGTCCGCGATCGCCCGCGTTGCTTCCTTGAACGTGAAGAGGCCGAAGCTCGCTTGCTCGACGAGCCACTTCATTGCAGCCGAGATGTCGCTGTCGAGGCCAAGCCGCCACGCCGCCGGAAGCTCGCTCATCCACGCCGGAAGGCTGTCGGCAAACGCAAACGCGAGAAAGGCCAGCACCGCGAACCCGCCGGTCACAAGCGTTGCGGGACTGATCCGCAGGTCAGGCTCGGCGGTTTTGCTGTCCACAGCCGCCATTGTCATGGACGCCCCTCGGCCCCGGTGCCGACGAGCACCGAGATCACGGCGCGCCGGTCGACCACGCCGATCTGCCGGCCGCTTTCGTCTGCCACGCCGAACGGCAGGTCGGAGGCTTCCACGCGGGCCGCGAACTCGGCGACCTTCATGGTCGCGCCGACCGTGCCGGCAATCGGCTCGGCGGCAGCGGCGTCGCGCATGATGGCGCGCGCCGACAGGATCTTGGCACGTGGTGCTTCGCGCGTGAACTCGGCGACGTAGTCGTCGGCCGGCGCGCGCACCAGATCCTCGGGCGTGCCGACCTGCACCACGCGCCCGTCGCGCATGATGGCGATGCGGTCGCCGACGCGCACCGCCTCCTCGAAGTCGTGCGTGATGAAGACGATGGTCTTGTGCAGCGTGGCCTGCAACCGCATGAACTCGTTCTGCATCTCGCGCCGGATGAGCGGGTCGAGCGCCGAGAACGGCTCGTCGAGGAACCAGATGTCGGGATTGGTGATCAGCGAGCGCGCGATGCCCACGCGCTGTTGTTGTCCGCCCGAAAGCTGATGGGGCAGGTTGTGCTCGCGCCCGGAGAGGCCCACGAGATCGATCATCTCGCGTGCGGGTTTCTCGCGCTCGCGCCGGCCTACGCCGCGGATCTCGAGCGGGAACGCCACGTTGTCGAGCACGGAGAGATGCGGCAGCAGGGCGAAATGCTGGAACACCATGCCCATCTTGTGCCGGCGTAGCGCGATCAGGTCCTCGGGCGAGGCCGCCAGCAGATCCACACCCTCGAACGCCACCACGCCGCTCGTCGGTTCGATGAGGCGCGACAGGCATCGGACGAGCGTCGACTTGCCGGAGCCCGAGAGCCCCATGATGACGAAGATCTCGCCGCGCGCCACGGAAAGCGTCGCGTCCGCGACCGCCACCACATAGCCCGCGGACTTTAGCGCCGCGTCGCTGGGCGTCGGGCCATGCTTGGCCATGAAGCTCGTGGGATCGGATCCATAGAGCTTCCAGAGGTTGCGGCAGGCGAGCGCGGTATCGGTCATTAAACACGCATCCGGCAGGTTTGAGGCTGGGCCCGGAATGCTTCAGGCCCGGAATGCTTCAGGCCATGTCCGGGGCACGGACATGGCCTGAAGAACGAAGAGAAGTGTCAGCCGCCGATCCACTTTTTCCAGCGGGCCTCGTTGTCCTTGATCCATCCGTCCACGACGTCCTCGAGCTTCTTGCCGTCGAGGTCGATGGCGCCGACCAGCGCGCCCATCTCGTCGTTGGTGATGTTGAAGCCCTTGATCGCGGTGTAGGCGGTCGGCCACTTGTCCTTGAGGCCCGACCAGGCCACCTTCCAGATCGGCCCGCGCGGCTTGCCGCAATCGTGCGTCTTCTCTTTGTTGGTGCCCCAGGCCGGATCTGTGTAGCAGGCCGGCTCATAGGCCGGGAACTCCACCCATTCGCCCTTGTACTTGATCGGCGCCCAGTGCGGCGCGTAGACCCAAAGCACGATCGGCGCCTTGCGCTGGTTGGCAGATTCAAGCTCCGCGAACAGCGCTGCGTCCGTGCCCGCGTGCACGACCTCGAACGGCAGCTCGAGCGCATCCACGCGCTCTTCGTCGAAGCCGCCCCACGTCACCGGACCGCCGAGATAGCGGCCCTTAGGAGCAGTCTCCGGCACGCTGAATTTCTCGGCGCAGCCCTTGAGCGCCTTCCAGTCCGGCAGTCCCGGGCACTGCTCCTTCATGTACGCCGGGTACCACCACTCCTCGATCGCGAGCATGCCGGTCTCGCCGAGGTTCTCGACCTGCTTGGTGGCGGTGGCTTCGTCGAGCGCCTCTTTGCCCGTCGTCGCCCAGATTTCCATGGCGACATGCACGTCGCCGGTCTTGAGACCAGCAAACTGCGCGAGATAGTCGGCCTGCACGTATTCGATGTTGAGGCCGGCCTTCTTCAGCACCTCGCCCATGATGTGGGCGCTGACGAGCTGGCCCGTCCAGTCGTGAAGCGTAAGCTTGATGGGATCCTTGGAATCTTCCGCCAAGGCTGGCGGCGTAACAGCAGAGGCGAGCGCGAGGGCCGCCAGAGCGGCCGAAGTGCGAAGCATCACCATATGTCACCCGATTGCGTTTGAGACCGACGACAACTCCCTGCGCAGGATGGGCGGCCGCTGCAAACATTCGATGGCTCGCCTGCAAGCGCACCGCAGCGTCCCATGATCCCACAAAATGTCAATAAATATTCCACATCCTTATTGATTTTTGTGGTTCTTTGCCCGAGTTTGAGGCGAGTTGCCCGGGAGGCGCGGCTCATGAACGTTCCAACTCGATGGCAGAGCGCCATCCTCGATGCGTTGCGCGTCACGGGACGCGAGTCGATCACGGCACTGGCCGAGCGCTTGAACGTCTCCGACGAGACGGTGCGCCGTCACCTGAAGGATCTGGTGGAGCAAGGCGCCGTGCATCGCGTGCACGGTGGTGTGGTGCTGGCGGGTGCGCTTGCCGAGCCGCCATTCTCGCGCCGCATTAAGGAGCGCGTCGCCGCCAAGCGCGCCATTGCGAAAGCCGTCGCCGAGCAGGTGTCGGACGGCATGACGCTGCTGATCGACTCGGGCTCGACGACGACCTATGTCGCCGAGGCCCTTCTGCAGAAGAGCGGCCTCACCGTCGTCACCAACGCCATTGAGATTGCCCGCGCGCTTCTGGGCCGGGGCGACTGCGCCGTGCATCTGACGGGCGGAGCGCTCAGGGCCGACATCGGCGCAGCGGTCGGGCACGAGGCCATCGAGCTGATCCGCGAGTTCCGCGGCGACCTCGCCATCCTTTCCATCGGCGCGGTCGATCCTAAGGACGGCTACATGGATTTCGATATCGATGAAGCGCGCGTTGCGCGCACCATGATCGACCGCGCCGACCGCGCGATTGTTGCCGCCGACGCCTGGAAGTTCACGGCCAAGGCGCGCGTGCGTGTATGCGGCTTCGAGCCCGTCTCGATGCTCGTGACCGACGAGCCGCCGCCGCCGCCGCTTGACGAACGCCTCGCCTCTGCGGGTACGGAGATTGTGCTGGCGCCGGTCAGGCCGCCCGCGGAGCCCGGCGCCGCAAAAGCTCACAACGCCCGCTGAGATAGGACCCATCCCTCCATGGCGACATCGTTCGACAGACACGCCCGCATCGTCATCATCGGCGGCGGCGCCATCGGCTGCTCATTAGCCTATCACCTGGGCCGTCGCGGGGCGTGCAGCGTGCTCGTGCTCGAGAAGTCGCGCATCACCGATGGCTGCACCTGGCACGCCGCAGGCCTTGTCGGTCAGCTCCGCGGCCGGCGTAACCTGACACGGCTGATGCAGAACTCGGTCGCTGTGTTCGATAGGCTCGAGGAGGAATCCGGACAGGTCATCGATTGGCGCAAGGTGGGCTCCCTGCGGCTTGCCTCCTCGCCCGAGCGTTGGAGCGAGATCCGCCGCTCGATGACGCTGGCAAAGAGCTTCGGCTTCGAATGCCACGCGCTCTCCGCGGCCGAGGCAAAGGACCTTTTTCCGTACATCGACCCCGAGGGTGTCGTCGGCGCGGCCTTCATTCCCTCCGACGGCTACGTCGATCCCTACGCGCTGACCAACGCCTATGCCGCCGCTGCCCGCAGGTCGGGCGTCGCGATCGAGGAGGGCGTCTGCGTCACCGAGATCCTGAAGGAGGGCAACCGCGTCGTCGGCGTCGTGACCGACCACGGCACGATCGGTTGCGAGATCCTCGTCAACTGCGCCGGCCTGTGGGCCAAGCGTATCGGCGAGATGGCGGGCATCGCATTGGCCGCAGGAGTCGTCGAGCACCAGTACTTCCTGACCGAGAAGAAGCTCGACCTGCCGAAAACGCTGCCCACGCTGCGCGACCCGGACAAGAACTTCTATCTGAAGCCCGATGTCGGCGCGTTCGCCATCGGCGGTTGGGAGGACGGCACCAAGGGCTGCTGGCGCTCCCGCCCGCCGTTCGCATTCGGCCGCGAGCTGTTTGCGGAAAACCTGGAGCGCCTTGAGCTGTTCGCGCTTCCCTGCGCCGAGCGGCTTCCCGTCCTGAACAGCATCGGCATCCAGACCGTCATCAACGGCCCAATTCCGGTTTCCGCCGACGGCGAGCCGATCATGGGCCTCGCGCCCGAGCTCGATAATTTCTTCGTCGCCTGCGGCTTCACGGCCGGCATCGCCGCGTCCGGTGGCGCGGGCGAGGCCATGGCCAACTGGATCATCGACGGCGATCCGGGCATGGACCTCTGGGCCTTCGACGTGCGCCGTTTCGGCCGCCCGCACAGCACGGGGCGCTACCTCGAGGAGCGCGCCATCGAGTCGTACGGCAGCTACTACAAGATCCACTGGCCCGCCGAGGAAGCCCACGCCGGACGCGGCCTCCGCCGCTCGCCGCTTCACGCGCACCTGGAAAAGGCCGGCGCCATCTTCGGGTCGCGCTTTGGCTGGGAGCGCCCGCTGTGGTTTCCTGCGCCCGGTTCCTCGCGCGAGGAGATCTCGAGCTTCGAGGAGAAGCCGAGCTGGTTCGACGGCATCGCCGCAGAGCACCGCCAGATCCGCGAGGCCGTGGCGCTCATCGACCAGACCTCGTTCTCGAAGTTCGAGATCGAAGGCCCCGGCGCAACAGAGGCCCTCGAAGCCATCTGTGCGAACCGCATCGCCGGCACGCCCGGCCGTTGCATCTATACGACCATACTCAACCCCAAGGGCGGCATAGAGGCCGAGGTGACGTTGCTCCACCTCGCTCCGGACCGCTTCCTGATGATCTCAGGCTCGGCCTTCGGCGTGCGCGATAGGAGCTGGGTCCAGCGCAATCTTCCGAAGGACTCCACCGTCGCCGTACGCGACGTCACCTCGGCCTGGGCCGTGCTCAATATCTGCGGACCACGCTCGCGCGAGGTGCTGCAGACGATCTCCGACGACGATCTCTCGAACGACGCTTTCCCGTTCCTCGCCGTGCGCGACATCGAGGTCGGCCCCGTGCCCGTCCGCGCCGTCCGCGTCGGCTATGTCGGCGAGCTCGGCTACGAGCTGCACGTGCCGACCGAGTACGCGCCCGCCCTCTACGAGGCGCTCAAGGCCGCAGGCGCCGCATATGGCATCCGCGACGTCGGCTACCGCGCCATCGAGACCTGCCGCCTCGAGAAGGGATACGTCTACTGGTCCGCCGAGATCGGTCCCGACTACGATCCCGTCTCCGCCGGCCTCGAAGCGACCGTCGACTTAGGCAAGGAGTTCATCGGCCGCGCCGCGCTCGAAGGCATAAGCGCCAACGGCTCCGCCCGTCGCCTCTGCGTCCTCACCATCGACGGTTTCGCGCCGTTTCTCGGCGGCGAGACCATCATGAGGGACGGCAAAATCGTGGGGCAGACGGCGAGCTGCGGCTTCGGCCACACGGTCGGCAAGACCATCGCCTTCTGCTGGTTACCGTCGGCTCTGGCGGACGCGCAGGACTTCACCGTGGAGGCCTTCGGCGTCACCTATCCCGCGACCCGCGTCGCGCGCACGATTTACGATCCGGCGAACGAGAGGTTACTCTCGTAGAGGCATTAGTCGGGGGAGATGAAACATGGACGTCGTCGACCAGGACCTCAGCGATGTGCAGGCCGCGCTGGACCGGCTCGGCATTCGCAATGCCGTCGAGGGCGAGCAAACGTCCATGCGCCGTCTCGGCGGCCTGACCAATCGCGTCTATCTGATCGAGAACCCCCATCGTAGCTACGTGCTGCGCATCCCCGGCGCCGGCACGGAGGAATACATCAACCGCAAGGTGGAAGCCGTCGCGGCGCGCGCCGCCGCCCGCGCTGGCGTGAGTCCCGAGCTGCTGGCCACCACCGACGACGGCCTGATGCTGACGGCTGCCATTCCGAATGCCGTCACGCTCTCGCCGGAAGGCTTCGCGTCCATCCCCGGCGCCCCCACGCGCGCAGCCGAGGTCTTGCGCAAGCTCCACACGAGCGGCGAGACGTTCGACTTCCGCTTCGAGCTGTTCGCCATGATCGACGATTACCTGAAGGTCCTCTCGGGCAAGACCGTCGACCTGCCGGACGGCTACCACGACGTGCTGGCCTCTGCTGAAACCGTGCGCCGGGCCTTGAATGCGCATCCGCTGCCGCTCGTGCCTTGCCACTGCGATCCCCTCTCCGAGAACTTCATCGATGCCGATGGCCGCATGTGGCTGGTCGACTGGGAATACTCCGGCATGAACGACCCGTTGTGGGATCTGGGCGACGTCATCATCGAAGCCAAGCTCGCGCCCGACAAGGAGGCGGAGTTCGTGCACGCCTACTTCGGCGGCACGCCGAGCCCCGCCGAGCAGGGCCGCGTCGTCATCTACAAGGCCATGTGCGATCTGCTCTGGACGCTGTGGGGCCTGATCCAGCGCGCCAACAACAACCCAGCGGACGATTTCTGGGCCTACGCCACCGGCCGCTTCGAACGCTGCAAGGCGCTCATGGCAACGCCCGGGTTTCCGGGCCATGTCGCCGCCGTGGCCAAAGGCTGAGCCTCAATACTTCTTGATCCAGCTCAGCGCCACGCCCCACGACGTCACCGTGTTCTCCGCAAAAAGGGCCAGCAGCCCTTTCACTTTGAAGGAGGATGCGTGCTCCGGCATGTCGTAGCCGACGACACCGCCGATCTGGAACACCTCTCCCCGTCGTCCGTCCGGAGGGATGCTGACACCGGAGATCTTGTCGTCTTCGACTTGCACCGCATAGAGGCCGGCAACACCCACTTGGAATCGGCCGATATGCTCGGTCACGGCGAAGTCGACGTTGAGAACATCGCCGGTGCGATAGTCTGTGTCGGGGTTCTCGAGGTAGTTGTTCCAGTAGAGCTTGGCGCTGAACTCGGTGCCCTCCGCAAGGATCGGCGCCGTCGTGTAGGTGATGCCGACCGTCGGCGCAAAATCCCAGATGTTCGTGCCCGCGCTGTTCGCCTGAGTGAGCGGATCGCGCGACGTGAACTTGCCGGCCGGGATCACGGCCCCGAAGCCCAGCAGCACCGAAAGCCCTTCCGGAATGGGATAGGCGCCCGCGGTAACCGAAGGGCGCCACGTTCCGAAGAAGCGCGACCATGCGATCTCCACGTAAGGATCGCCGATGCCGGTATCGCAGTCGTCAGACTGGCCCGAGAACAAGTGCCCGCATTGATGGACGGCAGGAACGATGCCCGCGATCGCAACGTGACCGCCGAAAAACTTCGTTTCGGGAACATAATAAAGAAACGGTCCGCCGACGCCTTTGACCAGATGCGCGTCCTCGAGCCCCGGCGCAGTTTTGCCGTGCCCGTCGAGAAAATCGATGGTGCCGGCGACGAGCTGGATCGTTCCGTAGTAGAGGCCCGGCGGAGGCAACATGCCGGAGCGCATGTCGGTCCCTCCGATTGGCCCTGCCGCCGTGGGACCTTCCACAGCCTGAGACGCGACGCTCGTGGCACTCAGAAACAATGCAATAAGTAAAAAGCGCAGACCGTTCATGCGGGTATCGGCTTGCAGGCTCTGATCAGACATTCGTCAGACTACCGGCAATTCACGCGGGCAGCCGTGGCCTGGAAAGCGCACGGCCCGAGAAAAACAACTTATGGTTATCCCTCGGGCGAGCCTTGCTGAACCCGCCGCAGGTCAGGGCACGCCCTCGCCCCCGCCCCCGTCGAGGAAGCCCTCGCGCGTAAGGGCCTCGCGGCACCCGGGCGAGAGCATCGGTGCTGAATCACGCATGCACTGCAGGCTCCGCCCCCAGCCTGGCACAACGCCCGCGCACAGCCGCTCGTAGTCTGCCCGGCAGCTTTTGAGCGCACCGGCGTAGGCGAGGCCTCGTACCGTCAGCGCCTGAAAGCACCGCTGCGACAGTTGGTTCGCATTT
Source organism: uncultured Hyphomicrobium sp. (assembly GCA_964508485.1). Lineage (GTDB taxonomy): Bacteria > Pseudomonadota > Alphaproteobacteria > Rhizobiales > Hyphomicrobiaceae > Hyphomicrobium_C. The sequence continues at coordinate 2,763 of CAZDUD010000006.1, read as the reverse complement.
TCGTTGAGACAGTTGATCACCCGCCCGCCGCCGAGCGGAACGCCACGGCAGAACTTCATGTAGTCGGGGAAGCAGGCTTGCCGCAGCGGCGGGCCCTGCACGCGGATGAGGCGTTGCGCCTCGGCTGGACAGGAAGACGCCAGCAGGGCGACCGCGAGGATCAAGGCAGCAAGAAAGCGAGGCATCGGTCTAGGTCATGAACCCATTATGGATGGCGCATTGACGCGAGGACTTTTGCGTCGCTGCGGCGTGAGCCCGCGGTCGTCGGCGCCTCCCGTTGTAAGGACCGGAGCGGGCGCCGTCGAGCGGCGAGGCCGCGCGTGGGGGGCGCGGCCTCGCCTCGGCCGGATCCTACCAACGGCAGCGGCGCACACCGTAGGCATCGACCCAGCATCGGTTGGGATAGACGGCGCGCGGCCAGCACTTGATCGGCCGGCAAGCCGCGCCGTGCCGGTGCCAGCCGAGCACGCGGCCCCATTCGCACGATCGATGACAGCCATGCACCTGGATGACCTGGCTCTCGACAGTCCCCGTTTTCGGAGCCGACGTCGGCATCGCGTGGGCGAGCGACGCGAGGCCGAGAAGGAAGAGAGAAAGGACAGGCGTGAAAAGCCATACAGAGGACTTCATGAGACGGATCTCCGGTTGGAAAAATTCTCTGCGGGCTTAGTCGACGGTGATCGTGCTGTGGCGCGACCAGGTGTTGCCGGCGCGCCCCGTATAGGACCCGTCGATGGTGCAGGTGCCACCGGAGCAGGTGCGGTCGCGCTCCCACGAGCGCGTATAGCCGGCAGGTCCTGTGTACGATCCGCTGCGCGAGCACGATCCGCCTTCGCAATGGCCGGACCGCTGCCACGTCGCGCTGTTTCCACCCGGTCCGGTGACGGTGCCGCCGCGGTTCCAGGAACGTCCGCCCGCATCCGCCGGCATGGCGCTGACGACCGCAGCAAGAAGAAGCGTGGTGATGACTGTGAAAACGGCCGTGGCTTTCGTTGAAGATCCGATAGGCATTGGTCTCTCCGCTGTCGTTAAGGATGTCCCCGAGCGACGCGAAGCTAGGCGCCCGCCTTCGCCACCGTTTGCCGGGCTCCAAACGCTTGATGTCTTTTGTTTTCCGGTATGTGTCCGTTTGTAACAGCGGCGCTGCCGGCCTTGCTTTCGCGCCTGCTTTGCCTGAGGCTCGCGGCCCATGACGGGACGAACGGACGCGCTCATTTTCGTGTGCGAGGACGACGAGGAGATCCAGCGCCTCGTCCACGACATGCTCGTCCGCGAGGGCTTCTCCGTCGAGGTTGCCGGCAGCGGCGAAGCGCTCGACCACCTGCTCGCGATGCAGAAGCCCGACATCGTCGTTCTCGACCTGATGCTGCCCGGCGAGGACGGCCTCTCGATCCTGAGGCGCCTGCGCGCCCGTGGTGGCGTGCCGATCCTGATGCTGACCGCAAAGGCCGACGCCATTGACCGCGTCGTCGGCCTTGAGATGGGCGCCGACGATTACCTGACGAAGCCGTTCAACCCGCGCGAGCTCCTGGCCCGCATCCGCGCGCTTCTGCGCCGCGCACGCGGCACCGTCGAGATCGAGCTCAACCGCCGCCGCAGCTTCATGGGTCTCGTTATGGACCTCGACGCGCGCCAGTTGGCGACGGAGGCGGGCGAGCCCGTTCCGTTGACGGCCGCCGAGTTCGAGCTCTTGGCCTGCTTCGTCGAGCGCCCGCGCCGCGTGCTGACGCGCGATCAGCTCCTCGACTGGACACGCGGACGCTCGGCAGATCCGTTCGACCGCAGCGTCGACATGACGATCTCCCGCTTGAGGAAGAAGATCGAGGCCGTGGCACCGGGCCTCGAGCTGATCTCGACCGTGCGCAACAACGGCTATCTGTTCGTGCCGGCTGTGAAGCAGCTCAACACATGATCCGGCTTGGTTTCGGCGCTCGCCTGCTGCTGATTGTCGTAACCGCGCTCGTGGCGCTGCAGCTCCTCGCCGTCGTCGTCTACTTCCAGCAGCGCAGCCGCGACACGGAGACGGGCTTCCGGCTTCCGGTGCCGGACCAGACCGCCGCCCTCGTCGAGCTTCTCGAGCGCACGCCGAAGGAGCAATGGCCGCTGGTGCTGCGCGCCGCCAACAGCGCCGACCTGAGCGTCAAGATCGAGGACGGCGGCCCACGCGGTGCGGAGCCGTCCTGGTACGAGGCGCCGATCGTCGAGCTGATCATGCAGCGCTATCTCGCAGCCCTCGGCGGCCGCCCGCTGCGCGTGTCCGTCGAAGCTTCATCGCAGCGTCTCGAAGGGCCGATGCGTATGCTTGCCTGGGCATCGCCCGGCGCGGTCGAGATCGAGGTCGGTTTGAAAACGGGCGAAACGCTCGTCGTCACCACGGCGGGCGCGCTGAGCTTCTCAGTGCTGGGATTTCCGCCGGGCTTCTGGGCCGGGCTTCTGGGGTTCACCATTGCGCTCGTCACCGTGCTGATGCTGCGCCGGGAAGCGCGTCCCCTGCGCGACCTCGCCGCTGCCGTCGACCGCATGAACCTGCCGGAGAAGGCCGACGTCATTCCCGATGCCCCGCGAAGCGCCCCCGAGATCCGCGCGCTGATTTCGGCGTTCAACCGGCTCGGCGAGCGCGTGATGAGCCTGCTCACGGCCCGCAAGGTGATCGTCAGCGGCATCTCGCACGACCTGCGCACCTACGCCGCGCGCCTGAGATTGCGCGCCGAGCTGATCCCGGACGCGGACGAGCGTGCCAAGGTGGTCCACGACCTGGACGAC
>CAZDUD010000005.1:0-69038 GCA_964508485.1 uncultured Hyphomicrobium sp. | reverse complement strand
GCCGCCCTTGACGTAGATCTTCCACGAGCAGGAGCCCGTGCAGTTCACGCCGTGCGTGGAGCGCACGATCTTGTCGTGCTGCCAGCGCTTGCGATAGCCATCCTCCCACGAACGATCCTCGTTGGTCACGATGCCGTGGCCGTCTGAGAATTCGTCGACGGTCTTCTTGAAGAAGGTCATTCGGTCGAGAAAATGCGACATCTCTCTTCCCTCTTGCTATTGGGCCGCAGCCGGACGGACAGGTGCGCTGCGAGCTGCGCGCTCAACATCGTAAAGCAGGCCGTTCTTGCGCGTGTAGACGGCCCAGGTGATGCAGAGGCAGGTTACGTAGAAGATGAAGAATCCCCAGAGAGCCGCCTCAGGACCGCCGGTCAGCGCGATCGACGTGCCGTATCCCTTGGGAATGAAGAACGCCCCAAAGGCCGCGATCGCCGAGGTGAAGCCGGTGATGGCTGCGGACTCCTTTTCCGCCTGCCGGCGGCGCGTCTCGGCGTCGGCTTCAGGCATCAGGCGCACCACCTCCTTTGCCATGATTGCTGGGATCATCTGAAACGTGGAGGCGTTGCCGATGCCCGTGGCAAAGAACAGGAGCAGGAACGACAAGAAGAATCCCCAGAACGCGCCAGCCTGATCTCTGATGCCGACGAACCACAGCACACCCAGTACGCCGGCCATCATCAGTACAAAGGCCCAGAACGTGACGCGGCCACCGCCGTGCTTGTCCGCGAGCCAGCCGGAACCCGAGCGCGACAGGGCGCCGACGAGCGGGCCAAGGAAGGCGAACTGCAGCGCGTTCACATCCGGAAAGAGGGTTTTTGCCAAGAGCGGGAAGCCCGCGGAATAGCCGATGAACGAACCGAACGTGCCAGTATAGAGCCAGCACATGATCCAGGTGTGCCGACGCTCGAAGATTACCGCCTGTTCCGAGAACGATGCCTTGGCCGAGGCGATATCGTTCATGCCGAACCAGGAGGCGAAGGCGGAGAGTGCGATGAAGGGCACGAAAAAGAAGCCGGCATTCTGAAGCCAGAGTGGTGCGTCGCCGTCCGGACCTTTCACCATGGCCGGATCGCCGCCGAGCCAGCCGAACATTCCGGCGGTGATGGCGAACGGCACAACGAACTGAACGACGCTGACGCCAAGATTACCAAGGCCGGCATTGAGCGCGAGCGCATTGCCCTTCTCAGCCTTCGGGAAGAAGAACGAGATGTTGGCCATCGATGAAGCGAAGTTTCCGCCGCCAAAGCCGCAGAGGAGTGCCAGGATCAGCAACACCACGTAAGGCGTGTCCGGGTTCTGCACGGCGTAGCCGATGCCGAGCGCCGGAATGATGAGCGACCAGGTCGTGAGCGTAGTCCACAGGCGCCCACCGAAGATGGGCACCATGAAGGAGTAGAAGATGCGCAGCGTTGCGCCCGAGAGACCCGGCAGCGCGGCCAACCAAAAGAGCTGATCGGTCGTGAAGGTGAAGCCAACGAGGGGCAGCTTGGCGACGACCACCGACCACACCTGCCAAACGGCGAAGGAAAGCAAGAGTGCCGGGATCGAGAGCCAAAGGTTGCGCCGGGCGGTCCGGCGGCCGGTGGCTTCCCAGAACTCCGGATCCTCCGGCCGCCAGTCGGTGAGCACGGCCGCGCTCGGGCGTGCCGTGGCCTTGGGCTTCGGCATGCCCTGCATTTCCGGGAAAGGCGGCAATTCTTCGAGCGCCCGACCGGCCTCGGCGCGCTCCATCTGGCGGATGGCGACGTGCATCCACACGAGAGCACCGGTGACCAGCACGAAGAGCGCCATAAAGCAGCTCGTCCACAGCCCCGTCAGATCGAGAAGGAGACCGAAGAGGATCGGCAGAAGGAAGCCGCCGAGACCACCGATCATACCCACGACGCCGCCCACCGCGCCGACGTGGTCCGGATAGTACACCGGGATGTGCTTGTAGACGGCGGCCTTGCCGAGCGCCATGAAGAAGCCGAGCACGAAAACCGTCACGGTGAAGGCGGCAACGCCCATTTCCAAATGAAACGTCACCGGGCCATGGTTCGTGTGCACGGTATAATCGGTCGGGGGATAGGAGAGAATGAAGGTCGCAGCGACAGCGACCGAGAAGGTCCAATAGAGGACCCGCCGCGCGCCGTAAGTGTCGGACAGGTGGCCGCCATAGGCACGGAAGATGCTCGCTGGCACAGAGAAGAGTGCGGCAATCATGCCGGCCGTCCGGATATCGAGGCCGTACACGTTGATGAGATACTGCGGGAGCCAGAGTGCCAAGGCGACGAAGGCGCCGAACACGAAGAAATAATAGAGCGAGAAACGCCAAACCTGCACGTTCTTCAAGGGCTCGAGCTCTAGCCATGCACTCTTCGGCTTGGCGCCCGTGCGGCGGCGCTCGACGGTAATGGGATCGTCTGCCGTCGTGAGCCAGAATATGGCTGCCATGACTACGAGACCGGCGGCCCAGACCTGCGCGACTGTCTGCCAGCCAAAGGCCACGAGCACGAACGGGGCGAGGAATTTGGTGACGGCCGCTCCTACGTTGCCTGCGCCGAAGATTCCGAGCGCAAAGCCCTGCTTCTCTACAGGATACCAGCGCGAGACATAGGCCACGCCAACGGCGAAGGAGCCGCCAGCGATGCCGACGCCGAGCGCGGCGACGAGCATCTGTGTATAGGTGTGGGCGTAGGAAAGAAGGAATGTCGCGACCGCAGCGGCGAGCATCGTCGCGGTGAAGATGGCCCGGCCGCCGTAGACATCGGTCCAAATGCCGAGCGCGAGCCGTATCAATGAGCCGGTCAGAATCGGCGTACCGATCAGCAAGCCGAATTGGGTTTCGTTAAGGCCAAGATCCTCGCGGATGCGAATGCCGATGATGGCGAAGATGGTCCAGGCTGCAAAGCAAACTGTGAACGCTGTTGTGCTGACGGCCAGAATTTGGCTGGAACTCGGCTGCTCGGTTCGCTGCATCGGCTGCCCTCGGACTGGATTCGGAGAGTGCGCTCATCGATATTTTTTAAACTGGCAGACTTGGCGTTGGGCCGAATTGACCGTGATCAATGAGCAACGTGACAATTGTCACGAGTGTTCTATTAGACGGCACCCGAGGAGATAATTCGTTGAACGCGATCACGGATGGAGAATTGTCGGCGGATGCGCTGCCGCTTCTGCGCGGCCTTTCGAAGCAAAGCCAGGACAATTTGCTGCGGCATGCGATCGTGCATGGGGTGGCACCCGGCACGGTTCTGTTCGAGCAGGGCCAGGTCCCGAACTTTCAGATCGTCGTTATCTCCGGGGCGGCGCGGCTCTTCGGCCTCTCGAAAGCGGGGCGCGAGGTTTTGATTGAGGTCGTTCGTCCTCCAGATCTCATCATTCCCGCTGCTGTCGTCACGGGGGCTCCGTATCTCATGCAGGCACGCGTTCCGGAGCCTTCGCGTTTCCTTTTGATCCAGGCGGCAGCCTTTAGGGAAGCTGTCGCGAAAGACCCGATGCTTGCACAAGCGGTGATTTTGAGTCTGGCGCAGCAGTTTCGCCGCATGGTTCGGCAGATCAAGAACCTTAAGCTCAGAACTTCCGCGCAGCGTACGGGGTGCTACATTCTGGCACTCGCGAAAAGCCAGGGCACGCCGGATCGCGCCATCCTCCCCTATGAGAAGAATCTCATCGCGTCGGAACTCGGTATCACGCGCGAGTCCTTTTCGCGTGCCCTCTCGAGTCTTGAGAGGGCTGGCATCCGGGTCGAGGGACAAACAATTGCTATTCTTGACGAGGACCGGCTTGCCGCCAAATGCGTGCCCGATCCTCTCATCGACGGCTCGAACGCCAATGAGACTGCATTTGATTTCGGCGATTGACGAGTGCTTGTCAGGAGAAAAGCGACGCATCACGTCCGCGGGTCGTGGGGCTAACGGATACTGCGTCGGACGCAGCGGCCTCGCACCATCTCAGGATCTCGTCCACATCTGCCTGCAGCAATAGCGGTTCGCCACCGACAAATTGAGTCCACGCATCGAGATGAATCTTTTTCAACCCGACGAGAACGGGTACATCCAAGGCGACCGCATTCTCGATCATGGAACGGAAGCCATGGCCTTCGGTTTCGCGTTTGCCAAAGCGATTGAGGACCACAAGTTTCGTGTCGGGATCGAGAGAGGAAGCGGCCAAGCCCACTGAGTCTTCCAGCGCCTCTGTGTCGAGCCTACAGCCCGAAGCGGACGGACCGAGGTTGTCGGCCATCTCTATGCAGGTTCCCGTTGCGAGATCTTCGAGCGTCATCTCGCAGCGGGTGTTGCGTATCGCAGTCGGGGACTGGACAGCACCGGCAAGCTTCCAACCGGCCTGACGCAGGCAATAGCTCACGCCTGTCAGCAATGTATCGATGGCTGATCCTTGATCGCCTTCATACAGGATTGCTGCGACGTTCATCGTTGACCCCAGGAAATCGGGCGGAAGCCACACCGCCAAGCTCGCTATCCTTATTTATTGTCATTAGACCAAGTTTTGTGAGAGCCAGTCATTGATTTGGGTTAGGCGCGCGTGCAGCTTAGCGGCTGCGGCCGAGCCGCCAACCAAGTGGGGCGTCTTGCTGAGATACTGCGAGGTGTATTTGGGGTCAGAAATTGATCAATCCGCCAAAGCTCACAAAGTCTGCATCCTCGAAGTCGTCCGCAAGCCCCTCCACGTCAGCCTGATAGTGCTGATACTTGAGGTAGACGGTCATCGCTGCTGAATCGATCTCCTGCGCGATTCCGCCGCCGAAGCGCTCGAGATCGCTTGACGTAGCGCCTGCCGCAAGCGCCGCAGGACCAAGTTGATCCCTGTAGATGGCATAGTCGCCGTAGGCAATCGTTGCGCCGAGCGGCAGCCACTTCCGGCGGATACCGGCTTTCACGTAATAGTGCTCGGTGTCTGGTTCCACGAAGCCGTTCGCCAGCAGCGTATCGTTATTGTCCTCGTTGCCGTAGGCGCTATGAACGAAGAGTCCGGTTGCGAGGTGCTCAGCATAGCCGCCGACCTGGAAGAAGCGCGAGTCCTTGGGCGTCACGGTAGCGATGAAGCCCGTCGTCCTTTCGTCCATCATTTCAGTATAGCCAACGCCGAACGCGAGCTTGAAGCCCGCGATCTCGCCCGCATAGCGTAGCGCCACTTCCCAGAAGTCGTCCTCGCCCCAGCTCGCGGACGCCGTGAATCCCGCGAAGGCCGGTGTATCGTAGCGCACGCCATTCATGACGATGCCGTTGCAGTCGCCGCCTAAGGGCACGCCCTGCGTGTAGCAAAAACCGAGCTGCCCCCACGTCAGGGCTGAGAGAGCGCCGTCTGTGGTTCTGAGCCGGAAGTGGGGGAAGCCGGCGAGGAACGTATAGTTGTCGATGATCTGCGTGCCAGAAAGGTCCGTGAACATAGCCGCACTCTTGGCGGCATGTGCGAGGCGTCCGACGCTGACCTTGCCCAGCTCCTTGCTCGCGAGATACCAGAACGCCATTTGCGTGTTGAGGTTGTCGTTCTTGGTAGCATTGTCCTGGTTTATGGCATCGGCACCGCCCGTGAACGCGTTACCGGTTAGGTCCTGGATGCGCAGCATGTAGCCCGTGGTCCAACCCGAAACGATGGTCGCTTGGCCGTTCAGTTTGAAGTGGGAGGTTTGCGTGGGCCCGAGGCTGTGGATGTAGGCGTTGCTTTCGCCGCCGTCGTCCCAGACCGTGATTTCCTGGGCGATGTAGCCAGAGATAGTGAGAGAGACCTTGCGATTGCCTTTACGGGCGGTGGTCGCCTCGAGCTCGGCGATCCGCTCCTCGAGATCGATACAGCAGTCACCGCCGAGATCCGCTGCCAAAGCCGGAGTTGTGGCCAAGAAAGCTACTGCAGCGACGAGTGCACATCCCGTCCTTACCCTCACCGATGTCAACTGTCCCATTTCGACCCCCAATGGGCATCGCTGCTCCTCGAATCAAATATTGATTTTAGTCGCCGCGCGCCACCCTGATTTTCGCAAGATCAAATATTCGCGCGTTATTTCTGCCTCACATCAGTAATTTTGCTCTTACGAGGCCCCGAGGACCAGAGATACGTTCTGGCCGCCGAACCCGAAAGAGTTCGAAAGCACCGTTCGCACTCGCGCCGGCCGCGCAGCATTTGCAACGGGGTCAAGGGGGATCTCAGGATCAGGGTTCGTGTAGTTGATGGTGGGGGGCAGGACACCCTTCCCAATGGTCAGCAAGGAGATCACGGCCTCAATGGCTCCGGATGCCGACAGCGTATGGCCGATCATGGACTTGTTCGAGCTGACGGGTGTTGCCGCCAGGTGCTCGCCAAGTACTGATCGCAGCGACAAGTACTCCATCTTGTCGTTCTCGGGTGTGCTCGTGCCGTGGGCATTTACGTAGTCGATGTCGCCAGGATCGACTCCGGCGTCGGCGATTGCGTTTCGAATGGCCCCGATGATCGCCGCGCCGTCAGGCTTGGATCGCGTGCGGTGGTAATCGTCGGCCTTTTCGCCGCAACCCAAAACCACGCCGAGGATCTCAGCGCCCCGTGCGGTTGCGGCTTCATAAGATTCGAGAACGAGCGCTCCTGCGCCTTCTGCCATAACGAACCCATCACGGTCTTTCGAGAAGGGGCGCGAAGCTTCGGAGGGCGCGCTGTTTCGAGTCGACAGCGCCGATAGGAGCGAGAAGCGGATCAGGGCCTCGATCTGCACGGAGCTGTCGGTTCCTATGCATAGGGCGGTGTCGGTATCGCCACGTCGGATTGCCTCAACGCCGAGCTGGATCGCGGTTGCACCCGATGCGCACGCGGTCGATACGGAGATCGGCAACCCGCGTGCCCCGAGCCCACGGGACACGCGCTCGGCGACACTTGCGAACTGAACCAGCTCTTGCATTTCGGGCCAATCCGAAGAACGCGCCGCTGACAGCAGGCGCCGATAGCCTGGTTCCCCAGACTCGTACGCTGCATCGTAGAGAGCGCGGCGCTGGGCCCATTCAATCTCGGCGGGCGGCGTTGCGAGGTATAGCGGACCGGGAAAGCCGGCGCGCGATCCAATCCGGGCCTGTTCGATCGCTTCCCTGCCGGCCTCAAGGGCCATGGTTGCCGAAAGGGCCGGCGCCGAACCGGCGCCGATGCCCGGAAAGTCGACAGCCCCTGCGATGGTCGTGCGCAGGCCGTCGGTTGGGAAGCGAGTGATGGGCCGGATGCCCGAGCGGCCCGCAGACAGGGCGGTCCAGTTGCATGCCTTTCCAAGGCCCAGAGAGGTGACGAGGCCCATGCCGGTCACGGCAACGCGTGTCCGCCCCTTGCGATCACGATGTGCAGCGCTCATCGCCTACCTCATTGGATTGCTTCGATGAAGGCCAAGCCTTCGCCCCGCCAATGGCCCACGCCCGTCAGGAGCACACGCTTGATGGCTCCAGCGAACGGTTGCTCGATGTCGGATGGCCCCAATGGGGAGGGTGCTTTTGCCTGCTTCAGGGCGAGTGCGGCCAATGCGACGCCCATGGGGAAGTGTCCCTCGACTCCATGGCCAAGCAGGCTGCCGTAGGTCCGAATGGGGGTCTCGGGATGTTCCCCGGCAAGGCGGGCAAGGAAGACGAGCTCCTCGCTGGTCGCAGGCTCGGCTCCACTGGCTCCGCTGAGCGCGAGAAGCGGACCGGCCGAAAGCGTGGTCGGCAGGCGTGCGAGGAGCTGTGTCAGGGCACGTACCACCTCTCCAGGCTTTCTATTCGTCCCCTCGGTTTCGACTGCCGCGATACGCGCGTAGGCGTTAGCGCCGCGGGCCTCGGCGTGTGAACGCGATTCGAGCACAAGGAACGCGCCGACGCTGCCGGGAATGAAGCCGCCGCCTTCTGCCTGCCGCTCCCAAACCGGCTGATAGGGGCCACGCCACAGGTTGTGGCCAATCTCATAGCCGAGCAAAAGGTCCTCGCGTTCGGCGTTGAGCGCACCACCCACAAGGACGATCTCGGCCTGTTCCGCACGAACGCGGCGGAACGCGTTCTCGATCGCGGCAAGGCCGGCCGTCTCCTCACCCATGAACGTGCGCGAAGAACCCGTCACGTTATGGACGATCGAGATGTTGCCCGCGAGCATGTTGGAAAGCTGGGCAAGAAACAGCGTGGGGCGGAGCGCACTGGGCAGCACCTCCTTAGCAAGGACGCCAGCATCGTCGCGCGACCCCAGCTTGGCGAGCACTTCGCAGTCGACTTTCGTGTCGCGCTCGCCGCTTCCGGCGGCGACGACGAGGTGGGTTCGATCCAAGAGTTCGCCACTGCCGGCAATGCCGGCATCGGAGAGTGCAAGCCCGGCGGCGTAGACGCCGATACGCTGCCAGGGCTCCATCTGGCGCAGGTCGCTCTTCTTTGGGATCTGGTTCGAGAAATCGAGCGGGAGAAGCGGGTGTACGGGATAAGGGGCAAAGCGCTGGCTCTCGATGACAGGGGAAACAGCGACTGCGTCCGGGAAGAGAAGCTTTGCGTGTTGACCGGCATCCGCAGCGAGTGAGCTTAAAAGCCCCACGCCTGTGATCCAGACCTCGCTCCCGCCTGTCGCTTTGCTCATCACGGTTCTCGATCCTCAGAAGGTCACCACGATCTTGCCGAACACGTTGCGGGCCTCGAGCCTGGCCAAGGCGTTATCGATGTCATCGAGGCGGATGATGGTGTCGATCGTTGGGGCGACGAGGCCATGGGCCATTTTCTCCATGACCGTTTTCATGTTGCTCATACGGCATCCAAAACTGCCAACTAGGCGCAACTGCCGTTGGAACAGGAGATAGAGGTTTGTTTTGGCGGAGACTCCGGTGGTCGATCCGCAGGTCACAAGTCGTCCCCCGCGTTTCAGAGAGGCAATGCTGCCTTCCCACGTCGCCGGCCCAACGTGCTCGAACACGACGTCTACGCCGCGGCGTGCCGTGATCTTGCGCACGCGCCCTTCGAAACGCTCCGTGCTGTAATTGATCACGTGATCGGCCTCGAGGGCCGTGGCCTTTTCCGCCTTCTCGCGTGTTCCCACGGTCGTGATCACGCATGCACCCGCGGCTTTGGCGAGCTGGATCGCGGCCGTTCCGATGCCGCTTCCTCCAGCGTGGACGAGAACCGTCTCTCCGGCTTTCAAGTGAGCGTTGTCGAACAACATATGCTCGACGGTGCCAAAGGTAATCGGCGCGCAGGCCGCGGCCGTCACGTCGAGGCCGCGAGGCGCTTTGACCGCGATTCGCGCGGGTACGTTAATGTACTCGCGCAGAAAGCCGTCGATGTGAAAGCCATACATGTTGGGCGGGCCTTCGCAGAAGTTGTCGCGGCCTTCGAGACACGCGGGGCAGGTTCCACAAGTCTTGGCCCCGTAGAGGGCCACAACGTCGCCGGGGAACAGGTGCTCGACATTGTCTCCGACGGCTACCACCTCGCCGGCGGCCTCCGCACCGAGAATGATCGGCAGCTCGCGGTTTGCGAAGGCCATGCCGCGCCAGCTCCAAACGTCGATGTGATTAAGGGCGACGGCGCCGATGCGAACCTTTACCTCATCCGGTGCAGGCTCCGGCGGCTTTTCCACCCACTTGACCACGACGTAGCGCTGCCCTCGAAGCTCGGCCGCTCTCATCATCATGCTGCGCATGCGGACACCTTCGCTACCGTACATTGAGAAGGGGCCTCTCAAATCGCATTGCGCTAAATCTCCACCTGGTCATGCGGGCTCTCCCGAGAAGACGACGCATACGTTCTGGCCGCCGAAGCCGAACGAATTGGAAAGGATGGTCGAGACTCTCGCCATGCGGCTCGCGTTGGGGACGACGTCGAGAGGGAGGTCGGGGTCTGGATCGTCGTAATTGATGGTAGGCGGCAAAACGCCGGTTTGGAGTGTGAGCACCGAGAAGGCTGCCTCCACCGATCCGGCCGCGATCAGTGTGTGTCCTATCATGGACTTGTTCGAGCTTAGAGGGGTTCGCGCGAGATGTTCGCCGAGGACCGCTTCGAGCGACAGGTACTCCATCTTGTCGTTCTCGGGCGTGCTCGTGCCGTGAGCGTTGATGTAGTCGATCTCGTCAGGTTCCACGCCCGCGTCCGTCAGCGTTTTGCGGATGGCGCCTATCATCGCGTGACCATCGGGGCTCGAGCGGGTCCTGTGATAATCATCGGCCTTCTCGCCGCATCCGCGCACGACGGCCAGAATCTTCGCGCCGCGCGCTTTTGCAGCATCATACGACTCGAGCACCAACGCGCCGGCCCCTTCGGCCATGACAAATCCATCTCTTCGCTTCGAGAAGGGCTTCGATGCCTTTTGAGGCTCGTCGTTCGCCGTCGAGAGAGCGGACAACAGTGAGAAGCGAATCAAGCCCTCTGGATGGACAGTCGCATCGGTTCCAATACACAGCGCCGCCTCGGTATCGCCTCGGCGAATGGCTTCTAAGCCGAGCTGGATCGTCGTCGCACCCGATGCACAGGCGGTGCAGATTGACAGCGGTTCTCCACGCGTACCGAACCGGTCTTGGAGGCAATCCGCCATTGCGGCGAAGCGTACGTGCTTTGCCAGTTCCGCGAAGGAGCCCTTGCGGGCGTTAGCAAGTACACGGGCATAGCCTGCAACTTCGCTTTCGAGGTTCGCATCATAAAGTTTGCCGAGGTGCGGCCACTCGAGTTCGGACGGTGGTGTCGCGATGATCAGCGGGCCGGGAAATGAGTATCCGTTTCCGATGCCAGCCTGGCTGATCGCCTCGCGGGCCGCTTGCTCGGCCATTGCCGTGGACAATTCGTAGGCCGAGCCTTGAGCAAGCTCGTGAGCGTCGACGGTGCCAGCGATCGTGGTTCGGAGGCCGTCTGTCGGAAAACGCGTGATGGGCTTTACGCCGGACTGCCCAGCGACCAACCGCTCCCAAGATTTAGCAGCGCCTATTCCGAGGGACGTCACGAGCCCAATTCCGGTCACCACCACTACGGGGCGGCTCTTGTGGTCGAGCATGCGGACACCCATGTGGTTCGTACCCATCACGCCGATTGCACGAACGCCATCGCTTCTCCGCGCCAATGGCCAAAGGCGGTGACGAGAATTTGGTTGGTGCTCATGCCAGAAGGGGCGGCCATTTCGGTTGGATCGAATGGCGGATAGAAGCTCCCTTCGGAGACGGCCAAAGCCGCGAGTGCCAGCCCGGCAATGAAATGTGCTTCGAGCGCATGGCCGAGTGCGCTTCCCCAGGCCCGCACCACGGGATTGAGGCCGAGCTGCTGGAGTCCGGAAAGGAACTGCAACTCTTCTGCAGTTGCGGGTTCGGCCCCGCTGGCGCCGCTTAGAACGGCGAGGTTGCCTTCTTTCGGATTGGTGCTGAGCTTACTCATAAGTTGGGTTGCTGCGACCGCAGCCTCGCCGGCCCGTCGTCGTGATCTATCCGAGACGACGTCAGTCAATCGGGCGTAGGGAGTTGCGCCGCGTCGGCGGGCGTGCTGGCTGGCTTCGAGTACCAGAAACGCACCAAGACTGCCGGGAACGAGACCCCCGTCGGCTATGCGCCGCTGCCACACGGACCGATACGGCCCGCTGTAGAGAGCGCCGGCAAGCTCGCAGCTGAGCAGTGCGTCCTCTCGCTCCGCGTTGAGTGCTCCACCGACAATGAACAGTTCACCCTGACCGGCTTCTATCCTGAATACCGCGTCGGAGATGGCAGATACGCCGGCCATCTCCTCGCCCTTGAATGTTCGCGACGATCCCGTCGCCTTGTGAACGATCGAGATGTTGCCGGCGAGAAGGTTCGAGAGTTGACCGAGATAAAGCGTGGGCCGTAAGCCAGTCGCCAAGTTCTGATTGAGGTAGGCGCCTTCCAGACCGCCAACCGCACTCTCCGCGAGGATGCGTGAATCAAGTGCAACGTCGCGTTCTCCATTGCCGGCAGCGACGCACAAGTCGGTGTGCTCGAGGAGTTCCCGATTCCCTGCAACGGCGGCGTCAGCCAAGGCAAGCCCGGCCGCATAGACACCGATGCGCTGCCAGCGCTCCATCTGACGCTGATCAGTGGTTCGGGGAATCTGTTTGGCGAAGTCTATGTCGGCGAGAGGGTGAACCGTATAAGGCGCGAAGCGCTGGGGATCGATGACCGGGCGGTGCGCGTTGTCGCTGCTGAGCTTTTGCCAATGTGTGGCTGCACCTTCGCCGAGCGAACTTACAAGCCCGATGCCGGTGATCCAAACATCGTCCTGAACATTCCTCATCATCCGGCCTCCGCTGAGGTCAGCCTCAGACGTTCCCCTTCGCGTCGGACGTGCTGGGCGAGCGCACCTGATGGAAAAGGCACCGTGCGCATCGTGAGCCGGGCGTCGCTCACTTGCGCATTGTCGCATTCTAGCCTTGTGTCCACGATGGCGTAGCCCGACCCGGCGTGAATACGCGTTGCGTTGGCTTTGAGCATCGAACCAGGCCGTACGAACGAGCGGAAGTTTGCGGTCTTGGCATTTGCGAAAAACGGCATGCGTTCGAAGCCATCCAATGCCATGAGCAGATAGCCAGCGGCTTGGGCCATGGTCTCGAGCAGTAGGACGCCCGGCATGATCGGATGGCCCGGGAAATGGCCCTCGAAGACGGGGCTCTCAAGCGGGATGCGCGCGATGGCGACGAGGGTTGCCTTTTCAGTGTCGAGCGCTTCGACCTCGTCGAGCATCTGAAAGTATTCGAGACGCATGCCGGTCGCCGATCTCACCCTGCGACGGCGACGCGCATGGAGTCGATTTGAGAGCAGAGATTGCCGATAATGAAGTAGTCGTCTCCCTTGTCCTTGCCCTCGTTGACGCGGGCTATCCAGTCCTCTACGGGCAGCTTGATCCCAAACGTCTGATCTATCTCAAAGGTGATGTCGAGAAAGGCGAGGCTATCGACACCCAAATCCTTCTTAACGTGACTTTGCGGGGTGATCTGTTCCAACGGAACGTCGCTGCTCGACGAGATGATGCTGGCGACGGTTTCGAAGGTTGAGGCCATTGGGGCATGCTCCAAGTTGGTAAACGCAAAGGACCCTCATCGCTCGCGTTCTACCGTTCGATCCGAATGACGCGAACCACATCGGCTACTAGCAGCGCGCTCAGCTTCACTACTTAACCGAAGTCAATTCGGTTGCGGATAGCGTTGGCTATCGCTTTGCCAGGCAAGGCAGTCGGAATGATCGCAAGTCCATGAGCATGAGCGGAGCAGACCGCCTTCACTCGCTGAAAGTTGGCCAGACTGAGCGCATTGCCCGCACCATTACAGGTGAGGATGTGGCCGCCTTTGCACGTCTCTCCGGGGATCACAATGCGCTCCACGTCGATGATGAATTCGCCGCACGCACCGAATTCGGTCAACGCGTTGTGCATGGGTTCCTTCATGCGAGCCTTCTTTCCACACTTGTCGGCATGAAGCTACCCGGGCCGGGGGCGCTCTACGTTTCGCAGGGAATCGAATTCACGAAGCCAGTTTTCATTGGAGACACCGTGGAGGCGCGGGCGACGGTGGAAAAGATCGATCGCGACACGCGGCTCGTCACGCTCAGGACGGAGATCTTGCGGTCGGAGAGCGATTGCGTGATGCGCGGGACGGCGACGGTGAAAGTCCTTCGCATCACTGAGCAAGAGCAACGAGGCCGGGCAGCGAATCCTACGAGCGCGCCCCGTCTTCTCGAGGGGCGCGTCGCGCTCGTGACCGGGGCTTCGCGAGGGATCGGTCGGGCGGTGGCACGGCTCTTCGGAGAGCATGGAGCGATGGTCTGGATCAACTATCACAAGAGCCATTCCTCCGCGGAAGCCTTGGTGCGGGAGATCGCCGAAGGCGGAGGTGTCAGTCGCGCGATCCAGGCCGATGTCACGCGCGCACACGATGTTGCGCGCATGATGGACGAGGTGGCTGCGCAAGGTGGGCTCGATATTCTTGTCAACAATGCCGGCCCGAAGATCGCATCGGCGCCGTTCCCGCGCCTGCAGTGGGGCGATTTGTCGATAGCTTACGAGCAGATCGTCGGTAGCGCCTTTCGCGTCACGCAGGCCGCGCTGCCGGCTCTCAAGGCGTGCCGGGGAAAAATCATCATGATTCTATCGGCGGCGGCACTCGGCCGAACTGCGCACAATTGGCTTCCTTATGTGGCTGCCAAGGGGGCGCTTCTGGCGATGAGCAAGAATCTTGCCCAGGAGCTTGGCCCGGACGGAGTTACCGTGAACATGATCTCTCCCTCCTTGGTCGACACCGATCTTGTAGCCAACCTGCCTGATCGTATGCGGGAGATGACGATGTCGCGCACGCCGCTGCGCCGGCTTGCGACGACAGATGATGTGGCGGGTGCGGCGCTTATGCTGGCTTCTCCCTATGCATCCTTCATCACCGGAGAAAACATGCTCGTCACCGGCGGCGAGCACATGCTTTGAGGAGATTTGAATGTCATCGGCCTCACTCGAAAAGCGCGGCAGACCATTACCGCGCGGTTCGCGATGGTTGTCTACCGCTTTGACGGTCGATAGCAGGATCGACGAGATCGTCGATGCGGCAATTGCGGCGGCTCCAGAGTGTTTGCGCCAGCGAGTCATCCTTCAAGCTATCGATTGGAGCTCGGTCACTCCACACAAAGTAAACCTTCTATTGCAGGCGCTCGATCAGGAGGGACTATCGCTTCCGAACTCGCTTTCAGAGGTTTTGCTCACGGCCGGCCATATGTTGACCGGTGACGCCGCGGATATGCTACCCGCAGGCCTTATGGTTTTGAACCGGCTCAACGCGGCGGGCGGAAATGCGGACGAGCGCGAGCCCATCGCCGGAAGCCTGATCGCACTAGAGCATGATGCAGAGCTAAAACCCGCAATAACGAGCGCGTTGGTTCGCAGACTCATGGCGCTCAGCTGGGATGAGGAAGCGCTTCGCCTTGCGCTTGCGCAGTATCGTCGTGCGCCAGACGTTCTCAATAAAGTTGGCGGAGTTTTCGACGCCTACGCTGCGCAATTGCCCGCGGTCCGAATTCGCGTTTCGGGCTCTTCAACAACCTGGACGCTCAGCGAGACGCTTCGGCCCGCATTCGCCGTCGAGGGGGAGAGGGCAGAGATCGCGGAAAGCCCCTACGGCAACGCGTTGGTGGATCTCATGCGTCCCCAGGACGACATGGATGTGCTTGTGGTGCTGCTTGATCATGAAAGCCTCGCGCCGCGAGATTGGCGCGTTGATGCTACGGAGCTGGAAAGGATACTTGGCGAGCGTGGATCGATGCTCACGGATGCGCTGGACGCATTCATCGCCAATTCGCGCTCCGTGCTGCTGATTAATACGATTCCGATTCCGGTTGCGCCTACGGCCGGATTCTTGGATCGCCGCCATATCTCGGGGCTCCGGCGCGCCGTCGATATGTTGAACCGGCGGATTTTGGATGCAGCGGAGAAATCAAGCCGGATTCTCGTCATCGATTCAGATTACGTGCTATCGCAGATTCCGGTGCGGGAGCAGTCGGCTCCGAAGCTTTGGTACTACGGTCGGATAGCCTATTCAGCCAAAGCCACGCAGCTTTTTGCGCAAGCCTTCGCGGAGGGGTGGCGCATGCTGCGGCGTGGACCTGTGAAGGTGCTGGCCGTCGATTTCGACAACACGCTTTGGGGCGGCGTCTACGGCGATGACGGTGTCGAGCGGCTCGCGTGTGGCCATGACGCGCCGGGAAATGCGTTCCGCTCTCTGCAGGAAGAGTGCCTGAGGCTCAAGATGCAAGGGCTCCTGCTTGTCGCATTAAGCAAAAACAACGCCGACGCCCTCTCGGTCTTCGAGCGACATCCGGGCATGCTGCTGAAGGCTTCTGATTTCTCAGCGGCAGCCATCAATTGGGAACCCAAGGCCGACAACATCCGCAGGCTTGCGAGCAAACTCAATCTTGGTCTCGATAGCTTTCTTTTCCTCGATGACAGCCCGCATGAGCGGGCGGCCATGCGGCAACTGTGCCCGGAGGTTGTTGTTCCGGAGCTCCCGGCTGATCCAGAAGAGCGTCCCACATGGCTGCGACGTCTGTCCGCAACATGGCCCGTACGGCTGACCGCAGAAGACGCGTCGCGTGCTTCGCTTTACACCATTGCGGACGCGGCGCGGACCGCAAGAAGGGGCGCGACGAGCTTCGAGTCCTATCTTTCAAGCCTGGATCAGAATCTGATCGTGAGCTTCGTGAACAACGGGACGCTCGCGCGCGTGGCGCAGATGCATCAAAGGACCAACCAGTTCAACCTCACGACGCTGCGCCTCACGGAGTCGGATATTGCCGAACTCATGAAGGATGATGCGAAGGATTTTGCGACGCTGGGACGTGTCACCGATAGGTTCGGAGACCACGGCATCGTGATTGCGGCCACAGTCGCGATCGAAGGTGACGAAGCGATCATTCGGACGCTTCTTATGAGCTGCCGCGTGATCGGTCGGGAGATTGAGCGCGCTTTCCTGGGGCAGCTCATACGAGAGGTAGATCGGCGTGGCATCCGCCGCATCCGGGGTGACTACATACCTACTCCCAAGAACGGCATCGTGCGAGATTTTTATGCCTCCTGCGGCTTTGAGCGGATTGGCCGTGAGGAGGATGGGAGGACGAGATGGGCGTTCGGGACCAGCATGCAGGATCCGCCGACGTCGGCCTATGTAAGAACAAGCTGGGAGAGCTGAATGGACGGGTGCACTTGCAGCGCAACACTGGCATATCCTGAGATCGCATCAATCTTCGCCGATATATTTCAACATACCGGTCCGCTCTCCGTGACGATGTCGCCGGAAGACATCGCGAAATGGGATTCGCTGCAACACATTGCCTTGATGCGCGAGATCGAGGCGGTGTTCTCGATTTCTCTTTCGATGGATGAAATGATGGAAATCCGCTGCGTCGGAGACATCGAAAGGGTGTTACGCCGCCACGGCGTCTGATCTTTATCGGTTGGTCTCAGAGCGCTGAACTGCATCAAGGCAATAGCGGTACCAGGCGGCCTGAGGCAAAAAGCTCGGTCGCGCTTTGTCGCATATCAATTTGTTTCGGCCCGAGCGGTGCAAAGGAGGATATGGGCACAAGAACAACATCCAGGCTCTGTCATGGATCCGGCTGACTGGGAGATCGTCAAGTCCACCCCGCTATTCGGTGCGATGTCATCGCAGACCGCGGAGGTGCTTGTCGGCAATACGGTGCCCCGGCTCTACGAGAAGGGAACCACGCTTTTCCTGCAAGGCGAGCCGGCAACGGCGTTCTTCATTGTTCTCGACGGGTGGGTCAAGATCTACCGCACTACTCCCGACGGTCTTGAAGTTGTCCTCCACGTTTTCAAAAGCGGCGAGACGTTTGCGGAGGCAGCGATTTTTCTCGGCGGGCGTTATCCAGCCAGCGGAGAGACGGTATCGCCATCACGCCTGCTCAAAGTTGATGGCAGCACCTTCCGAGCCCGCATCGAGGAGCGTCCCGAGTTGGCCATGTCAATGCTCGCGTCTGCGTCCTACCAGCTCAAATTCCTCGTGGAGCAGATCGAGCAGATCAAGGTGCGATCAGCGCCGCAGAGGATTGGCGATTTCATCGTGCGTCTCACCAAGGTCCGGAAAGGTGAAGCCGTTATAGAGCTTCCGTTCGAGAAAGCGCTTCTCGCCAACCGGCTCGGCATGAAGCCGGAGAGTTTTTCGCGGGCATTGGCACGATTGCGCGCGCACGGTGTGTCCATCGACCGCGGTACAGTGACGATCGCCGATGTCGGGCGACTTCTCAGCTTCGTCGAGTACGCCCCGGATGACGATGCCTAACGCGAAGTCGTCATCAAAAGACTGTGAGATGGACGACTGTCGGCATCTGCGCGGATCTCAACCTAACAAAAGTCAAGCGACCGCAAGGGACCCACACGGATAGTGCGAGCGGGGTATTCGATGCCCTTAACCACGATCACCATAGGAGGAAAGTCCGATGAATTGTCTCGATACCGCCTGCGTCGATGCGGATGTCAATCTTACCTGGGTTGCGCCGACATACTGCGATGTGCGTCTCGGATTCGAAGTGACCGCCTACGTCTACGTTCGCTGAGGACGTTGGGCGCTCTGTGAATTCCTGACGTGGAGGAGCGCATGGAAGCCGAAGGGAGGCTCAGGCCTGAGGACGTGGTCGAGCTCAATCCAAACTACCACTTCCGCTGGGAAGAGCCACAACAGGCGCATGTGCTCCTCTATCCCGAAGGGATTGTGAAGCTCAATCGGACGGCGGCCTCGATCCTCGAGGCGTGCACGGGTGCTTCGTCCATCAAAGCCGGCACGGCCGAGCTCTCTCGCCGATACCGCAGGAACGATCTTGGTTCCGAAGTTCTCGAATTCTTGGAGATTGCCCATGCCAAAGGCTGGATCCGGGTTAAGTCTTGACGGCCTCGGCATGCCGCTCTGGCTCGTGATTGAGCTTACGTATAAATGTCCGCTTAAGTGTCCGTGGTGCAGCAATCCAGTCGACTTCGACCGCTATCGCAACGAACTCACTACGGCTGAGTGGAAGGACGTGTTGCGGGAGGGACGGCGCCTCGGGTCACTGCAACTCGGGTTCACTGGCGGCGAGCCCATGTTGAGAAGAGATCTCGAGGAACTGGTCCAAGAGGCAGACCGGCTCGGCTATTACACGAACCTTATCACGTCCGGTGTCGGCTTGAATCCCAAGCGGCTCAACGCGCTCAAGAAAGCAGGACTAAAGCAAATCCAGCTCAGTCTCCAGGCCTGCGACCAAGAGCTCAACGAGAAGCTCGTCGGCATCGATGTCTTCGAGCAGAAGATCTCCATCGCGCGCACGATCAAGGCTGAGGGCTTTCCTATGGTTCTGAACGTGCCTGTCAGCCGCTACAACATCGAGCAGACCGAGGCATTCATCGATCTCGCCGCCGACCTCGGCGTGGAATATCTCGAGTTCGCGAACCTGCAGTACTACAACTGGGCCCTCCTCAATCGGTCCGAGCTGCTGCCGACCCGGGAGCAGCTCACGCGCTCGGAAGCGCAGGTCAACGCCGCGCGCGAGCGTTTGGGCAAGAAGCTTACGATTTTCTACGTCGTCCCTGACTATCACGACAATCGTCCCAAGGCCTGCATGAACGGCTGGGGTTCGATTCATCTGACGATCGCACCGGATGGCACGGCGCTGCCGTGCCAGGAGGCACGCCTTATCAAGGGCATCGACTTCCCGAACGTGCGCCAGCATGGGTTGGGTTGGATTTGGAAGGAATCGGAGGCCTTCAACGCGTTCCGGGGCGACGGCTGGATGAAGGATCCGTGCCGCAGTTGCGTCGAGAAGGAAAAGGACTTCGGCGGGTGCCGTTGTCAGGCTTATCTCATGACAGGCGACGCCTCGAATACGGATCCGGTTTGCGCCAAGTCGCCCCATCGCCATCTCATCGATGCGCTGGTCAAGGGTGCGGAGAGGCGCAGAGGCTGCGGCGCGAAGTCCTTGATCATGCGTGAGGGGGGGTATCCAAGGCGCACGCACGCTTCGTGAAGCGCGGCGGACAAGCACATGGAATACGGCGCGATGGACTTGGCCGCACGGCTCCTGCACGTGGCAGGTGTCATCATCTGGGTGGGGCACAATTGGGTGAACGTGGTGCAAACGCCGGTTTTCCGTCGCGTCCTTCCCGCGGATCCCCCCGACGCCGTGCGGAACGTGTTCATCGGGGCGTCGAAGCGCGAGCATGGCATCTTCCGCCACGCGTCGTTGGTCGTCTTCGCGACAGGCATCTACATGCTGTGGCGGCGCGGCGATCTCTTGGAGGCGCTGCAGCTCATGGGCCCATCGGCCACCATAGGGCTTGGCGCTTGGCTCGGCATCCTCATGGTGATGAATCTATGGTTCGTGCTGTGGCCACATCAGAAGAAAGTGCTGGGTTTCATTCCCGCGCCGACCGACGAGCGGCTGCGCTGCGCGCGCATTACGTTCCTGTCCTCGCGCGTGAACACTGTGCTGTCCGCGGCGACGCTGCTCCTGATGATCGCCGGTGCGCACGGCTTTAGTCTCATTGAATGAGGGGCGTGCGTCGTGAGACCTCTCAGCTTTTCGTCCGCCTCGTCAAAGCTACCGGAGGCTGTCGTCACGGCGCTGAGCGGCGACATAGCAGAGTGGCGGGGAACAGGGTTCTCAGCGCTCGAGCTTCCGTTCACGGGAGAAGAGTACGCGGATGTCGCGGATTTCGCCGAGCATGATCTGCGGACACTCCTTGAACTGCCAGATTCCTACAAGGTGCTTTTCCTCCAGGGCGGAGCGACGGCGCAATTCTCGCTCGTTCCGATGAACCTGTTGGGTGATGCGTCGCATTGTGACTACGTGGAGATCGGGCATTGGTCGCGGCGCGCGGTCTCCGCTGCGTCGCAGTACGGCGAGGTCCGTGTGATCGCATCGGGCGATCAAGGTGCCCTTCCCGATCCACAATCCTGGCAGCGCTCCTCGGATGCCGCCTATTGCCACTACACGACGAACGAGTCGGCGGATGGCCTGCAGTTCCAGGTGTTTCCTGAGGCGTCGAAGGTGCCGCTCGTCGCGGATATGACTGCCGACTTCCTGACCCGACCTATTCCCGTCGAGCGCTTTGGGCTGATTTACGCAAGCGCGCAGAAAAACCTCGGTGCGGCCGGCCTCACCATCGTGATTGTGCGCAAGGATCTTCTCGGGCGTTCGCATGGGAGAACGCCGGCACCGTTCAACTATGCGCGGCAGGCGCAATGTAAATCCCGGGTGAACACGCCGCCGACGTTTCCCGTGCTCGTGGCGAGCAGGATGCTCGGCTGGTTGCGCGAACAGGGCGGTCTCGCCGGTGCCCAGACGAGGAACAAGGCAAAGAGCAGCAAGCTTTATGAGGCCATCGATGCCGACGAGTTCTACTGCTGTCCTGTCGTGACGCCCTATCGCTCGTCCGTCAGTGTCTGCTTTCGGCTAGCCAACCCGGCTCTCGATGTCATGTTTTGCGAAGAGGCCCAGGCACAGGGGCTTTTCCATTTGCGGGGCCATCCCGACGTCGGCGGAATTCGGGCGTCTCTCTACAACGCGGTTCCCGAAGCGTCCGTGGATGCGCTCGTGGGCTTCATGTCCGATTTCAAGCGCCGGAGAGGATAGGGGACGCGAAAGATCCGGAAGAGATCTAGGGCATCCGGGACCGATCTGCGCCTTTGGAGGCATCGAGCGCTTCGGCAAAGAGGTCCGTGGAGGCGATGGGTCTCACGGCGGATGTTGTCCGGGCGCGGATTGCCGCGGGCGCTACCTTGGTTCACGTGTTTGGCGTCTATGCGGACGGAGGTCCCGAGAGGATTAACTGCATCCTGAAGAAGCTCGCCTCGTCCTTTAAGACGTCGCAGTCCGGCACTCATTCCTCAGCGATGAGGGGGCTCAACACCACCTGGCCGGCGAGATAGTCCCCCACCATCTCCGCCAATGCCGGAGAAAGCAGAAAGCCGTGACGGTAAAGTCCGTTCACGACGATCTGCCGGCCGCGCACGATCACTCTCGGCACGTTATCAGAAAAGGCCGGCCTTACTCCGGCGCCGGCGTCCAGAATGCGCGCATCGGCAAAAGCCGGATGCAGCGTCAACGCCGCGGAGAGGAGATCGAGCGCTGACCGCAGGGTGACCGGGCCTTGCTCGTCGTTTTCGATGACGGTGGCCCCGATCATGTAGGTGCCGATGCCCCATGGTATGACATAAAGCGGCGTGCGAGGATGCAGGAGACGTATTGGCCTCTTGAGCGACACTTCCTGGGTTTGAATAATCAACCGTTCGCCTCTTACGCCGCGGAGAGCCGTGATGTCCTGGCGTGCTCCCATTCCGCGGCAGTCGATGACATAATCCGTGTCGATCTCAGACCAAACGTAATCGAACGTGATCCTGACGCCAAGGCGACGTATTGTGCGTAATAGAAAGCCAGCCGCCGCCGCGGGGTCGATGTGGGCCTCTTCAGCGTAGAAGAGGCCGGCATCGAACCGGCTTCCGAGTTCGGGTTCGAGCTTTGCAAGAGCGTCCGAATCGAGGAACCGGTGGCCTTCTGTGGCGCGCGAAAAGCGGATGAGCTCGCTCTTGTCGCGCGGATCGGCCACTACCAGCGTGCCATTGCTGATGACGCCCGCAAACGTCGAACGCCAGAGGTCAAGGGAGCGAAGACCAAGATCGCGGACGATCGGAGGCGCCGTCTCGCATTCGCAGAACGGCGCCAGCATGGCGCCGGCATAGGCACTCGCCGCATTGCTGAAAAGGCCTTTGGCTCGGTCGACAAGATGAACCGAATAGCCGCGGTAGGCCAGCGTGTAAGCCTGCCACAGCCCGGCAATTCCGGCTCCTACGACTGTGATGGTCGGTAGCTCCATCTCAGGATCCTATCCAGAGACATAATCCGCGCCGTTTGTGCCGTGCACGAAGCCGTTTGAGAATGCGATTTTGGGCGCAATCCCGGTGAGGCGATGCATGCCGTGCTCGGGCTCGCAGGCGCCGTCGAGAACGTCGCGAAAAACGCGCGCAACCGCGACCATGTCACAGGTGTGTGGGGATAAGCGCAGTGTGGACACGCCGGCTTTCGTGAGCTGCCCGGCGTCGGAGATCAGATTGCAGAAGGAATGGGAGAGCGTCTGAACCCCATTGATCGCCAAGAACTTCTCATTGTCGAGGGTATCAACTCGAAGGCCGTCCGGATCGTTCTCGCAGACGAATTGGCATGAATCCTTGGTCCGGCCATGCAACCGCGCGTGATAGCAGCGGGCTGATATTGCAAGCGGGATGCGTCCGAAGGCCCACACCTCTATGGCAGCCTCGGGCGCAGCGGCCGCGATGGTGGCGATCGAGGTCATCGGTAAGTCGGGGGGGAGAGCAATCCGACGCGCACCGCCCTCGATGAGGAACTGGGCCGCAGCTTCGTTATAGACGGAGAGCAGGGGGCCGATTGCGTGGGGCTTGCCGGTGAGGTGAGGGAGAATGGATGCATCATTGGCCTCAACCATCTGCGACGCTTCCGCCAGCGCCGCGCAATACCTGAGCTCGCGATCCAGTGTCGGCAGCGCGAGTGAGCTCAGGATTACGGTCTTGCCGCCACGTTCGAGGCGCTCAATGACCTCTGGAATCGTATCGGAGAAGAAGGGCTGACGCTTCGAGCAGACGACCTCACCAATGTAGACGAAGTCGACCGGGGCCTCGTCGGCGATGCGAAGATAGAAGTCGCGCCAGCTTGTGGTCGGCCAGTTGAACAGCACCGGCCCCAGAGACAACGAGATCCGAGACATGTCTGATCACCTCCAGGTTTTTCGGTACGCGCCGGCCGTCACGCTCTGCCCTTCGGAAATCGATGCCAGAGAATTGGCAGGGGCCGGCGTGTCGTTCGTGAGCGCGTTCAGGGATTCTCTGAAGGCTGTGACGACGGCCCGGATGTAGGCGCGGCTGCGCTGTCGGCCTTCGATCTTGATCGCCGTGACGCCGGCATTGCGTAGCTCGGGCAGAAGTGAGTGCACATCGAGACTGACAGGTTCCTCGAAGAGGTATCCCTCGGCTACGGTGGTTCTGAACTGTCCCTTGCAGAGTGTGGGGTAGCCAACGGGCTGATCGTCATATGATCGATTGATCGTGAAGTCGCCGAGGCGGGCGACGAGGGTGCCGTCCTCCTTTCGATAGCTCACATGGCTCGCCGGCGAGCAGACACCATTCATGTTGGGGGATTTTCCCGTTGCGTATGATGAGAGGGAGCATCGACCTTCTGTCATGACGCAGAGTCCTCCGAACCCGAATGTTTCCGTCTCGCACGCAACCGCACGCGTGATTGCCGCGATCTCGGGTATGCTGAGGACGCGCGGTAGCACCACGCGTTTCACTCCGAATTCATTCACGTAGTAGTTGATCGAGCTGGCGCTGGCGGCGGCAGCCTGTACGGAGAGGTGTAGCCGGAGGCCGGGGTGTGTCCGTGCGGCATAGTTGAGAAGGCCGATATCGGCGAGAATGACGGCATCGGCTCTGAGTGCGGCCGCATCGTCGACGGCCTGGCGCCATGGTCCGATATCGCCGGCTCGTGCAAACGTGTTTATTGCGATCAACACCTTGGCGCCGTGGTCATGCGCGTAGGCGATGGAGCCTCGCATTTCGTCGCGGCTGAAGTTCAGGCCTGGAAAGTTACGGGCGTTCGTTTCGTCGCGAAAACCGCAATAGACAGCATCGGCGCCGGCCTCGACGGCTGTGCGCAGAGCCGTAGGCGTTCCTGCGGGGCAGACGAGCTCGAGACATCGTGGGCTGTTCGCCGTCACTGAAGAGCTCCTCGGTTTAGTCGCTCGCCGTAGTGCAATGCTTTCCGCAGTACGATCGATATGCCTTTGCCTATTCGGTCGAAGGGAAAGCCGAATGAGCCGAAGGTCATCTCGACCTCGCCGATAATGTCGATAGCTGCATCGTCGATGGCGTTGCGGAGCGCCAGGGCCAGTTCGATATCGCCCTCGATGGTGAGATCCCGGGAGAAGAACAGCGCGTCGCCATCGTAGACACCATCGACGAGCCCCATCAGCAGGGGCAGCGGCCCGCGAATGCGGGCGTGAACGTGCTCATCAGCGATGCCGCGGACCACCTGCAGGCAGATCGTGCCGACACGCGGCTCTAGGATGATGACGAAAGGCAAGTCGCCGGGATCGATGGCGATAAGACGCTGCTCTAGCCCGCGGAGCCTGTCCAATAGGTCGGGGTGACGCTCGAGGATGCCGGACAACAGACGGCGGAGCGCCAACTCGAGCGGCATCAGAGGCAGTGGGCGCATGGCTTGTGCGACAATGCCTGGCAAACGTCGAACCCGGTGCGATGCAGCCTGGGGCATGTTGGTCCTCCGGAAGGAGTTCCTAGACCCGACAGCCGCCCGCGCGCTTAACCGAGATCAAATATCCCCCCGCAGGGCGGTGCTTAGTGCTCCGCGAAGAGGATGGAGAGGGACGCGCCGTGCGGGATTTGCCGAAATTTGGCGATTTGCGCGCCTTTCTAAGTTTCCTCGAAAGCAAACATGCATTGGCGCGCGTTCGCGAGCCTGTCTCCGTTGTCCACGACATGACCGAGATCCATCGGCGCGTTCTCGAAAGAGGGGGGCCGGCGCTTCTTTTCGAGCGTCCGCGGCTTGCCGACGGGATGCCGTCGGCGATTCCCGTCGTCGTCAACATATTCGGTGCTGAGGAAAGGGTGTCGTGGGGTCTCGGCATTACCCCCGATCGGATCGGCCGGCTCGGGGAGTTGCTGAGCGCTTTGCGTGAACCAGAGCCCCTCGACGGGTTTCGTGACGTTCTGGATCGCTGGCCGATGGTGAAAGCCATCATGAGAATGATGCCGACCTACGTTAGCCGTCCATCAGTACAGGAGAACATATGGACCGGAGCGGATATCGCTCTCGACCGGCTTCCGATCCAGACATGCTGGCCCGGGGATGCGGGCCCGCTCATTACCTGGCCGCTTGTCCTGACGCGTCCGCCCAGCTGCGACTCGATCTCCCACTACAATATGGGCGTTTACCGCATGCAGGTCGTTGGACGCGACCAAGCCATCATGCGGTGGCTCGCGCACCGCGGGGGTGCTGCGCATCACCGCCTCTGGGCGGCAGAGGGCCAGGACATGCCTGTCGCAGTTGTCATCGGCGCCGATCCTGCGACGGTTCTCTCGGCGGTTCTTCCGCTACCCGAGACGATATCCGAGCTGCGCTTCTCCGGCATCCTGCGGGGAGGCTCTCCGCGGCTCGCGTCCTGTGTGAGCGTGCCGCTGGTGGTGCCTGCGGATGCTGAGATCGTTATCGAAGGTTACGTGTCTTCCCACGAGACGCGGCCGGAGGGGCCTTTCGGCGATCACACAGGCTATTACAACTCGGCCGAGCCCTTTCCGCTCATGCGCGTGACAGCCGTCACGAGCCGCGCCGATCCTCTTTATCCTTCGACCTATGCGGGGCGCCCTCCGGACGAACCATCGATCATCGGCGGGGCGCTCAATGAACTCTTTTCGCCGATCCTCCGGCGCCAGATCCCTGAGATCGTCGATTGCTGGCTGCCGCCCGACGCGTGCTCCTACCGCATTGCAATCGTCTCGATCCGCAAGCGCTACGCTGGCCAGGCGCGCCGGGTGATGATGGCGCTGTGGAGCCTCATCATGCAGTTTTCCTATACGAAAATCATCGTCGTGGTCGACGACGACATCGACGTGCGCAATTGGCGCGACATCTCCTGGGCGCTCGCAACGCGCATGGACCCGTCGCGGGATCTGATGATTGTCGACCGTACGCCCATCGACTACCTGGATTTCGCATCGCCGATCTCGGGGCTGGGTGGCAAGCTTGGCATCGACGCCACCACAAAAATCGGTACCGAGACGGAGCGTGAATGGGGGGGTGCGCTCGCGATGGACCCCAGCGTAATCGCGCGTGTCGATGAGATGTGGCGGCGATTGGGGCTGGGCGAGCTAGCGCAACCAGTTCCGGGACGGTGCTCATGACAAAACAGCGGGTAGTCCTGGCGGTGAGCGGCGCCTCCGGAGCGGGGATCGCAATGCGGATCGGCGCACTTCTCGGACAGATGCCCGATGTTGAACTTCACCTGGTCGTTTCGGAGGCTGCGGAGCGTACGCTGGCGCACGAAGTCGGCCCAGATGCCTTGAAGGAGCTCGAAAGCCGTGCGGCGTGCTGCCACTCGATTTGTGACATCGGTGCCTCCCTCGCCAGTGGGTCGTTCCGAACCGCAGGCATGATCGTTGCGCCCTGCTCGATGCGGACGATGGCGGCCATCGCGGCCGGGATATCGGACAATCTTCTGACGCGCGCAGCGGATGTTCATCTCAAGGAGCGACGCCGGCTGGTTCTCGTGGTACGCGAGAGTCCGCTGCATCTGGGCCACCTGCGTGCCATGACTGCGGTCACCGAATACGGAGCCATTGTCGCTCCCGCGGTCCCAGCCTTTTATCTAACGCCCACAACGATTTTCGGTATCGTGGACCAGGTTGCGCGGCGCACGATTGATCTACTTTCTCTCGATCGTCCGGCTCTATCTGAGGCATGGGAGGGCCTTGGCGGCCGAGAGAGCGGAGTGGCCAGATGAGGCTCAGGCGGACGGGCGGAAGGCGTTACATTTCTCTGGGTTGGTATCGAGGCGTGCCCCGCAGATGAGGTCGATGCAATAGGGAATGGCCGGAAACACCGCGAGCATGCACAGGCGTATCGAGGCGGGTCGGCCCGGCAGATTGACGATGAGCGTTTGCCCCCGGATCCCCGCGGTTTGTCGCGACAGGATTGCAGTCGGAACCTGGGCGAGGCTTTTCTCACGCATGAGCTCGCCGAAGCCGGGCAGCATCTTGGCGCACACGGATTGCGTTGCTTCGGGTGTCACATCGCGCAAGGCGGGTCCGGTTCCGCCGGTCGTGAAGATCAGGCTGCAGGTCTCGACGTCCGCCAACTCGACAAGCGCCGCCTCGATGCTCGCGATCTCGTCCGGTACGATGCGTGTTACGGGTTGCCATGAGGAGACGAGGATCTCGCCTAGAACCTCGACGATCGCCGGTCCGCCTTTGTCCTCGTAGGCTCCGGTGCTGGCCCGGTCTGAGACCGTCACGACTCCGATCTTCGCCCGCATATCACCTCGCCCTCGTTATGTGTCGCGGCTGGTCCGGCCTGGACTCAATGCCTGTCTGCTCTCGGCAACGTCAACATGCTCCCGTACAGGAGCACGAAGCCACCGAATGCCGCAATCCACGCGAGGCCGGTGATTGGCAACAAGACAAATGTATTATCAGGACGGAGGCCGGCTGCGATACGTGCACCGGCTGCAACAAGAATGGCGGCATAGAGCGCCACGGTGCTGGCCGGAGCCGTCAAAGCGCGCCCGGTGTGCCCTCGCGAGACGCGCGTCATGACCGCTAGCATCATGGTTCCGATTGCGCCGACTGTCCAGGCATGGAGCCCTGCGGTCGCGTAGTCGAAGTCATCCCACAGCACACCGAGGCCCACCAGTGTGAAGCCGAAGCCAACGAACACGAAAGCGACGTGAAGGATCGCAAGCAGGGGCTCTGCAAAGGTGCGGTGGGGCTGCCAGCGCGCCTGACGAGCGAGGTTCGCGATGCCTGCCGCGAGCATTGTTGCTCCCACCAGTGGCCGGTGCCATGGGAGAACGCCATCGAGGATGGGTCTCGAGATCCAGCCCAGCAGGGCCGCGCCACTCAAGATCACCGCGGCAAGATCGAAACGATTGAATGTGGGCGGCATAGGAGCCTGGGGCCGATTCTGCCTCAGCCAATTGGCGGTGAACGACGGGACGATGCGACCGGCCACGATCATGAGAAGAAGGAGCGTCAGTCCGACGGCGATGAGATGTGCGAGCTTCAGTCGGCCGAACTGCCAGATTTCATAGTGAAACAAGGCGTCTGAGGCGGCGAGGCCGATTAGCACCAGAACAACTTTGAGGTTGCGCCAATTGTCGGCGGCTACGATCTCGCGCGCGATGACTGCGGCGAGCACGGCCGGAAAGGCCAGGCTGACTGCGGCCGTGAGGCCTACACCGAGTTCCGCCGAGACGGCTGCGGCCAAGCGTCCCGCAAGCCAGAGCAGCAACAATCCGGCGAGCGGCCACCCTGCAATTGGTGGGCGTCCGGTCCAGTTCGGCACCGCAGTCAGCAGGAAGCCGGCGATGATTGCCGGAATAAAGCCGAACAACAGCTCATGCGCGTGCCAGGCCGTGGGCGGAAACGCGCTTGGCAGTTCGGTCAGACCAAGGAACCACGGCACCCAGAGCGCGATCATGATAACGGCGAACAGTGCGCCCAGAAGAAAGAACGGGCGAAAGCCAAGGCTGAGGAACGGAGGCATTGAATGTGTTCGCATGTTTGAATTCGAGGGCATGGTCTTTTCAGCAGCCGTCGGTTTGAAACGTGTCAGGATCGCACAAGAACGGCCAGTAGACCTTGAGCCAAAGCAAGAATGCCGCAGCCCAGAGCAGGGCAATGAGCGCATAGGGCGCGCTTGGAAGAAGGTCCGTTGGCCAGATCTCGGGGGCGACGCGCAGCAGAGTCGCGGCCACCAAGAGTCCCATCGCAAGTCTCGTCTGGCGGACGAGGCCGAGCGCTTGTCCGGTGTGCCGCAAGCCCGCAATCGAGAAGACCGTGAGAACCCCAAGCCCGAGACCGCCCATGAAGGCAAGGTGCAGGCCCGGGAGCTCGGAGACCGGCAGCAGCTCAAGGCGGGAGGTGCCTATTAGAAGTAGTCCCGTTCCGGCAAGAGCACTCGATCCGGCAAGCGCCAGAATTTCGGCGCGCGCAATCTCTTTGCCTATGAAGGCTTCAGCCATCCGATCCATGAACGCCGCACCGGCGGCAATGAAGAGAAAGCCGGTTGTCGCCTTAGAAAGGTTGATGGCCTCTGCGACAACCAGGACGCCGACGAGCCCGGTTGTGAGGTTCATGCGGCCGGGATGCGGGCGGAATGGTGATGTGTCCTCGGTTGGATCGAGCACGAGATTTGTCACCGGCACAGTGACGCGTGCCAGCGCAAGACCGAGAATGCCGAGAAACACAAATCCGGCAAGGTGCGCTGCGTGCTGTGCCGACACGGTGTCGCCGACAAGGAAGTTGTAGCGTGTTGTCGCCTCGGTGATCAGCAAACCTGCGATCCAGAAAGCGAATGCCGAGAGCCGTGTCGTGCGCTTCTGGATCGAGATCCGGAGCAAATAAGCAACGAGGGCGGCGAGCCAAGCGAGATCGCAAAGGGTGCCCAGTGGCCCCAACGCCTCGATCCCGAGGAGGCCGATCACGCGGCCAGCTCCCCACAGTACCGCAAAGGCAATGAGGCTGCGGCCACGGATCCGCCGGGTATCCGTCCATTCCGGAACAGCCGTAGCGATAAAGCCGATGAGGGCGGCTCCGAACGTGCCGATGATCATTTCATGTGCATGCCAGAGGCCCGGGGGTGTGATTGCCGCTAACGGCAGGTTGAAACCGAAGACGACAATCCAAAGAAACGGCCACGCCGCAGCGTGGATGGCGGCGAGGGGAAAGAAAAGGCGAAATCCCTCGTCGCTCAACACGTTAAGTGTATCCGAAATCGCCGCCGGACGTTGGGATTGCGCCATGCTCATGATGCGTGACGCTCGCTCGTCTCGTAGATGTGGCTGAAGAGGGGATCCTCCTTGAGGTAGGCCTGCACGGTCGCGAAG
Source organism: uncultured Hyphomicrobium sp. (assembly GCA_964508485.1). Lineage (GTDB taxonomy): Bacteria > Pseudomonadota > Alphaproteobacteria > Rhizobiales > Hyphomicrobiaceae > Hyphomicrobium_C. The sequence goes on along the minus strand of CAZDUD010000005.1, from coordinate 38,943 downwards.
ACGGCGGCATCGGTGCGCTCTTCGCGAGGGAGCGACATGGAGCGCTCGCCCGCGATGCCGCGAACACGTTCATCCATGACGACAATTCGGTCTGAAACCCGGACGGCCTCGGTCAGATCGTGCGTGACGAAGAGGCCTGCGAAACCCGAGCGGCCCGCTGTGGAGGTTATGAGATTCTGCATTTGCCTCCTCAAGGCAATATCGAGCGCCGTGAACGGCTCGTCGAGAAAAACGAAGTCCGGCTCGATGACGAGAGCGCGTGCGATCGCCGTGCGCTGGCGCATGCCGCCGGACAGCTCGACCGGGAATTTTTCGAGATCCCTCTGGTCGAGCGATACGAGGTCGGCCGCGTGCTCGGCCAACGCGCGCCGCCGGGCGCTTCCGACACCGGCGATCTTCAGGGGATAGGCGATGTTGTCCTTGGCCGTCGCCCAGGGAAGCAGTCGATTCTCCTGAAAGATCATGCTGTGCCGCCGGTAGTCCCGGGTCACCCGCCCGCGTCGCGGCTCGATGAGGCCCGCAGCAATGTGGACGAGCGTGCTCTTGCCGCAACCGGATGGCCCGACCAGCGCGACGATCTCGCCGGGACCGACGCTGAGGCTGACGCGGTCGAGCACGGTCCTGCCGAAATAGGCGTGGGAAATGCCATCGAGTGCGAGCGCTATCATCGTTTCACGCCCCATTGGCGCGCGGCTTCGCGCCAGCGCTCGAGCTCGGCGCGGATGGGCTGGACCACGCCGTACTCGATGATGAAGATCAAGATCACGATGATGACGATCCAGGCGATGGATTGCGCCACGTCCAGATTGGCGCGCGACATCGCGAGGGCGACGCCCATGCCATCGATGTTGGCGAGAAGCTCGGCCATGATCGCAACCTTGAAGGTTGAGCCGAGTGCGATCGCGAGTGCGGGGAAATACTGGCTCGTCACCTGCCGGATCACGATGCTCCAGAGCCTTTGCAGGGGGCCGGCGCCGAAGGCCCTGGCCATGTCCTCGAGGGAACGGTCGCGTGTGGCGACGGCCTCGGCGACGTTTGCAAACACCAGAGGGAAGGACGCTACGACAGTTGTGGTGAGAATCGTCCCAGAGCTCGATCCGAACCAGATCATGGCGAGCACGATCCAGGCGATGGGTGGCACACCCATGACGATCGTGAGGAGAGGGCGGGCGAGGCGCATGGCGGCAGGTGAATAGCCGACACACAGACCCGCGACGCCGCCGAGGACGGCCGTCAGCAGAAAGCCTTGAATGGCGCGCCATGCGCTCGCCTCGATCAATCGCCAGGTCTCGCCCGAGCGCAGCAGATCAGCCGTGGCCGACAGCGTGGAGAGCGGAGAGGGGAGAATGAAATCTCCGTAAGCCTCGTGGCCCTGCTGCCAGATCGCGGCGAACAGCGCCAGGCCCGCAACTCCGACCCAGCCCGACCATAAGAACCTGCCGAGGCGGCCCAGCCGGTTCCAAAGCATGTGTCCCATTGGGTGACCTCAGAGATAGAAGGCGGGGTCGGGCAGACGGCCTCCGATATAGCCGGGGTTCACATCGGCCATAGCCTTCAAGATCGCTTCGACTGCAGCTCGTGCGTCGCGAGCTGGTGTCGCCACGAGATTGCAGTAGGGAATGGATTTCTCGATCATGGGCCACGGCATCTGTAGCGGTCCTGCGGCGTTGTTGGCGGCTCGGGCGGGATGCGCGTTGACGTCTTGCGCGGCCTGCACCAAGCCATCCTGTATCGACGAGATCGCATCTGCATTCGCCGTCCGAAAGGTGTCGGTGACGATTAGTCCGGCCTGGGGGACTACTTTGTCCCCTCCGGTTATCTTTCCCCACTCGACTTGGAGGTCGATGACGCGATGGATCGTCTTTCCGGCTATGCTCCCTTTCGCGATCGCGGCGGAAGCTGCGGGCTCGGGAATGAGTGCAGCATCGGCGCGGCCCAGCACAAGCAACTGCATCGCCTCGAGAGGTGTCGCTGAGGGGATAAGCTCGAGATCCTTGGCTCCGTTCATGCCGGCCTGGCGGAAAAGGCGCTCGAGAAGGAGGCTCGGCAGCTCGTTGGGAAACAGTGTCGCGAGCTTTCTTCCCTTCAGGGCCTCAAGACTCGTCAACGCCGGGTCGGAAGCCATGACGTAGAGGATGCCGTTTGTCATCACGTTGACGAGCCGGACCCCCAGTCCGCGATTATAGAGATTGGCGGCGATCGGAACGGGAACGATGCCGACGTCGAAGCTCCTCGACGTGAGCCCGGCGCGGACCTCATCGACCTGGCGCCAGATGCGCAAGCTCGGCTTGCGGACGGCTTCGTCTAGGCGTCCGGTGGCGACGGCGTGCAGCACGGTGATGGAGGGGCCGGCGGGGGGCCCCCAGATCTCGAGCTCATCAAGGGGGGCTGCTTGCGCTCTACGGGCAGGCAGAAGTGTGGAAGCAGCGAAGGCGCCGATGACAGACGCCCCCGCCTTCAACGCGCTTCTGCGGGTGATGTCCAGGGCATGGGAGCCGTATGGTTCCAAGCACTTGTCGGTTCGCATCAGAACTTCGCTTTCATACCCGCCACGAATGCACGTCCGTCGCCGGGGAGAAAAACGGCTTGATTGGGGGAGGAGACCGTATCGACGAGCAGTGTCGCTGACGCATAGGTCTCGTCGAACACGTTCGATACCTCGCCGTAGATGCTGAGTTTGTCGGTCAGTGTGTAGCTCGATCTCACGTCGACGAGTGTGAAGCCGTCGTTGAAAAGCGTGTTGGCGTTGTCGACCGGTGTCTCATCGGGCAGCCAATTGACCTCGGCCTCGATCCAGAGCCCCTGCATGATCGTATAGCGCAAGGCGGCGTTGAGGATGTGGTTCGGGACGCCGGCAAGCTGGTTGTCGTCATTGTTGGGATCATCGTCGAAGCGGAAATCCTGATACGTATAGGCGGCGCGGGCGTTGAGATTGGCGGTTATGTCGAATGCCGCTCCAAGCTCGATGCCGAAATGCGTCGTCCTGTCGGCATTGATGGCTCCGAGCGAGACGCCGGAGGCATCGCGGAGGTTCAGCAACTCGTCCTTGACCCAGGAGTAGTAGGCGATTGCTGACCATGAGATGGCGTTGTCGCGACCCTTCCAGCCGCCTTCGAGCGTGGTCGCGGTCTGAGCATCGAGGTCGGGCGTGGAGAAGACAGTAGCACCTGTGGAGCCTGCGCTCCCGTTCGGCGAGCCGTTGATTGTCGCGATGAGATCATCGTGTGTCGGAGGCTCGAAGCTATGGCTGGCGGCCGTGAAGACTGTCTGACCGCGGGCAATCTCGTAGCTCAAGGCCAAGCTCGGGCTCCAATCCGAGTAGGAGCGATCGTAGCTCGTATCCGAGAATGCCCGAGCGCCGAAGACTGGTCCGCCAGGAGTGAACGCCAGGAATGGGCGTGTGGCGGCGCTGTACACGTCATCGTTCTCACGCGTGGCGTAGGAGTAGGCGATGGCGGGAGAGATCGTGAGCCTGTCGGTCAAGGGGATATTGAAGCCCGCATTGATCGAGAGCGTGGTCGAATCGAGCTCGTTCTCGCCGATGGTTTCGCCGGTTTCGCCGTTGTCGTTGATCGAGTAGGTCCGGTCTGCCGAACCCACAACGACCTGTCCGGTCAATTCGAATAGCGGCAGGACGCGGCTCCTGTCCGGAGCGTAGGCGTAACGCGCAACGGTGGTGAAATCACCGCCATCTGTTTCGCGCACACCGCCTGAGATCGGAAACCTGAAGGTGTCGTCCGTATAGGTGTAGCCCAATCCGAGATCGAACAGGTTGGCGCCGTATTGCGCCGTCGTGCGCGAGCCGACGCGGAACTGCTCGGCCTCGCGCCGCGGGTCGTCGCGAAGCACATTCGGCCCGAGGCAGCCTGGCGGGCCTGAGCAGATCTGTTTGGGGTCCCGCTCCATCAACGTGCGGGAGAGAGGTCCGGCAACGTCGAAGCCGAGATCAGTATAGCCGAAGAAGAGGCGTGTGTTGATGTTGTCGTTGATGTGCGCGCCGGCATTGATGTTGAGGTTCGTGCGCTCGGATTCGTTGTGCTCGCGGTAGCCGTCGCGCTCCGTGTAGCTCAAGCTCGCATGGGCATCGACAGCGCCTTGTCTTGCGCCCGCCGCGGCCTCGGTGGCGAAATAGCCGAAGCTTCCACCCTCGACGCTCACCTCGGTGCCGGGTGCCGTGATGCCGGTCGGGGAGACGAAATTGATGGCGCCTCCGAGCACCGTCGCTCCGAGCCGGTTAGCCGTGTACCCGCGGTAGACCTCGACGAACTCGGCGCTCTTCGGGTCGGCAAAACCGATGATGTAGGAGCCGTCGGCGCGATTGATAGGCAAGCCGTCCTGAAGCATGAGAACGCCGCGCTCTGATGGGTTCTGCTGCAGGCCGGAACCGCGAATCTGGAGGCGCGGCTGATCGTTGCCGCCGAAGAAGTTCTGCACTACGACGCCCGGCACGAACGCGAGCATCTCGGCGAGCGACGTGCCCGCTTTCGGAGGCATCTCCTCGTTTGTTACCACGGCGGTGCCGCCGGGGATGGCGTTAAGCGTCGCTGTGGCCTGGGCGCTGGCGGATGCCTCGGCTTTTTCGGCAGCGTCGCTTTGGCCCTGGCCCGAGGCCGGTGACGCTTGGCCGCTGCCTGAGGACGAGGCGGCCTTCTTCTTCTTCGGCTTTTGAGCGGGCTTTGACTGAGAACTTTCGACGACAAGCGGCGGCAGGTCCACAGACGCGCCCGGCGCTGCCGATTGGCTCGAGGCATGGGTCGGCCACAGCATCAGCGTTACAGTAAGGATCGCCAACCCAGCATACAGTACTCCGGTCGCGCGACTGAGATCACTCTCGCTCGCTGCGTCGCCGTCACGGCGCTCGCTCTTTTTCGTGTCACCTCTGCGATTCATCCTTTGTCGCTCCGTGCCAGCCACTTTCATGACTTCTGTAATCAAGTTTAAGCAAAGAGCACTTGACCGAGGTCAAGTCGGGAGTGGGCGGCAAGGGTGTGGCGGGGAACAGCAGAAGGCGCTTTGTCCGATGCTCAGCTGTCGCGGCAGTTCATGCAGGGCGTGAGGACCGCGTCGTTGACAACAATTGGTGCCATGGCCTCGACACCGGTGGTGGGTAGGCTACCGGGTGCCCGAGATAACGTCGTGGACATCGTGGAAAGCCTTGCGGCGTAAGAATAAAATCATACAAGGGTGGTGTAGTTTTTTTTGATCTTGATCAGGCCGCCCGTGGGCCCGGGAAAGCGAGCACATGGACTCCTCAGACTGGCAGATTGTACGTTCAACGCCTCTGTTCGGCACGGTGGCGCGAGATGTGGCGCAGTCGCTGATCGGCAACCAGCCTGTCACCGTGCATGCAAAAGGCGAGACGCTTTTTCATCAGGGCGAGCCGGCCAATTCCTTCTTTGTTGTGCTTGGCGGTTGGGTAAAACTCTACCGCATCACACCCGACGGGAACGAAGCCGTTGTTGGCGTGTTCCGACGCGGCGAAACGTTCGCCGAAGCAGCTATGTTCCTCGGTGGACGCTACCCAGTCAGCGCTGAGGTCGTTACAAACGCGCGTCTTCTCAAGGTGGACGGGCAATTGTTGCGCCGCCGCATCGTCGAGCAGCCGGAACTCGCTCTCTCGATGCTGGCTTCGGCATCCTATCATCTCAAATCTCTCGTTGAGCAGATCGAGCACATCAGGCTCCTCTCGGCGCCGCAGCGTCTCGCGGATTTTCTGGCGCGCCTGGCTCCCGTGCGCGAGGGTGGTTGCACCATCGAGCTTCCTTTCGAAAAGGCGCTCATCGCCAACAGACTTGGCATGAAGCCCGAGAGCCTGTCACGCGCGCTGGCGAAATTGCGACCGCTCGGGGTAAGCGTCGATCATGAGCAAGTCTCAGTCGTCGATGTTGCGCTCCTTGTTCGGTTTGTCGAGCAAAGCGACCGCGGCGAGGAAGGGTTCTGAGTCGAGGCGTCCGGCACGTTGAAGGGTTGACCGCGGTTAAGGCCTCGCTGCGGCAATATCTCTAGATCTCTAGCTATTTAGAAATTCGAGATCCCAGGGAGACTCGAGCTTCGATCTTACTTTGGCAGACCCGGTCGGTAGCTATGACCTTAACACATCCGATCCAGTCGGACGTTCCGCGGATGCAATTGCGACCGAGCCTCGATGCGCTTTTCTCTTACGGTTTCCGGCCCTTCTTTCTCGGCTCGGCGGTCTATGCCGTCCTGGCTATGGGTCTTTGGACCGCATGGATGGCATTGGGGGGCGTCTATGGGTCCCAGGTTTGGCTTCCCACGACCGGGTCTCCATTTGCCTGGCATGCCCACGAGATGGTGTTTGGCTTCGCTGCGGCAGCCGTCGGCGGATTTCTGCTGACAGCGGTGCCGAATTGGACGGGTGCGCTCCCGCTTTCCGGGGCGCCGCTGGTTCTACTGTTCGCCGCCTGGCTCCTGGGGCGGGTGGCGATGCTCGTGTCGGCTAGCGTGCCGTATGCTCTCGCTGCGACGCTCGATCTGGCGTTCCTACCTCTTCTTGGCGGCTTCGCGGCCCGCCAGCTCTTCATAAGACCGGCTCCTCGCAACCTCGTCTTCCTTGTCCTCATCGCAGCTTTGACGCTATGCAATGCCGGCTTTCATCTCGGAACCGGCGACTATCTGGCGATCGCCCCCCTATCCGCAGTACGCACGGGCATGCTCGTTGTGATCGTCATGATCGCTGTCATCGGCGGCCGGATCATTCCGGCGTTCACACACAATTGGCTGCACGGCAATCAGCCGCTTTCACGGATGCCGCGGCGTCTCGACTGGCTCGACCGGGGCGCGCTTGCGTCACTTCTACTTTTCGTCGTGCTCGAAGTTGCGGGAGTTTCGCCGCGCGTCCTAGGTGCGGCAGCGCTGATTGCGGCTCTTTTGAACGGGGCGCGCCTCATGCTTTGGCGAGGCGTTGCGACCCGCAAGGAGCCTATCGTTTGGATTTTGCATTTGGGATACGCCTGGATCGTCGTGGGACTAGCGCTGAACGCGTTCGCGGCGTTTAGCGCGCTCGTTCCAGGCTCCCTTGCCTCGCATGCGTTCGGAACCGGCGCGATCGGCACGATGATCATGGCCGTCATGAGCCGGGCGTCGCTCGGACATACCGGTCGTCGACTCATCGCCCCGCGCCTCATCGTCTGGGCTTATGGGCTCGTTACTTTGGCTGCGATATTGAGAGTGTGTGGACCCTTGATTGCGCCGCAGCAGGCTGCTCTCGTCCTTTCGTCTGCGGCGTTTGCATGGATTGGTGCATTTATTCTTTTCGTCGTTGTCTATGCGCCCATTCTGACTACGCCGCGTGTGCATACGAAAGTCGCACATCGCTGACGGCTGTCTGTTGCGATGGGCGCACCTGCTAAAGTGACGCATCGGCGCAAACGCTCTCTTTGCTCCATCGCAAAGAACTGACCGCGAATGCTCCTACAAAAAATGGATCGGGCGATGCTCGCCCTACCCGTTTGGAGAGGAGAAGGTCAATGGCCGAGCAATTGCGAATGACACGCCGCGCCGTGGTTGCGAGCGCGGCTCTTGCCGGGGCTTTTGTGCCCCTCGTCAACGCCACGTCCTCACACGCGGAAAAGGCCGCCGTTAAAGTCAAACCCGCAGACATCGCGTCGTTGCCGCGCGTCAAGGCCGAGCTGATGACGCCACCCTTCGTGCAGGCGCACACGCAGAAAGCGGAGGGCGGGCCGAAGATCGTCGAATTCACGATGACGATCGAGGAAAAGAAGATCGTCATCGATGACAAGGGCACCGAAGTTCATGCCATGACCTTCAACGGTTCGGTGCCGGGGCCGCTTATGGTCGTGCACCAGGGCGACTACGTCGAACTGACGCTGATCAACCCCGCTACCAACAGCATGCCGCATAACATCGACTTCCACTCGGCAACCGGCGCTTTGGGCGGTGCAGGTCTCACGCTCGTCAGCCCGGGCGAGAAAACCGTGCTGCGCTTCAAGGCGACCAAGGCTGGTGTCTTCGTTTATCACTGTGCGCCTCCCGGGATGGTGCCGTGGCACGTCACCTCGGGCATGAACGGGGCCATCATGGTACTGCCGCGCGAGGGCTTGACCGACGGCAAGGGCAAGGAACTTACCTACGATCGCGTTTACTACATCGGTGAGCAGGATTTCTACGTTCCTCGTGACGAGAAGGGCAACTTCAAGAAGTACGCCACCATAGGCGAGTCCTATGCCGATACGGTGACGGTCATGCGCACGCTCACTCCGAGCCATGTCGTGTTCAACGGCGCGGTTGGCGCACTTACCGGGGATAATGCGTTGAAGGCCGCTGTCGGCGAAAGGGTGATGATCGTGCATTCCCAGGCCAACCGCGACACGCGTCCACACCTCATCGGCGGCCACGGCGACTATGTCTGGCAGACCGGCAAGTTCCACAATCCGCCGGATGTCGATCAGGAAACCTGGTTCATTCCGGGCGGAACGGCCGGCGCGGCCCTATACACTTTTGCTCAGCCCGGCATCTACGCTTACGTGAACCACAATCTCATCGAGGCGTTCGAACTCGGGGCAGCAGCCCACTTCACCGTCACCGGCGACTGGAACGATGATCTTATGACGTCGGTGATGGCTCCATCGGAGAGTTGATTCCTCCTCCTGGAACAGGCGCGCCAATGGAGGCTCTCCAACGGTGCGCCTTTCGGGCGCCCGGGATCCAGCTCTACGCTCTGCCAGCGTCGGTCCCGGGGGCGCCGCTATTCGCCTAGGAGATGCGCACGGAGGCCATCGTGGCTGCATACACCTTTAGATCGGATGCATCGTGGGCGCTCGTTGTCGTCCCGCCGTTGCTGCTGGCCCTGATGTTCGGCGCCCTAGCGCTCAAGGCGGGACTTAGCGGCAAGCCTGATGGAATCCATGTGCGCACGCCGCAAACGATCGTTATCACTCCCCGCACGTTCAGCTACCGCGCGTCCGGCGAATATACCCGCGGCGGCTATGCGGTCGATGGGCCGATGCTTACGGTCTCGGTGACGCAACCGCTCACGATCATGAAATATCAGGTTTCCAAGGGCGATTACGCTCGCTGCGTCGCGGATGGTGCGTGTGCGGCGCCCGAGCCGGAATTCTCGATCCCCGGGGAAGACAACGTGCCGGTGACGGGCGTCAACTTCGATGACGCGCGGGCCTATGCGGCCTGGTTCAGTCGCCAAACTGGCGAAGTCTGGACGCTGCCCACGGACGAGCAGCTTGCCTTCGCCGCTGGCTCGCGCTTTCCCGACGAAGCCCTGGGCACCCTCATTGGCAGCACCAACCGTGCCGACCGGTGGCTTGAGACCTATCGCCGCGAGACGGCGCGTAATGCGGCCCGCGATCCGGTGCCGAAACCGCTCGGTCATCACGGCGAGAATGAGTACGGTCTCGCTGATTTCGCAAGCAACGTCTGGGAATGGACCACGACCTGCTATCGCCGCGCCGCTCTCGACAGGAATGCCCAGGATCCGGTCGATACGTCCTTCTGTGGAGTCCAGCTCGTCGGAGGGCAGCATCGAGCGGCGATGGTGTTCTTCGTCCGCAATCCGAAGGGCGGCGGCTGCGCCGTCGGGGCACCGCCTGACAATCTGGGCTTCCGGCTTGTCAAGGATACCCGGTGGTATGCCCCCCTGCTCAGTGCCTTACAGTATCGCGGGCTTCCGCTTTGATGCAGGGCGGCGAGGGTGTAGCTCGGGATGGGGCTGGGTGCTTTCTCGATCCTGCCCGGCGTGATACGGTTACGGGCAGCTGCTTGAGGCCCTTGGCCGTGAAAGTTGATCGCAGTTTCGTCAAGTCGCTGTCCCTGTTCGAAAGGATGAGCGATGCTGAGCTCGACAAATTCCTCAGCCACGCGTCGCTACGTCGTGTGCTGCAGGGTGAAGCGGTTTTCAAGCAGGGCGAGTTTGCTCACAGCTTCTATCTGCTTCTTAGCGGACGTCTCAAGGTGACGCAGGTTACGGGAGACGGACAACAGTTCATCGTTCGCGTCGTCCATCCGGGCGAACTCTTTGGCTTTGCCAAAGCGCTCCGGCGACGCGACTATCCGGGTACGGCGACGGCAGCAATAGAAAGCCTTGTCCTCTGTTGGCCGAGCGAACTCTGGGAGGAGTTCGTCGAGCACAACAGTCGACTTGCCGTGAGTGCCATCCAGACCATGGGTCAACAGCTCGAAGAGGCGCATACGCGAATTCGCGAGATGTCGACGCAGGAGGTCGAACGTCGCGTCGCGCATGTCATTCTTCGCCTTTCCCTGCTCGCTGGCCGCAAGGACGAAAGCGGAATCCAGATCAGCTTTCCCATTACCCGCCAGGACATTGCCGAGATGACGGGAACGACCTTGCACACGGTGTCGCGCATCCTCAGCGCGTGGGAGGCTAGAGGTCTCGTGAAAGGCGGTCGCCAGAAGATTCTCATTCGAGATCTTGCAGGTCTTTCGCGCCTTGCAGACGGCACGTGCGATTGACTTGCGCCGACCTCGCAGAGCCGGCGCGGCTCTGTCGCATCTGAACGTCCCGGGAATCTCTCGCACGCTTGCCTTAGGTCAAGTGACGGCTGGCTGCAGCACGACAGTGTTTGTTCACCACGATCCGCGGCCGGAGGTGAGCAAGCATGCGCGAAGTCATGACCAAGGATATGGCCCGAAACATTTTTTATGGCGGGTCGATCTTTTTTATTTTGATCTTCTTAGGGTTGACGGCTCATAGCCAATATTACGTCGTCACCAAGTCCACGGCGGCGGTGCCCCTGACCGACTCTGTAGCGCGCGGCAAGCGCATATGGGAGGCCAACGCCTGCATCAACTGCCACACATTGCACGGCGAGGGCGCCTATTTCGCTCCCGAGGTCGGCAATGTGATGACACGGTGGGGTGTGGTCGATGCGCCTGATGAGGCGTTCAACGCCCTCAAAGGCTGGATCGAAGCCCAACCGACCGGAGTGCCCGGCCGGCGGCAGATGCCGCGCTTTCAGCTGTCCGATGAGGAAATTCGCAATCTCTCGGACTTCCTGATCTGGGCCGACAAGACGAACACCCAAGGTTGGCCCCCCAAGGATTCCGGCTGATGCCGCTGCACGGAGCATAATGCGATGAAATATCAAACTCAGAAGATTGCCTACGCCTACTTCGCCACGGCGCTGGCGCTGTTTATCGTGCAGGTTTCGGGCGGCTTGCTTGCCGGCTGGATCTACATATCGCCAAACACACTGTCGGAGATTCTGCCGTTCAACATCGTGCGCATGCTACACACCAACGCGTTGATCGTGTGGCTGCTGCTCGGCTTCTTCGGAGCCGCCTACTTCATCATTCCCGAGGAATCTCAGCGTGAGGTCCACTCGACGAAAATCGCCTACCTGCAGCTTGCCATTCTGGTGGTCGGGACGTTGGGTGCGGTCGTGACCTATGTGTTCGACCTGTTCCACGGCAACATTCTTCTCGGCAAGGACGGACGTGAATTCCTCGAGCAGCCGTTGTGGGTCAAAGGCGGCATCGTCGTTGCCGCGCTTCTCTTCCTCTACAACCTCTCCATGACTGTGCTTGCCGGCAGGAAGACTGCGATCACCAACGTGCTGCTCATCGGGCTGTGGGGCATCGCGCTCCTGTTCCTGTTTGCCTTCTACAACCCGCACAACCTTAGCGTCGACAAGATGTACTGGTGGTACGTGGTTCATCTCTGGGTCGAGGGCGTGTGGGAGCTGGTCATGGCCTCGATCCTCGCCTACCTCATGCTCAAGTTGACCGGCGTCGATCGTGAGATCGTCGAGAAGTGGCTCTACGTCATCGTCGGTACGGCACTGTTCTCGGGTATCTTGGGCACCGGCCATCACTACTATTGGATTGGCACGCCCGGATACTGGCAGTGGATCGGCTCCATCTTTTCCACCATGGAGGTCGTCCCGTTCTTCCTCATGATGGTATTCAGCTTCGTCATGGTCTGGAAAGGTCGTCGCGACCATCCTAACAGGGCGGCGCTCCTGTGGTCGCTCGGCGCTGCCACGCTCGCGTTCTTCGGCGCAGGCGTGTGGGGATTTCTGCATACGCTGCACGGTGTGAACTTCTACACGCACGGCACGCAGATCACCGCGGCGCACGGACATCTGGCCTTTTTCGGCGCGTATGTTTCGCTCAATCTCGCGATTTTCACTTACGCGTTCCCGATGCTCAAGAACCGCGATCCCTACAACCAGGTTCTTAACATGGCGAGTTTCTGGCTGATGGCAGGCGGCATGACGTTCATGACCTTCGTGCTGACCTTCGCCGGTGTGATCCAGACGCACCTTCAGCGTGTCATGGGGCAATACTTCATGGAGGTGCAGGATCAGATCATGCTGTTCCACTACATGCGCTTCGGCGCGGGTGTTGCGGTAGTGCTCGGTGCTCTCCTCTTCGTCGTCGCTACGTTCCTGCCGCGCCGCGAGGTCATCGAGCCCGGTCCAGCCGTGAAGCAGCTGTCGCCTGCGGAGTAGAACCCGATGCAGACGGCTCAACTCTCGAAGGAGGGGGCAACGGCCCCCTTCTACCTGCCTCAAGGAGACGAGTGCGAGGTCTTCGAAGCCGCGTTCCGCAATCGGATCCCTCTTCTGCTCAAGGGGCCCACTGGCTGCGGCAAGACACGCTTCGTCTCGCATATGGCCGCCATTCTCGGCCGGCCGCTCTATACCGTCGCTTGCCATGACGACCTCTCCGCCGCTGATTTGATCGGGCGCTATCTGCTCAAGGGCGGGGAGACGATTTGGGTCGACGGGCCGCTTACCCGCGCGGTTCGGGAGGACGCGATCTGCTATCTCGACGAGGTTGTCGAAGCGCGCAAGGACGTGGCGGTCGTGCTGCACCCGCTCACTGACGATCGTCGTATCCTGCCCATAGAACGCACGGGGGAGATGCTCGAGGCTGGGTCGAATTTCATGCTCGTCGCCTCATATAACCCCGGCTACCAGAACATACTGAAGACGCTTAAACCTTCCACGCGGCAGCGCTTCCTTGCCATCGATTTCGATTTTCCGGCGCCCCAACGCGAGATCGATATCGTTGTCCGAGAAAGCGGGCTCTCGAAGGAACGTACTGCGCCGCTGGTCCGGCTCGCCGGCAAGCTGCGCGCTTTGAAGGGCCAAGATCTGGAGGAAGGCGTCTCAACCAGGCTGCTCGTTTATTGCGCCAGTCTGATCCAAGGTGGCATGCCGATCGAGCGCGCCGTGCGGGCGGCACTCATTGAGCCGCTCAGCGACGATCCCGACATCAAGCAGGGCCTGAGCGACCTCGTCACGGCGATCTATGGGTGAGGAGCGCCGATGGGTGCCGTCGAGTTCGAGCCTTGGGAGCCTGAGGAGAGTGTCGGTAAGCTGTGGCATTCTCTGGTCAGTGGGCTCGACGCACCCGGCGTGTTTGAAGAGGCTGCGGCGACGCTCGATGAGACGCGTGGGCGTCTCGGTGTGCTCTTCCGGGGGCTCGGCGGAGCTCAGGACGTCGAGATCAGGCCGGCGGTGGCTCGGGTCTCCCGGCACAGGCTGTCCTGGAGACGATCGCTTGGCCGAAGCGCCGAGCGCTTTGCTGCGCCGAGCTTCGACGGCGAGGTGCTTCGCCTTCCTCCTCGCATCGCGGCGTTCCCGGTGCGGGATGCGAATGTGGCGCTCTACATCTGGCTGGCCGCCGCTTCTGTCTTCGCAGGCAGCCCCAAGACGGAAAGTGATCCGCTAAGAGCGGATATTCGCAAGTTGCAGGCGGCGCAGCGGATGACGCGCGACACGCTTGCGCATTGCCCGGGCCTCAGGCGAACGCACGCTGCGCTCGTTCTCCTGAGCCGGAAGCAGCGCACCGAACAGAGCCTGCCGCGCGTCGAGGCCGCGGTCGCGGCCACTATCCAGCACCTGCTCGGAGCCGGTCCGCCGGCCGACGGCCTCGCAGCCGCGCTTTCTGCAGCCGTTCGCGGCCAGACCGATGACCTTTCGGCGTTCACGGCGCCACGCGGCTACCGGCCCTTCATGCCCGTGCTGCTGTGGCCCGACCTGAGGCTCCTCGCTCCGCGCAAGAAAGTCGCCCGGCAGGAGGAGCAGGCGAGCGAAAGTCAAACACCTACGGATGGCGAGGACGGCACGTTCAAAGCCTCGCGCAAGGAGTCGGATCAGGCGGCGCGAAAGGACAGTCTCGTGCTACACAAGTTCGAGGCGATCCTGTCCTGGGCGGAGCTTCTGAACGTCAATCGCCGGATTGATGACGACGATGACGACAACGCCAAGAAGGCCGCCGACGATCAGGATGAAATCGGCCTCGCCGATGTGCCGCAACGCGTTCGGCCGCGTCTGCGTCTGCACTTGGACCTATCTCCCGAGGAAACGGAGTTCGAGCGCCTTGCGGGGGCCAGTCTCTTTCCAGAGTGGGACCATCGAACCAGGTCGTATCTTCCGGACTATTGCCGTGTGCTCTCCGGCAAAGCGGAGCCTGAAGCTCGATCTTTGGAAACGCCGGACGATACGGACGCCCTGCGGCGCATTCGTGCGGTCAGGCGGCAGTTCGAAGCGCTGAGGCCCAAACGGGTTCAACTGACACGCCAAATCGAAGGCCACGATCTCGACATCGAAGCCGCGATCTCCGCCCGTGTCGACCTTACTGCGACAGGAGAGCATTCCGATCGTGTTTATGTGTCGAGTCGCAGCCAGGAACGCGATCTCGCGGTGTCCATCCTGCTCGATGCCTCACGCTCGACCGAGAGCTGCGTTGCTGGGCGGCAAGTGATCGACATCGCGCGCGAAGCCCTGGTGGCGCTCGCTTGGGGGCTTGATGCGTGCGGAGACGACACGTCCATTCATGCCTTCTCCTCGCTGCGCCGCGATCGGGTGTTCGTTCATGGCTGCAAGGCGTTCGATGAGCCCATGGGGTCCGCTGTCGAAGCGCGCATCGCGGCGTTGCGCCCTGGCCATTACACGCGACTTGGGGCTGCCGTTCGGTACGTATCGAGCGAATTGGCCAAACGTCCACGCCAGCGCCGCCTGCTGCTCATTCTGACCGACGGAAAGCCAAACGATCTCGATCACTACGAGGGCCGCCACGGGATTGAGGATTCGCACATGGCCGTGCGCGAGGCGCGGCGTCTCGGGCAAGCTGTGTTCGGCGTGACGATCGAAAACAAATCTCAGGCGGCTTACAGCCGGATTTTCGGGAGGAGCGGCTATGTCGTGATCGCGAACCCTGAGAACCTGACGGCGGCACTTCCTAACCTCTATAGGCACCTGGTGAGCGGATGAGAGACGACCTCAACGTAACGCCGATTGCAAGTGAGAGCGACGTGCTCTCGGAGTTGCCGGGAGAGTTGATGATGTGGGTTCTGATTGCCAGCGAGATCACTGTCTTCGGTGCGGCTCTCCTGGCATGCCTCGGGGTCCGCATTGTGGACCCGATGCGCTTTGCGGCCGACCAGGGGTTGCTCGATCGGACTGCCGGAGCGGTCAATACCATCGTCCTCGTGACAAGCGGGCTCGCGGCTGCCGCCGCGGTCCGAGAGAGAGGGGCGCATCGGCGCACGGCGGCCCGGCTTTTGCTGCTTGCAGCGGCAAGCCTCGGCCTCGTGTTCCTGATCGTGAAAGGTTCGGAGTATGCGAGCAAGGCCGCGCTGGGTATCGACATCGAAACCAGTGCGTTCTTTACGTTCTACTACCTGATCACGGGATTTCACGCCCTGCATGTGGTGGCCGGAACAGTTCTGCTTGCACTCGTCGCCTGGGCCGACAGCCTGCGTAATATGGAGGCGGTTGTTGCGTTTTGGCATATGGTCGATCTCGTCTGGGTGATGCTGTTTCCCGTCATCTATGTGTTGAGGTGAACGTCATGCCGGCCCGCCATCTTCTCGAAGCCTGGGCGGTGCTCGTCGCTCTCAGTTTCGGCACTGTGCTGCTGACGATGATGGATCAGCGAGGCATTGGGCGTCTCATCGCGGCTGCCGGCGTACTGCTCCTTGCCGCACTCAAGATGCGCGTCATCCTGGCCCGCTATTTGGGGCTTTCGGGCACGCGCTTTTGGACACGCGCATTCGATCTCGCGATCGGACTGTTTTTTATGCTCGCGTTTGCCCTGCACACGTTTGGCTATGAGGGTTGAAGATGGCGCGGCTGCACAAAACGATCGAAACGCGCGCGAGGCGCGAGATCCCGCTCGGGCTTCTGATGTTTTGCTACGCCATGATGGGCCCCGCGTGCGCCATAAATGGCGCCTTTATCGCGCTTGCATTGCCGGCCATCGCGCCCTACGGCCTCAATGGCATTGTGATCGCGGGACTCGTGGGAGCGGTCGTTGGTGTCTTGCCCGCCCGATGGCTGGCCAGCCGCATTCATGATGGCATCGGCGGTCATCATACGTCACGCACAAACTGAGTAGCTGAACGCTAGGATGGAATGTGGTTCCCGCGATCGTTGGGATGGTGCGGGTGAATTTTATCGGGGTGCGTCGCTGCTAGCACAGCCTGCACGATGTCCGCCTTTCCCGGACGCAGCGCGTCCTCGAGCGGTGGCGAGAATGGCATGGCGACATCGCCCACCGTTAGGCGACGGGCCGGTCCCTTAAGGGCAGTGAAAGCGCGCTCGGCGACGATCGCCGAGATGTAGCTTGCCGCGCCGCACGTGCTGTGGGCCTCGTCGACGACGATGAGCCGTCCTGTCTTTATGACCGAGGCAAGAATCGCGTTCTCATCCAGCGGAAAAAGCGTGCGCGGGTCGAGAACCTCCGCCGTGATGCCTTGTGCCGCGAGGTCTTCGGCCGCGAGAAGCGCCTGCTTCACCATGCTGCCAATGGCGACAATGGTAATGTCCCGCCCCTCGCGCTTGATGACCGCCTCTCCGATCGGCAGCACGTAGTCTTCATCCGGGACAAGGTGTTGCTCGCGGCTGCGCCCTGCTGCTTGCAGAAACACCACCGGGTTGTCGTCGCGGATTGCCGCCTTGAGCAGTCCTTTGGCATCCGCGGGGTCCGAGGCCACGATCACCTTCAGGCCGCCGAGATTCATGAGGGCTGGGTAGATGCAATCCGAGTGCTGCGCGGCCGTGGATTTCCCTCCGCCGATCACCCCCATATATACGAGCGGCAGCGTAATCTGCCCTCCGGTCATGTAGCGGAGCTTGGCTGCTTGGTTTGCGATCGCGTCAAAGCCCGTGTAGATGAAGTTGCCGTACATCAGATGGCATACCGGCCGGTATCCGGCCGCTGCGGCGCCGACGGCCATGCCGCTGATGAGCGCCTCTGAAATTGGTGTGTTGCGCACCCGGTCGGGACCGAAACTGTCACGCAAGCCCGCCGTCTCGCCGAACATGCTGGCCTCGACATCCTCGCCAAACACGATGACGCGAGGATCCCGTGCCATCTCTTCAGCCAACGCTTCCTGAATGGCCTGCGCCATGCGTCTTCTTGCCATGGCTGAACGCTCCTCGTCCTACACGAACATGAAGTCGGCGGCGCCAGCCGTATCGGGCCAGGGAGCCTGCCTAGCCGCCTGCTTGGCTTCCGAGACCTCTTGCTCGACCGAGGTTTCGAGCCGAGCGAGATCCTCAATTTTTACTTTTCCGCTTGCGAGGACCTTCTCACGGAAGCGCATAAGCGGATCGGCGAGCAACCTTGCCTCGACCTCCTCCTGCGTGCGGTAAGCTTTGCTCAGAAACGCCATCTCCTGCTCCATGTGTCCGCGGAGCCGGTAGGTCTCGAATTCAACAAGGACCGGACCAAGTCCGCGGCGCGCGTGGTCAACGGCGTCAGCAGAGATCTGCCAGACGGCTTCGAGGTCGTTGCCGTCGACGGTGTGCCGCGGCACGCCGAATGGCGCCGCACGGTCGGCAATCCGCCCGGCGGTGACGGTGTCGCGCGGAGAGAATTCGGAAAAGCCGTTGTTCTCGCAGGCAAGGATCAAGGGTAGCCTCCAGAGAGCACAGAGGTTCAGCGTCTCCATGAGCACGCCCTCATTGGCCGCGCCATCGCCGAAGAACGCCACCGCGACCCGGCCCGTGCCTTCGAGCTGGGCTGCCCACGCCGCGCCTGCGGCGAGCGCAAGGCCGCCCGCCACGATTCCGTTGGCGCCGATAATTCCGCGCGAGAAATCTGCGACATGCATGGACCCGCCGCGTCCGCGACAAATCCCGGTCGAACGCCCGAAGACCTCGGCAACCAGGGCGGTCGTATCTCCGCCCTTGGCCAGGAAATGGCCGTGGCCGCGATGCGTGCTCGCGATCCAGTCCCGCGGAGAGAGATGATCGCAGACGCCGACCGCGACCGCCTCCTGTCCCACATAAAGATGCACCGGACCCGGGAGCTCGGCGGCGAGGAACGCATTGCCGAGCATTTCCTCGACCTTCCGGATCAGCAGCATCTTCCGATAAAGCGCGAGCTGCTTTTCGGTATCGAAGGCGGGCGTGCCAACGCTCGATACGGAGCAATTCGCAGAATTGCTTAACTGCATCGCACAGCATCCTGTTCCGGACACAGATCCGATCTTCCCTATGCGTCGAACCACGGATGTGCCTTGGCTCAGATCAAGTGCTCTCGACAACCACGTAACAGCGTTAATGGCGACTTTCGGTTCAATTCAGTTGTGCGAATGCGGTACCGGCGCAGAACTTTTGCCAGAACTGCCCCGCATTTGAGTTTAGTTAAGAGGTGCGTGGCTTCGGCCGATCGTGTCCTAAACCGAGAGCGCGTGCCGTCGCCGCTCTGCATTCTGCGACAGATAGGGATCGAACTGTGCGCAGATGGTGCGAACGAAAGGCCGACCACGCTCGGTGAGCCAGAACCCTTCGTTATCGCCTTCGACAAAGGCATCTTTGTCCCGGCTGATCACACCCTCGGCCTCATAACGCAGGCCCAGGGCTCGCCCGCCGAAGCGCCGCGTGAGATCGAGCCACGACACGGTGAGATCGCACATCAGCCGCTCGATGAAATAGGCGCGCATGGCGTCGTCCCCTCTCATCTCATGACCCCGCGCGGTGGCCAGCCCGCCATCCTTAATCCGCCGTGCATATTCATCCACGGCGACAACGTTTTGCACAAAGCCCTGCGGTAGGTGCGAGATGGAGGATGCTCCAAACCCGAGGAGGCAATCCGCCTGATCGGTCGTGTAGCCCTGAAAGTTGCGTTTGAGTTGGCGGATCATGAGCCCGTCGCCTGGACGCGCGAAGTGATCGAGCCCGAGTTGCGCGTAGCCCGCCTCCACCAACTCGCGAGCGAGACGTTGAGATTGCTCGA
Organism: uncultured Hyphomicrobium sp.; assembly: GCA_964508485.1. GTDB lineage: Bacteria > Pseudomonadota > Alphaproteobacteria > Rhizobiales > Hyphomicrobiaceae > Hyphomicrobium_C. Next base: position 19,734 of record CAZDUD010000005.1, on the reverse strand, counting down.
AGCGTTCGACCGGCCCCGGGAGCGCACCCTCGTCAATCATCCGCTGGTGTTTAAGTTTATCTGGCAGGTGCGCGTAGCCGAAGATGGCGATACGATCCGGTGCAAGCTCGAGCACCTGCGCGAGGGTTTGCGACGCGCTATCGGCGGTTTGGTGCGGCAGCCCGTACACGAGGTCCATATTGATCGATTCGATTCCGCGGGCGCGGAACAAATCGACGGCCTTGCGGGTCCCTTCGACGCTCTGGATACGCCCGATAGCGCGTTGCACCTTGATATCGAAGTCCTGAACCCCGATCGAGACGCGGTTGAGCCCGACCTCGGCGAAGCTGTCCGCCTGCTCCTCGGTTAGGATGCGCGGATCGATCTCGACGGCGAACTCTGCTTCGGGCGCTATCGAGAACCGCTCCGAGAGCGCGTGGCCAAGCCTCAAGATGTCGGCCGGCGAAAGGATGTCGGGCGAGCCGCCGCCCCAGTGGAGATGAGTGATCCGATGCCCGGGCGGCACGAGCGCGGAGATGGTGTCGATCTCCGCGAGCAGCGGCACGAGATACTCGTCGACGGGCTTATAGCGGCGCGCCGCCTTGGTGTTGCATCCGCAGTACCAGCAGAGTTCGCGGCAATATGGGATGTGAACATAAAGCGAGAGCGCCACGTTCCTAGGAAGATCGGCCAGCCACGCCCGATAATCCCGGTCCGTCACGGTCGCGGAAAAATGGTTGGCGGTCGGATAGCTCGTGTAGCGGGGCACAGGGACGGCGTAGCGCCGGATGAGATCGGGTGTCATTGGATCGCCTAGACCAAGCGAGGCCGAAAGCTAGTTTTTCAAAGGTGAACTTCCATCTTTGGGTTGGCCTTGCCCTAGATCAAGCTCCACGTCCGAGGGGCGGTCTTGAGGTCATTGCTCATGCCTCGGGGCTCGTTCCTCAGGCGGCCTTGAGGTCCGCCGTTGGCCCACATCTGACCTGTGTCGGTACACACAAGGCTTTATTGGCGAAATTGACCTTAGTCATGCGGCGCCATCTTCGAATCCTCTAGCGCTGTCTTCTCGCTGAGACGCGATTGGAAGGGAAAGCATGATGAACAGACTTTCGCTGGTGGCGCTTGCAGTTTTATTCGGTGCGACCGCATGGCCGGTCATGGCCGACGAAACGGGCTTCGCAGTCCTTCACGATCTGCGCCGGGAAGGCGGGCGCAATTGCTTTCTCGATCATTTCCATTACGGCAGCAGCTCCGGCGTCCGGACCCGCAAGGCCGCCGAGGTCGAGGCAATCGCATCCTGGTCGGGGTTTGTGGACCTCGAATATGGAAGCGACTGGGCAAGGTTTTCGCGTGCCGCGAGCAAATCGGTTAAATGTGAAGAAGCTGGAAGTGGGTGGGGATGCGCCGTCGAAGCCCGACCCTGCAAATAGTTGCAGACCTCTCGCCAGTTGTAATACCGACGAGCCGGTGCGCCGTGATCATGTTCGCGACGTGTCTTGTCCTGGGGGCCTGCGGTAATCAACTCAACAGCTCTCTTCGTGGTTCCGAGGAGCGCGTCGCTATCCGGCTCTCCGTTAAGGAGGGCGAGCATCTGCGTCAGGGCATGCAGCGCTATCTCGCAAGCGTTCAAGGGATCGTCGAAGCATTGCCCCACAACAAGCGTGTCGCCGTATCAGAGAGCGCAAAAAGCGGTGGGGTGGGGATGTTGAGCGCGGTCCCAGCTTCAGTTGTGGTTCGTCTGCCGCCAGAGTTCCTTATGCTCAGTATGGACACACATCAGAAATTCGATGCCCTCTCCCGCTCTGCCGCCGCGGGCGCATCCAAATCTCAAATGTTGATGCAGCTCGGCGATATCCTCGCAAACTGCACAGCGTGCCATGCAAGATATAAGCTTACGCCGAATTAGGCTGATTTGGCAGCCAGATATCTGGCTAATGCCGTAGGGCTGACCTGACATTGGTCAATATTGGCGGGCCCTCTCCGTGCGCCATCTATTGGGGAAGTGATCCGTTATTCGATCGGGCCCGAAAAATGGACGACCTTACTGCCGCGCGCGCCTTCCACGTTCTTGCCATCGTCCATTGGATTGGCGGCGTCGCCATGGTGACTGCTGTTATCCTGCCCGCCATCGATCGCCTGGCTGAGGCTTCCGAGCGTCTGCGGATGTTCGAGGTCATCGAGGGCCGCTTCGGCCGGCAGGCGCGAATCTCGACGGCCGTTGCCGGCCTTACAGGTTTCTACATGACGTGGCGGCTTTCTGCATTTGACCGCTTTCTCGATCCGGCCTTTTGGTGGATGCATGCCATGGTCGGGACCTGGGTGATTTTCACTTTCGTCTTGTTTATCGCCGAGCCTCTTTTTCTTCACCGTTGGTTCCACAAGCGCGCGGCAATCGATCCCGACGGCACATTCTGCCTCGTGGTGCGGCTTCATTGGCTTCTCCTCGCGCTCAGCCTCGCGACACTGGCAGGGGCCGTTCTGGGTGCGCATGGTGCCCTTGAATGAGGCCGTGGATGAGACATGGAGACAGCACCTTCTCTGCGGGCGGCTTGACGTTTGTTAAGTGCCGAGCGGCCCTTTGGCTCCTCCTATAGAGCGAAAAAATTCGTGATCTCTTGGGAGAAGCCCTATGTCTGGGTCGTTTTGGGATGACATCCAAACCGGCGGGCAGCTCGATCTCGGCAGTGTAGATGTTTCGCAGAATGACATCGTCCGTTTCGCCTCCGAGTTCGACGCTCAGCCGTTCCACACCGATGAGGAGGCTGCGCGTGCGACGCTGCTTGGCGGGTTGTCGGCGTCCGGATGGCATACATGCACGCTCATCATGCGTCTGCTCGAGGAGGCGATCGCTCGTCACTCGGGCGTTTTGGAAACTGCGGGTCTCGATGACATCATCTGGCTGAAGCCCGTACGTCCGGGCGACGTCTTGACCGGCAGGATCCGCTGGTCCCGGGAGGCCGCCTGTTCCTGCGGTAGCGGAGCGAGGGTCAGAGGAGCAGACATCGGGGTGCGCAATCAGCACGGGGAGGTCGTGATGCAGTGGCGGATGAGCTGTCTGATCGCGCCGCCAACAGATCCCCGTCGCGAGATTCCGCAAGACTGCCCAATACGCAAAGGGCGGGCAGCGCGCGTGCTCCCCCGACCCGGCGATCACGCTATCAAGTACTTTGAGGATGTCGCACCCGGGGACGAGATCGAGCTCGGCGAGTACGCCTTCACGATGGATAGGATCGCCGATTTCCGGGCACGTTACGGGCCCGGAAGCGCGTACGATGAAACCATCCATTCGGGCATTGCATACGGTGGCCGCGAGACGGCGCTCGCGTGGCATGTAACAGCGGTATGGATGCACTGCATCGTGCGCTACTACGAGCACCAGGCTGCGCGACTTCGCCGGGAGGCTAAGCCCGTTCCTCTGCTCGGACCCGCCGTGGGAGTGAAGCACCTGCGGTGGCACTTACCTGTTGGCCTGGGCGAGACGATTACGTTTCGTGCTTGGGCCGAGCGCAAGATCGAGATCTCACGCCCGGACTGGGGTCTCCTCGTTGTCGGCGCGGTGGGAGAGAACCGGCGCGGCGACACTGTCGTCTCATTCTACCCACAGATGCTCCTTGAGCGTCGCGCGGGGCGGTGTCGCGGAGGGGCCTCCGACAAGCCGTTCCAATATCCGGGCAACTGAGCGAATGGGAAGAAGTCGCCTCTGATGACGTGCGACGCTCTTCGTTACGCAATCAGCTCAATCTGTCCGCTAGGTCCTGACGGCGAACAATAGCGCCACGACTACAGCCGCCATCGCCCGCACTCGAAACTCGGCTGGCTGACGCTGGCCGGCTACGCAGCACGCTGGCAGCAGAACGAAGAGCTTGAAGGACGCTCATCGGGAGCGTTCAATGACGACCGGATTCCAGTTGCCCCGGATAAAAGACGGGGGGCAAATCACTACATAGCACCATCTTCCCCGGTGCTACGGCGTCCCGTCAGCATCGATGAGCGAACTTTTTCGGCAGGGCGATGTTCGAGCGAGCTTTCGCGGCGCCGATGGTTCGGCCTCGGTTTCCAACGCAAGACCTTTGCGAGGTCACGAAGAACCGGCCACAGGAAGACAGCGAGGCAGATCCCGAACACCCAGAGGCCTACGGTTCCGTCATGGTGATTCATGCTGCGGCTGGCCGCGTAAGCCGCATAGACGGCAGCCCACGCGACGCCGACTAGAAGCCCCTTCCAGTTGACACTGAGCTTCATTGTCTGTCCCTGTGCAAAGCATCGGGGCCGCTCCACAACGAGCGGCCCGCTATTTCTTAGTTGCAGATGAACGTCCACTGGCAAGACCTGCCTGCCGAGTCACACACACAGGCTCCCACCTGACACCCGATGGGAGGAAGAGGGCGCAATCCGCACTTGAAGTTTGCCGGCGAGACCAACGGTGTTGACGTTGGACGCTCTTTCGAAACGAGCGAACTGCCAGCCTGAGCGGTGACGGCAGCAAGTCCAAGTAATGACAATGCCAAGAGAACACGCCTCACAATAACCTCCATGAATGGATGTTGCACAATGTGAAGCAATGTTGTACATCGCGGCGCCTTGTGAAGTCAACGCCGTCGCCGTACAGCGGCGGCAATGAAAAAGGACACTTCCGTCAACGTCCGCCTAACATCAGAGCTTCGAGCTGAATTGCAGCGTCTAGCTGATGCTGACGGCCGGAAGCTGTCGGCCTATATCGAGCGCGTACTCCTCGCCCATGTGGCTGCGGTGAGAAAACAGAGCGACGCCCAACCAACGCCGTCTCACAAGAAGCGATAGGTTGGCACGGAGGTCTCCTTTCATATGCAAGATGCCGGAAGCCAACAGAGACCGTAGAGAACTCGGCGTTCACAACCGGGGCGACGGCACCCGCGCGTCACCGCTTCGACGAGGAATTGGCCAAGGCGCTCGGCCAAGGCAAGAATTGTATTGGGCGAAATGTTGGGGTGGCTCTTAAGAAGAAAGAAAAACACAAAAAAATCAAACAAATATGGCGGAGGGAGTGGGATTCGAACCCACGGTGGGCTTGCACCCACGCCGGTTTTCAAGACCGGTGCCTTAAACCACTCGACCATCCCTCCGGAGCACCCCGCGGCACAGCACGTGCGGCGCGAAGGCGCTGGAACCTACACAGTCCGCACTTGGCTCTCAAGAACTGGTTACCACCCCGTAAAATAGGTCAACGACAGAAGCACTTAACGGGATCGCAATCGCTCTCTGCCATCCTGCCGGGGCTCAATGGGAAAGACCGCGCAAAAGCGGCGCCCCGAGCAGCTAGGCAGGTTGAGGCTCCGCAAACGGGGCCCGTGGGATGGCGTTCTATGTCGCGTATTGACAGCGAAGGCGCACGCGCGCCTCGGGTTTCGAGCACCCATATCCGATCGGGCTCCGGAGCCCTCGTCACGGCCCTTGCGGCAAGCGTCGCGATTGCGGCTCTCGGCGGGTGCGCCAGCACGCAGAGCGGCGTATCGAGTGGCTTCACCTCGGCCCGCACACCGATGTTCCCGGAAGAGAAATGGGGCGTCTCCGCAAGCCGCCGCGTCGCAGGCCCGAACGAGCGCATCCAAAAAGGCGGTGGCGTCTACAAGGTTGGCGAGCCCTATCAGGTCGGCGGGCGCTGGTACAAGCCGCGCGAGCAGCCGGACTACGATCGCATCGGCACCGCCTCCTGGTACGGCAGCGACTTCCACGGCCGCCACACGGCCAACGGCGAGATCTTCGACATGCACGCGCTGACGGCAGCCCACCCGACGCTGCCGCTGCCGAGCTATGCCTATGTCACCAATCTTTCCAACAACCGCACCATCCTTGTGCGCGTCAACGACCGCGGTCCCTATGTGGGCAATCGCATGATCGACCTGTCCAAGGCGTCGGCCGATGCGCTGGGGCTGCGCGGCCGCGGCACAGGCGAGGTGCGCGTCCGCTACGCGGGCCCCGCGCCCCTCGATGGCAGTGACGCACGCGAGCGCCAATTCGCCGCCAGCCGGTCCTGGAGCGGCGGCACGGACATCGCTTCCCTGGAGCGTGAGCAGTCGGCGCGCGAATGGGCGGCCTACCGCAGCGGCGCACGCGCCCAAAGCACCGTTCCGCCTGTTCGGCCACGCATGACGGTCGCAGACCGGTCGCAACTTGAGACCGACGGCCGGAGCTATGGCTTCCGTCAGTATCCTGGCGATCGGCAGCAAAGCTATGCGGACGCCGGGCAGCAGGCGACCGGCGAGCTGTGGTCCCCCGAGCGATACCGCGCAGCCATCGCGTCGCGCTGAACATTACTTTTTTGAAAGGGGTGCCGCCCCTTGCGGACGGGCGTCCGTGACGCCTTCCGCCAGCCTTGTCCCTGTCCTATATCCTGCCGGCGAGGAATTGGGACACTCGGACAGGGACTGAAGAATGCCGCGCAAGATCAAGGAATTTGCCGCTCTTCTGGGAGCCGGCGTGCTGGCCTTGTTGGCCGCGTCGGCCCTTGGCCCGCATGTGGCAAGCGCGCAGTTCCTGGACAACCTCTTCACGAAGGAGAAGGAGACGCCGCCGGTGCGCCGCGAGGTGCCGCCCTCGCGCGAGGTCGCGCAATACTCGTTCGCGCCCATCGTCCGCAAGGCGGCGCCCGCCGTCGTCAACGTCTACGTGCAGCGCCGCGTGCAGACGTTCTCGTCTCCGTTCGCCAGCGATCCCTTCTTCCGCCAGTTCTTCGGCGACGCCTTTGGCCAGCCGTCGGAACGCATTCAGAGCTCGCTCGGCTCGGGCGTCATCGTCAGTCCCGACGGCATCGTCGTCACCAACACGCATGTCGTCCGCGGCCGCGGTGAGACCGAAATCCGCGTCGCGCTCGCCGACAAGCGCGAGTTCGACGCCAAGGTTCTGACCCAGGACGACAAGACCGACATCGCCATCCTCAAGATCGAGAACGGCGATAACCGCTTTCCGACACTCGAGCTTGAGGATTCCGATTCGCTCGAGGTGGGCGACATGGTGCTCGCCATCGGCAACCCGTTCGGCGTCGGCCAGACGGTGACGAGCGGCATCGTCTCCGCGCTTGCCCGCAGCGAAATCGGCAACTCAGACTCCCAGGTCTTCATTCAGACCGATGCCGCGATCAACCCAGGCAACTCCGGCGGCGCACTGGTCGACATGTCGGGCAAGCTCGTTGGCATCAATACGATGATCTTCTCCCAGTCGGGTGGCTCGCAGGGTATCGGCTTCGCGATTCCCTCGAACCTCGTGCGGCTCTACGTGCAGGGCGCCGCCGAGGGGCGCAAGGTCGAGCGCCCGTGGCTCGGCGCGCGCCTCGAAACCGTGACGCGTGATGTGGCGGACGCCCTCGGCCTCGACCGCATCGCGGGCGCCGTCGTCGCGCGCGTGTCCGACAACGGGCCGGCTGCACGCGCGGGTCTCGTGGCCGGCGACGTCATCGTCAACATCGACGGCTTCGAGGTGGGAGATGCGCGCGCCGCACACTATCGCCTCACGACGCGCGGCATCGGCAGCACCGTGAGCGTCGGTGTCATCCGCAAGGCCCAGCCGCAAACCGTCGAGCTGACACTGGTGGCCGCACCTCAACCGGGCAAGGAAGACGTCCGCAACCTGGCAGGACAGCATCCGCTCGACGGCGCACGCGTGTCGAATATCCTGCCCGGCGTGGCGGACGAGCTTGGCGTTGATGAGGCGGAGGGCATCGTCGTGGTGTCGGTGCGCCGCGCCTCGACAGCCGCCCGTCTCGGCTTCCAGCCGGGGGACGTCATCGTCGAGATAAACCAGCAGAAGGTTGCGAGTGTGACCGACCTTGACACGCTGCTTGGTAACCGCCAGCGCATGTGGCTCGTGGCCGTACGCCGCGGCGACAAGGTCTTCAACCTGCAGGTGCCGGGCTAGGACAGGTTGTTATCCCAGGCTAACATCCCCCCATGACAAATCTGTTCGAAGCCGCGGGTTTGGAGAAGGGGGCGCCGCGCCCGCTCGCGGACCGTTTGCGGCCCACCAAACTGTCGGAGGTCGCCGGCCAGCCGCACCTCGTCGGAGCCGAGGGCACGCTGACGCGCTTCCTCGCCAGCGGACGGCTGCCGAGCCTGATCCTGTGGGGACCGCCCGGCTGCGGCAAGACCACCATCGCCCGCCTGCTCGCCCACGAGACGAAGCTTGAGTTCGAGCAGCTCTCGGCGATCTTCTCGGGCGTCGCCGAATTGCGCAAAGCGTTCGACCGCGCCAAGGCGCGCCGCGAGCAGGGCCGCGGCACGCTGCTGTTCATCGACGAGATCCATCGCTTCAACCGCTCGCAGCAGGACAGCTTCCTGCCCTACCCGGAGGACGGCACGATCACGCTCGTCGGTGCCACCACCGAGAACCCGTCGTTCGAGATCAACGCCGCCGTGCTGTCGCGCGCTTCCGTGCTGACGCTCAACCGTCTCGATGACGAAGCGCTCGAGGATCTCGTGAAGCGCGCCGAGGAGGAGGAAACGCGTCCGTTGCCGCTGGACGCGGATGCCCGCGAGGCATTGAAGGGAATGGCTGACGGTGATGGCCGCTCCATCCTGAACCTCGCCGAGGAGGTCTTCGCGAGCGTGAAGCCGGGCGCGAAGTCGCTCGACCGCGCAGCCCTCGTCAAGCTCGTGCAGCGGCGTGCCCCGCTCTACGACAAGAGCCGCGAAGGCCATTACAACCTGATCTCGGCGCTGCACAAGGCGGTGCGCGGCTCGGACCCGGATGCCGCGCTCTATTATTTCTGCCGCATGCTCGACGGCGGCGAGGACCGCCTCTTCCTCGCACGCCGCATCGTGCGCATGGCGGTGGAGGACATCGGTCTAGCCGACCCGCAGGCGCTCGTGGTCGCCAATGCGGCCAAGGATGCGTTCGATTTCCTCGGCAGCCCCGAGGGCGAGCTTGCGCTGGCCGAGGCCGTGATCTACGTCGCCACCGCGCCGAAGTCGAACGCCAACTACGTCGCCTACAAAGCCGCCATGCGCGCCGCCAAGGAGCACGGCTCCCTCGCGCCGCCGAAGATCATCCTCAACGCGCCGACCAAGCTCATGGAGGACGAAGGCTATGGCGATGGCTACCTCTACGACCACGACCAGCCGGACGCCTTCTCCGGACAGAACTATTTCCCCGACGAATTCAAGCGCCGCCCGAAGTTCTACGATCCGCCCGAGCGCGGCTTCGAACGCGAGATCGCCAAGCGCCTCGCCTACTGGGAGAGCCTGCGCAAGAAGCGGGGTGAGTGAGGTCGCGTCAGCTTAGGGCCAAAGGCTTCCGATTCGGTCACTTTCGGTTCCTTGGTCTGGATTCCTTGAAAGCGGACAATCGATTGACGCATAGTGTTCGGGCAATCATTCGATCGGATCGAGCCGCTTGACCTCCGTCACCAACTCGCGGACATCGTGGCCGCCCTTTTCCTTGAAGGCGTTGTCCTTGCACCAGGTGTTGAGCGAGTTGATGTCGAGCTTGGCGCAGGCGGGACGCACGTTCCACGTCGCCTGATAGGGCGAGCAGCCCTTGTCGTTGTACTTCCGCCCCGTGGTTGAGCCGCGGAACAGTACGGCACCCGTCGCGGCCGGCAACGCCTTGGCTTGGTGAAGACCTGCGGTGTTGGCCTCGCCCGCATAGTCGTAGTCGCTAAACTTGGCCGAGTTCGGATCGTTGACCAGCATGAATACCTGCGACTCGACGCGCAACGCCGGATTGGCGCAGCTCTTCGACGAGCAGGAGTCCAGTCCCTTGCCCGGCTTCACGTCGCACGACGTGTAGACCCAGTGCACTTCGATGGTGTCGCCGGGTTTCAGCTTGCTCTGGCCGGGCTCCACCTCACATCCCTCCTCGGCAGGCTCCGTCAACTCTGCCTCGGTCAGCGTGACCGGAGTGCATAGGTAGCCCCCCTCGCCTGGAGCCTTCACGCTGAAGCCCGGCCCTTTGTGCTCGGCCGTCGCGTGGAAGTGGATGTTGCACAAGTTGAGGCTCGCGACCTCGGGAGCAAAGCCGAAGGTGATGCGATGTTCGCCCCGCTTGTCAGCGATGTCGCGCGGGGTCTGCGGGCCAGCGATCTCGCACGAGGCTCCCGGGCCGAGTGAATCGATGCATTTTTCGAGCGCGGCAAACATCAGCCCCATCTGACCGACATTGTAGGTGTATTCGATCGGATCACCCTCGACGGCGACGCGAAGATTTCCAGTCACGTCGGCTAGCTCATCGACCAAATCACTCTGGTTCACGATGCGAACGAACTTGGACGCGATCAAGTTATCGTCGCGCTGCTGCGTCGCGCTGAAGGTATGTTCCTCTTCGCCGCTGCCGGTCTTGAACGTGACTTTGGCATTCTTGACAGTGGACGTCGTGGGGATATCTACCGCATGCCACCCGGGATCGATTTCGACCACGAGCTGGAAGGGGTTGGAACTCGGGTTGGACGGGCTGTACGTGCCGCCATAGACCGCCTTGCAACCACGCGTGGTGTTCGTGCCGTCTTTGATTTCCAGTTTGACGGTTGTGAACGCATTGAGCGTGGTGTCGGTTTCCTGGGCCAAGGCCACGGAACCGAGGCCAAGGCCGAACACCGCAGCAGCCACGCTACTCAGAATGGTGTCATGATGCATGTTTACCTCCCCGTACTTTAAACAACGCCACCTCTCGGCATGCTCGTCACGATCCGGCAGCAGGTGCGCTGTCCCCGCCGCGAACTAAGCATTCATAAATTTCCAGATCAATATCTTGGTGTCGCGCGTTGGCGGCTACTCGCCGTTGCACTTATCGACGGCGAGTATCAGTCGATGCTCTTTATAACGGCAGTACGACAGTTGCGCTGTGCCAGCCGTGGGCGCCGCGAAGCAAGGCTCCAGATCGTGGCCGTTCGGCTGATTAGCCTTTGAATGTGAATGGCTAAATCTCGACTATTGCGTCACTTAACAACCGCTCCGGGTCACAAGCGGCCCTAACTCAACCTTATCCCCGCTTCCTCCCACGCCACTATCCTACCCTCAGCCCGTCTCGACACGAGGGTCATGCCGGAGGCATGCTTCCAGCATGACCTTCGCGAGGCGTCGCTGGTCGCGTGGAGGTGGGGAGGTCGTGCGGGAGGCGCGCAAGCAAAAAAGTCGGCCGTCGGCAACGCAGCCGTCGTGCCGAAGGCGCGCAAGCAAGGTGACGCAGACGGGCGTCAGTACCCATGCGCAAGCATGGTAGGAACCTCGCCCTCGAGGCACGCTCACGCCGCCCCGGCAGCAACGCCCGGGCCATCGGAAACGGGTAAGTGCGAGAGGCGCTAAAAATCCTGCGCGGAGCGACGGTCGTGCCGGAGGCGCGCGAAAAAAGTGTGCACCGCTCAAACAACTCAATTCGCGGCGCTCGCGCCGCTCCGCACCCTCGGCTCAAACCCTCGGGCCTACCGGCCGCGAGCCGCTTGGGCATGCCCGCTGCCACAGCCTAGATCTTGCGGCTGTCGTAGGCCCAGTGCAGCAGCGCCTGGCGCTGGCGTCTGCGGCAGAAAATATCGCCAGGCTCGCAGTTGCGCTCGATCTGCCTCACGTGGCGGCGGATGGCCTTCCATCGCCCGATCTGGCGCGCGTCCTCGTCCGGCATGCGACGGCCCATGTAATAGCGGCAATACCATTGGAACCAGCCGCGCGGATCGTCGGCGTGGATCCACCCCTTTCGCCGCCACTCGGACAACGGCTGGCTCGCGTCGACACCGAAGAAATTGAGCGTCGGGTCGCGGCCGTCGGGCGAGAGCTTGGCGCGCGCGAACCAGCTCTTGGGAAACTCGTTTCTGCAATCGGTCATGTACTTGCCGCCGAAGACGCCGAGCTGCAGCATTTCGGCGGGCGTGAGATCGGGACGGAACTCCGGATCGAACCCTCGGCCAGGCGCCTGGGTGAGCTGATACCGGTAGTTGCGCTGCATGCGGTCGTTGACCGTGACGGTTTTTGGTTTCACATGCGCTTCCCTGGCCGAAGTTGGCGCGCCTGAGTACCACACCCTATTACTTTGTGGGTGGCATGGGACCGGCTGGCCAACGGAAGTCACACGCCCGCGCCGAAATATCGGCAACCGCCGGCTCCCCGTCTGGCCAACCCCATTGCCTCCGCATATAGTCCGTGGCGCGCTCAACGGGAGGGGTCCGGGGGCACCGGCCGCGCGTACGGGCGGATCGATGTAGGGAAGCGTTTCATGATTGAATTCAAAGATCTATGGCGCGGGCATCCGATCAACGAGAGCGTGATGACGCCGTGCATCGCACCTCACAACCTGACCAATCTGGAAGGGAAGCAGGTCCTTCTCGGCTTCCCCGTATTCTCGAACCAGTGCGCCATCCGGATGGGCGTCGCGCTGCGCCGGGCCGGCGTGCAGCCGTCGCAGCTTTCCGGCATCTCCCACTGCTCGGTCCATCCCCGCGACGAGATGCATTTCATCAACGCGAGCCAGCTCGCCAACGGCATCGCCCGTGCCAGCATCGCCGGGATCGGTCCAACCGAGAAGTATAGCGGCGCCGATGCGGCTGAGTTCTACCCGAAGATCTTCGGGCGCACGGGCATCATCTACATCCAGGACTACTGGCGCCGCTCCACGGACTCGGGCCGCCCGACCGGCGACCACATCGACGTCTGGAACGGCTACCGCTCCTCGGCGAAATGGCTGATGGAGTGGTTCTCGTGGCTCGGCTACTACTCGAACTATGCCGGGGCCGGCGAGATCTGGTTCTGGGAAGTGAAATAGAACGTCTGCGCCGCGCCATAGGGCGCGCAGATCTCTCAATCAAGGCCGGAAGCCGCCGGAGGTTCGAATGCGCTATCTCGTTGCCATCATTTTCGCGATCGTCGGTGCGGCGCTGGCGATGCACTTCCTGAGCGGTCCCGTCGCCGACTGGGCGGCGCTGCAATTCAAGTTCGAGAGCTCCGATGAGGCCGAGAACATTAACCAGCTCGTGTTCATGCTGGTCAATCTGGCGGGCCTGATCGTCGGCTGGACCATCGGCTGGGTGATCGGCGGACCCCTGCGCGGCGGAGAGCGCCCCAATTGAGCTGTCTCGCAAGGCGGGAATGTCGCCTGAGGCGGAACGCATCTTGACCCGGCCGCCGGGGAGCCTCAAGTACAGCCGTCCAATGGCTCCATGGGTAGGCAATGACGGATCGCGTGAGCGAGCGCGTTGAAACGATCGAGGTCGCCGAGCGCGAGGCCGGCATGCGCCTCGACCGCTGGTTTCGCGTGCACTTCCCCGAGATCACGCACGGCTACCTGCAGAAGCTCCTGCGCTCCGGCCAGGTGCGCGTGAACGCCAAGCGCGTTGAGGCCAATGCGCGTCTCGAGGCAGGCGCTCAGATCCGCGTGCCCAAAGCCGCCCGCACCCCGCGCGAAGGAAGCCCCGCCGCCAAAGCCGCGGGAGCGCCATCCGCTTCGAAGGCCGACCGCGACCTGATCGAGAGCATGATCCTGTTCGAGGACGACGACGTGCTCGTGCTCAACAAGCCGTTCGGCATCGCCGTGCAGGGCGGCACCGGCACGCGCCGCCACATCGATGGCATGCTCGCCGGCATGGCCGACCGCTTCGGCGATCGTCCGCGCCTCGTGCACCGCCTCGACCGTGACACGACCGGCGTGCTGCTCGTCGCCAAACACCGCGCCGCCGCGGCGAAGCTCGGCCGCATCTTCCAGACGCGATCCGCCGCGAAGACGTACTGGGCGCTCGTGAAGGGCGTGCCGAAGCCGCCGCAGGGTAAGGTCGAGGTCGCGCTCGTCAAAGGCACCGGGCCCGACGGCGACCGCGTCCGCAAGGCGCGCCCCGGCGAGCAGAAGGAGGCCATGCACGCGACGACGCATTATTCGGTGGTGGATCGCGTAGCCCACAAGGCGGCCTGGGTGTCCCTGAAGCCGGTCACGGGGCGTCAGCACCAGCTCCGCGCCCACATGGAGATCATCGGCCACCCGATCGTCGGCGATAACAAATACGAGGGCGGCATGGATCTGCCCGCTGAGAACATCGAGCCGAAGCTGCATCTGCACGCGCGCCGCCTCGTCATTCCCCATCCCGCAGGCAAGGCGAAAATCGACGTTACGGCGCCGCTCCCGCCGCACATGCTAACGACGTGGGATCTGCTCGGACTCGATCCGCGCCGCTTCGACAAGGACGACGGATGACTCAAGCGTCCCCGAAGCTCGTCATCTTCGATTGCGACGGCACGCTGGTCGACAGCCAGCACGCGATCGTCGCGGCCATGGGTGACGCCTTCCTGTCCGAAGGGCTCACCGCGCCGCCGCGCGAGACGGTCATCGGTGTCGTCGGCCTGTCGCTCGACATCGCGGTCGCGCGCCTCGTGCCGGACGGCAGTGACCTCGCGCAGGTGGACCGGCTGGCGGACGCCTACAAGGCCGCGTTCGCAGCGCGACGCCGTCGCCCGGATCACTTCGAGCCGCTTTACGACGGCGTGCGTGCGACGCTGGAGCGCTTGGCCGCCCGCGACGACGTCGCGCTCGGCATCGCAACCGGAAAATCCCGCCGCGGCGTCGACGCCGTGCTCGAGCGGGAAGGGCTCGCCCGCTTCTTCGCCACGATCCAGACCGCCGATACGCATCCGTCGAAGCCACATCCGTCGATGGTGCTGGCGGCGATGGACGAGACCGGCGCGGCGCCCGCCGACACTGTGATGATCGGCGACACCACCTACGATATCGAGATGGCGCTGGGCGCTGGCGCTGCATCCATCGGCGTGAGCTGGGGCTACCACCCGAGCGACGCATTGCGAGCCGCAGGCGCGCATTACGTCTCCGACGATTGCGCCGCGCTCGAGCAGGCGCTTGAGCAGATGATGTTCCGGCGGCTCATAGCATGACGCGCGACGGCGACAGCCCGAACGGGAAGCCTGACGCGCCGAGGATACCGGCCAAGGACGCGCTGCGCGTGCTGCCGAAGCGGTTCTACAAGGAAGCGGCCGTCAAGGAGCGCGACGGCGGCTTTGCCGTAACCCTCGACGGTCGCGGGATCCGCACGCCCGGAAAGCGCGAGATGATCGTGCCGACCGCCGATCTCGCAGCCGCCATCGCAGCCGAGTGGGACGCGCAGGGCGAGCACATCGACCCCGGCACCATGCCGCTGACGCGCATCGTCAACTCGTCCATCGACGCCGTCGAGGAGCATGCCCGCGAGGTCGCCGACGACATCGCAGCCTTCGCCGGCAGCGACCTCATCTGCTATCGCGCCGAAAGCCCCGACGCGCTCGTCCGGCGCCAGGCGGACGCGTGGAACCCGATCCTCGCCTGGGCCAGGCGCGAGCTCGGCGCGGAGTTCGTGCTGCGCGCGGGCCTGATGCCGATCGCGCAGCCGCCGGAAGCCCTGGACGCCGTGAGGCGCACGCTGGCCGACGTCGATCCGCTGAGCCTCGCGGCGCTACACGTGTTGACGACCATCAGCGGCTCGGCACTGCTCGCCATTGCCCACTGGCAGGGCCTGCTGTCGGCGGACGAGGCTTGGCGCGCATCGACCGTCGATGAGGCATGGCAGCGCGAGCAATGGGGACGCGACGAGGAGGCCGAGGCGCACGCAACCCTGAGACGCGCAGAGTTCGACGCCGCTAGCCGCTGCCTTCGCTTTCTTCGCTCTCGTCGATGAGCGTAGGCCGCGCGTCCTTGGGATCGACCTGGAGCAGTGAAAGAAGTCTCAGGATCGCGAACGAGAGCAGGGCCGCGAGGATTGCGAGAACGTAGTGACCCGCGCCGACGGCAACGCCGAGCGCGCCCGCCATCCACATGCCGGCTCCCGTCGTAAGGCCGCGAACGGAGTCCCGTCCCTGGATGATGGTGCCCGCGGCAAGAAACGCGACGCCGGCCGTCACCGCTTCGATGATACGGATCGGATCGGAGTTTACGCCGGGATGCGCAGCATTGACGGTCTCGTAGATCTCGAACGTCAGCACGGTGAAAACAGCAGCCGCGAGCGCGACCAGCATGTAGGTCCGCAGGCCCGCAGGGCGGTCCTTGCTCTCACGGTCCCAGCCGAGCAACCCCGCGAGAAGGATCGCAAGCACAAGACGAAGCGCAACCTCGAGATAGGCGAGGGATCCGGTCGGAAACAAAAGCTCGAGAGACGACACGGGACCGACCCTCCAGAGACCATGCGTAATAAGAAGAATACGGTAAGTCGCAATTCAGAGGAACGACAATTGAGCGGCTATCGGTCAACGATCCCCCGTAACAAATCCCGACGTCGTCAGTCTCCGTTCTTGTCGCGCGGCACGGTGATGTCGACACCAGGAGCCTGAATGCGAGTCCTTTCACGATCGCGCTCGACGGTCGTGCCGGGCGCTTCAATGCGTGTCGCGTCCTCGTTGGAGAGCGGTGTCCGCGTCGTGGAGGTCTGGGCAACGATCATCGCACCGCCGAGAAGAACGACGGCTGCGAGGATGAACAGCAGCGTGTTGCGGTGCATCAGGGCGCTTCCTTTTGCGAAACGGCAGATCCCGATGAAAACGCATCAGTCGCGACCGGGTTCCGGCGCGCGGGTGCCGTTCGGGCGCACGCGTTAGGGCTTCGTTTACCCAATCGGCTGCAAATGGAAGCTGCAACAACCAGCGACAGGAGTGGCCGTCGTGCCCGCAAAAGCTGTTTCCGTGCGCCGCCTCGACCTTCGTCAGCAAGCCGCGCTGGTGACCGGCGCGATGCTCGTTCTGGCCGCGCTTGTCCTCTCTGGAAACGCGAAAGCCGCCGACCTCGTCGTCGTCTACGACCAGTCCCAGCTCCTTCGTCTGCCGCGCCCTGTTTCAAGCATCATCATCGGCAACCCGTCGATCGCCGACGTGGAGATCCAAGGCGGCGACCTGCTCGTCGTGACCGGCAAGACGTTCGGCGTGACCAACATCATCGCGCTCGATGCGGAGCGCAACATCATCCAGGATCAGCGCGTCGTCGTCACGCGCGACGACGTGCGCACCGTGAACCTGTCCAAGGGAGCGGAGCGCGAATCCTACAGCTGCACGCCGAACTGCTCGCCGACCCTGACCATCGGCGACGACAAGGACTATTTCTCCAGGATCTCGCAGCACGCGGCGACGAAAACGCGCTTCTCGAGCGGTGCCGCGGGTGGTGGCAGCAGCGAATAAAATTGAAGCTCCGCGGAGTTATGCGTCCGCGCCGTTTTTCGGCGTGCACATGGAGCGCTTGCCCCCGGCCTTGATGAAGGCCACGATCTCCATCACCGTCGGGTGATCCTTGAACTCCTCGGCGACGTCCGCGACGCGCTCGAGCAAGGTCCCCTCCTGCGCGAACAGCGCCCGGTAGGCGCGCCTCAGGTCGTGGATCTCGCTGCGCGAGAAGTTGCGCCGCTGCAGCCCGACGATGTTGAGACCCGAGAGATGGGCCCGGTTGCCGAGCGCCATGCCGTAGGGAATGAGATCCTGCTCGAGGCCGCTCATGCCGCCGAGAAAGGCGTGCTGGCCGACGCGCGCGAACTGGATGACGGCGGCGCCTCCGCCGATGATCACGAAGTCGCCGACTTCCACATGCCCGGCCAGCATGACGTTGTTTGAAAGAATGACGTTGTTGCCGACGTGGCAATCGTGGCCGATGTGAGAGTTGGCGAGGAAGGCGCACGCGTTTCCGACCGTCGTCGTCATGCCGCCGCCCTCGGTGCCGGGGTTGATCGTCACCCCTTCGCGGATCAGGCAATCGGTCCCGATCGCGAGCGTCGACGGCTCGCCCTTGTACTTGAGGTCCTGCGGCTGATGGCCGATTGAGGCAAACGGAAAGATGCGCGTGCGCGCACCGACCGTCGTGCGGCCCGTGACGACCACGTGGCTCGCAAGCGTGACGCCGTCGCCGAGCGATACGTCGGCGCCGACCACCGAGAAGGGTCCGATCGTCACGCCCTCGCCGAGCCGCGCGCCGTCTTCGACAATGGCGGTGGGGTGGATCTTGCCCTCAGCCATTTTTGCTCGCCGCGAACGCACGGGCCTCTGCCGTGTCGGCGAGCATGGCGCTGATCTCGGCTTCCGCCACCGTCTGCCCGTCCACCTTGGCTTCTCCGTAGAAACGCCAGACGCGCCCGCGGTTGCGGATCTTGCGCACATGGTAGTGGAGCTGGTCGCCGGGCAGCACGGGCTTGCGGAACTTGGCCTTGTCGATGCCCATGAAGTAGACGAGCTCCGTCTTGTAGTCCTCGCCGAGGCTGTGAACGCAGAGCGCACCCGCCGTCTGTGCGAGGCCCTCGATGATCAGTACGCCCGGCATCACCGGATACTGCGGGAAGTGGCCCTGGAAGAACGGCTCGTTGATCGTCACGTTCTTGACGCCGACGCACGTCTCATCGCCGTTGATGTCGTAGATGCGGTCGAGGAGCAGGAAGGGATAGCGGTGCGGAAGCAACTTGAGGATCTTGTTGATGTCCGCTGTTTTCGTCTGCGATTTCTTCGTTGCGTCGTCCATCCCCATCACACTCCATTCTGTCCAGCGGCGCGACACGCCAAGTCCCGGATTTCAAGCATCAGGCGCCGCTCGCACCGTCGGGGCCGCGGCGGGTCAGCCGCGACACGGCGGCAACCTCACGCGCCCACTGCTTGAAAGGTCGCGCGGGTGTCCCCGCCATGACAGCTCCCGGCGGAACATCGTCCTTCGGGTGAGAGCCGCCGGCGATTTGCGCTCCGGTGCCGATCTTGATGTGGCCGACGGCGCCCGATTGGCCGCCCATGACCACAAAATCGCCGAGCTCGGTCGAGCCTGAAATCCCGACCTGCCCAACGATGACGCAATGCCGTCCGATGACCACGTTGTGCCCGATCTGGACGAGATTATCAATTTTAGTGCCTTCTCCGATGATCGTATCCTTAAGAGCCCCCCGGTCGACGGTAGAATTGGCCCCGATTTCCACGTCGTCCTGGATGATGACGCGCCCGACCTGCGGCACTTTGAGGTGCCCATCCCGCCCCATGGCGAAGCCGAAGCCGTCCTGGCCGATGCGCACGCCCGCATGCAGGATCACCCGGTCCCCGACCAGGGCATGCACCACCGAGGTACAGGCGCCGATATAGCAGTCGCGTCCGATGGCGACCCGGTATCCGATCACGGCCCCCGCGGCGATCCGGGTTCCTCGCCCGATGCAGGCCTCCGGCCCGATCACGGCGCCGGGCTCGATCTCGGCCCCGTCCTCGATCACGGCCGAAGGCGAGATGCGGGCGTCCGTATTGCCCGCTGCCGCCTTCGAGCGCATGGCCTCCGGATAGAACAGAGCCAGCGCTTGTGCGAAGGCGCGGTAAGGGGTCTTGGTCACCAGCGCCACGGTCCCCGCCGGCACGCGATCCGCGAACTGCGGCGAAACGAGACAGCCTCCGGCTTTGGTCTCGAGGAGCAGCGGCAGATACTTGCGGTTCTCGAAAAAAGAGAGGTAGTCGGGAGAAGCCTCGGAGAGCGGTTGAACCCCCGCAAGTGTCCGCCCGCCGGCTGCAGCCGCGTCCTGGACCTCGGAGCCCGTTGCCGCGGCGATCTCGGCCAGCGTGAAAGGCCCGGCGATGTCGAAGAAACCGGGATGGTTCATGGGGTTGAGGCTTTCGCGGTTCTGGCGGCTTGTCTGAGCGACGTGGTGGAAAGTGCATCCGGCGCAGTCCCGCCGAGAACCCGCCAGGGGCCGACGCCGCGCCCCTCTCATAAGACCTTAAGCGCCCCCGGTCCAGACAGTCGGGCCACAAATCCACCCAGAGCACCGGAAACGAAAAAAGGCCCGGCGGGAGTTCGCCGGGCCTTTCGAAAGATGTGCCGACGTCCGCACTTGGTCGA